>NZ_JAPTNK010000015.1:0-124640 GCF_026891775.1 Brevibacillus halotolerans
GAATCTTTGTAGCCAGCGGCGAAATACGGGTTACCGTAGCTGCTACTTTTTCTTTGCCCATAGAAGTGCCGCTTACAAGTGCTTTTTGTCCCAATTGAAGCTCTTTTACATCTGATTCGTTAATATCAGCAACCACTTGTAATTTTGTCAAATCACCCATCGTAATGATTTCTGTACCCTTCGTCACGGCTTGACCATTCTTAGCATCCACCTTTAAAACAGTACCGGAGAAAGGAGCCACCACGGTGGATTGAGAGCTTTGCTTCGCTAGCTCCGCTTTTTTTACCTGTAGCTGGTTAATCTGTGCTTGAACGGAAGCAATATCTGTGCTTTTTGGACCTTTTTTATTGAGGGCTAATTCGCTCTGGGACATTTTAAGAGATGATTGCGCTTGGGATAATGAGTCCTTAGCCTTGTCCAAATCAGTGGCAGGAGAAGCACCAGCCTCTACCAATTGTTTGGTACGGTTGTATTCCTTCTCGGCAGAGTCAACCTTTTCTTTCTCTTGACGAACACGCTCTTCCTGTTGGGCAATCGTTTCAGGTTCTTTGCCTGATTTAACACGATTTAGTTCAGCATGCTGCGAAGCGATTTGCGCATCAATGGATGCCATTTCGCTTGATAGATCGGTAACATCTATACGAGCAATGACTTGATTTGCTGTAACCTTGTCCCCTTCTTGTACGTTAAATTGCAGCAAGGTCCCATTATTTGGGGAGAAAAGCGTAACCTCTTGCTTTGCTTTAACCATTCCTGATGCCATTACTTTGTTTTCAATGCTTCCTTTTACAACAGGAATGACGGAAACAGGAAGGCCTGTTGCGTCGACAGCGGTCAATTTCAAATAACCATAGGCGCCGGCGACTAGTACTCCAGCTGCAATAACACCCCACCAACGTTTCTTCATAATAGCCTCCTTACAAATATCTTTATAAAGGATTTACGTATAAATCTTGCAATAGTTCTATAGATTTTACTCATTTTTTCAAAAATCATCACCTCTCTACATCATTCATTTTTACATCATTTACTTGAACAACTTGTATTCTAGGCTAAAGGGAAAATGTTTACTATTTAATTAGGTGACACTAATATTACAAATTTGTAAGTTGAGGATTGTTTTGCGCTTCTATCTTGTTTTTACATACATCTCATTTGTGCCTGTGTAGTTGAAAATGGACTGGTTTTTGAACATTCGAAATTATAGGTCGTTAGGATGGGAGCGATTCGAGAAAATGCTAAAACGAAACAGCTGTCAGAAGGCCTGCTCTTTCGCTCATGTTATTTAGTAATAACGTTCTGCTGTCAACATCTGTATCAAAGGAACATAAAAAAGCGTAATTTGACATTATTATATTAAGGCTTATCCGTTTTACATAACGTTGTAATATTGACCATCCCATGCAACGTTTTAGAGCTAGTTTTCCCAAGATGAATTGTTTCGCTATGCGTAAGTTAAGCGAAAAGTGGAGCAGTTGCCGCGGCACGCTACTCCACTTACGTTCCGCTTTTGATAAGAAACTTGCTTAGAACTTGGAGTCTAGCTCCCCCTATCAGTAAACCAGTCAGCAAGCGTGCTATCTGTCCTTTCGCTGCTTCAAACAAGTAGCAGCATCTTGCATAGCCTTGTCCGATAAAGATACAGTCTGCCTTAATTACTGATCGTTTCGGCGACCAGCGAGGCGTATGCTTTTGCTCCTTCAGGTTGTAAATGAATTCCATCTTTAGTTAGCCAGCCCGATTGGTTCGCACTATAGGAATACCAATCGATTATCTTAACATTGGAACGCTCCTCACCTGCCCTGCTCAGCTCTTGGTTCACCTTATCCTGCCAATTCCGCGGAACTCGTGTATTAATAAGAATAATCTGTCGTTCTGCACCAAGGGAATCGAGTAGGTTAGTTAGCGTATCCGATGTAAAGGGACCATTCGTACCAAGCTCGACGATGACACACTTCCCAAGCCGGTTTTCAGATTCAAGCTGTTGTACAATAGCTAGTGCATCTTTCATTTGCCGGCTGACCTTCGCATCGATGATAATACCTGGTACAAGCTTCTCTATTTCTGGAGCAACACCGAGCAAGACCGAATCCCCAATAGCAGTTACCCCATCGGATAGTAAAGACGGTGTCTGGACATCCTGCGACTGTATCAGCAATTCATGTAGCTCTGGTTCTTCCTTCGGTTCCTCCTTAAGCTTGTCGGTAGTTTCGCCTTGGATCATTTCTTGTTTCACTTCTTTGGATGAAGCTCCCGTAGTCTCGCTCTCACGCTGGGCACAAGAGACGCATAAGAGAACAATCATGCCAATTGACAGTAATACAGATAATCTTCGACGTCGAATGAAGGCGGTCTGGTTTACCCTTTTCCGTAGTTCGATCTTACTTCGTTTCCAGCCTTCGATTAAAGTAGATGACTCTACAAAAGGTGACTCTACGAATTTATAAGACAGCGCTGCTAGCCATATCATCACCACGAGTAAAACAAGCTGAAGGAAAAAGCCGGCTTTCATATTAGGATTTGCAGGAGCTGTTAAAACGATAATCGGATAATGCAATAGGTAAATGCCATATGATCGCTGACCGACCCACCTAAGAGGTTTCCATGCAAGCAGTTTGCTCACAGTAGTGAACGGGCTTACAGCAGCGGCAATGACCAATGCCGCCGCGACTGAAAGGACAACCATGCCTCCCCTATACAGCCACTCGTCATATTCTCCGGTAAAGACAATCATGTAAGCGACAATAGCTCCACCGATAGCACCTACAACATCGAGGACAACGGTACCCTTACGTGACAAGGGTGTGGCAAGAATACGACTTGGCCATGCAAGCGCGAGTGCAGCTCCGATCAAAAATCCGAATGCTCGTGTATCCGTACCATAATACACCCTGCTCGGGTCCGTATTAGGATCGTATAGCAGTACCATCGTACCAAAAGATACTGCTGCACCGATCAACAAATACAGCGCAAGTTTTCCACACGTAGGGTTTGTGAATCTTATGATGCCAAACAGTAACAATGGTAGCAATAGATAGAATTGCTCCTCGACTGCCAGTGACCAGAGATGACCGAAAGGAGAAGCTGGACCAAAGCTCTCGAAGTATGACACATCGTGATAAATAAAGTACCAGTTACTCATGTACATGATCGCAGCCCAAATATCTCCCCGAATCGAGACGAATCGACTGCTATCCGATATAAACAGAATGACGGAAACAACAAGTAGCATAAGTAGCAGAGCTGGAAGTAGTCTGCGTGCGCGACGGAACCAGAATCGTTTCAGATCGATCCGCCCTTTGCTCCGATACTCTTCCACCAATAAATCCATGATGAGGTAACCGGACAGAACGAAGAACACATTAACTCCCAGTAGTCCTCCTGAGGCTCCTCTCCACCCAAAATGATATGCCACAACGACAAGGACAGCTAGTGCCCGTATCCCGTCCAATCCCGGCATATATCGTCGTTTGCCATCCTCTATATTTACATGCGATTTATTTAATCGATACGTTGCTTCCACTGAAACTTGACCTCCCTCTAATTATTTGTAACACACCATAACTTGGAGTATGCATTCAGTGTAGTACGGGATTATATGATAAGTGAGATGGACTTGTAATCAAGTTGTAAAATGTTGAGATGTAAGGTCGATACGCACAAAAAAAGACCAGCCACAACTAGCGGCCAGTCTTAGGATTATCGATAAGAGGTCGATCCTGAATAATAATTGAGTATTGCCATGATATCTTTGGTAAAGCCAATCACTTTCATTGTTCTTTGATTGATCATCACGTTATATTTCCACGTTTTGTTCGTCTTGCTCTTATAATAAACTTCCGTCTTGGTGCCAAACCGCACAGCATCCTGGTCCAATGTCAGATCGGACGCCAGCTCAGAATCTCCTTTTTCTTGGATAAACTGATCAGCAAGTTCAAACAGATTACGACCGGGAGATGTGTCACCAAAGAAGTTCGCTCCGTTTCCTTTCAAGATTTTAAGAACATCTCCGTCTCTGGCATTCAAGATGATATCGTAAATATCATTGGGACCGTTTGAAACCGTTAGCGTCATATAGTACAGGCCACTGGGAATTTTGTTTAGCTCCTTTTCGACATGTTCACTTACTTCCTGATTTAGTCCCTTGAATACTTTTTCGACTAGATCCTTCAGCTTGTTGTGGTCAATCACCGATAGCTCAAATTGGACATCGTCTACAGTAAGCTTCTCATTAAAATATTTGTTGACGGCATTTACGCTGAGCATCCTCACGGCATCTTGCGAAAGCGTACCTTCATATTTCACCTCGTTGCTCTTGTGCTCGCTATTTATTTTTTTAACCATGACAGTGTCCTTCTCGATAGCATTGTAAAATCCAGTGCAACCTGTCGTCATTAATAAAAACGCCATGCTTACAATAGAAAACAGATATTTTTTCATTGTTGCACCCCAGTCTTTTGACCCGTTCCATTAAAAATAACCTGAATTGTCGTACCTTGATTAACCTCGCTAATCACTTTGATACTGGCTTTATGAATGTCTGCAATACTGTGACATATGGAGAGACCTAAGCCCGCTCCATTATTGCTTCTCGTTCTTGCTATATCCGTCATGAAAAACGGTTCAAATATTTTATCCTGATGCTCTTTGGCAATCCCTATGCCCTGATCAATTATTTCGAGGATGTAATGGTTATCACTCCAGTAGGTACGAAGTGTAATGCTCTGCTGTTTGGCGGAAGCTTTAAGCGCATTATCTACAAGATTGAAAATTAAGCTTTTCATTACATCCTTATCCATAAGCAGAGACCCTTCTTCGCAATCAATAACGATGCTAATCTGCTTTTCTCTCGCTTTCATTTTCAGCACAGGTTCCATTTCGGCAATTGTGGCCTTAAGATCATGTTCCTCCATTTGAAAATGGTGCTCCTCTAGGAAAACCAAATCCATCAGCTTTAACGAAAAGGATTCTAGCCGCTTTCCTTCTGAATAAATGACATCCAGAGCATCTAAAAATATATCTTCTTTGTATTTAGTTGTTCTCAGAAAATTGGCGAATCCGATAATCGAGGTCAATGGTGTTTTTAATTCGTGAGTAAAGTTATTGATAAACCTTTGCTTCTGTTGGTTGTGTAGCTCCAAGTCATTGATTTTATCCTCGACCACCGAAGCCATTTCGTTAAAATTTTTGGCCAGCACGCCGATTTCATCCTTTGTTGTTATCTGAACTCGTTCTGAAAAATCCCCCTGTGCAATAACCCGAGCCGTTCGATTTAGACGATCGATCGGCTTCGTCAGGCCTTTGCTCACAACATACATAATAAGCATATAAAGAATGCAGGCGGCCACATCCACTTTGACGAAAAAGCTGTATTGATCTACGCGCTCCTGATACACCGGCGTAAGATCCTTCATGTAAGTGAATACGTAACTTTTATGATTAATGTACGTTATATTCGTTGCAAACAATATCGTACGTTCATCAATATCTCGTAAAATATATCTGATTTCATCCGTACCTAGCTTGTCCAGCTCCTTACGCTCAAATGGCATCTTGAAATCGGTATTGCTGAAAATCGCCTGATTGCTATCATTTAGAATCTGCAAATAGGTTCGTTGCTCGCTGTTCTTCTCGACAAATTCGTTGGCAATATTCGTTAATACTGTTTTTTCGTAATCGACGGAATCATAGATACGAAGAATTGGAAGGATCGCATTTACGCTAGAATGAATGCTGATGTACTGGCTTAATGCGCTATTGATTTCCTGTTCTAGCATTTTCATGTGATTCCGCTCGATGACCATTATCGAAAAAATATGAAAGATGAGAACGAATGCAAGAATGGAAAACAAGTATATTTTCTGCCAAAACTTCATCCATCAATCCTCCAGCCGGTACCCAATTTTATAAATCGTCTTGATTTGGTCATGTAGCTGGAGTTTTTTGCGTAGCGATTTGATGTGCATATCGACCGTTCTTGTTTCACCATAGAAATCGCAGCCCCATACTTTGTCAAGGAACTGCTCTCTGGATAGTGCTATGTTCTTGTTTTTCAGCAATACGACCAGCAAATCGTATTCCTTTGGAGTCAGCTCTACCGGTTGGCCCTGGATAGTCGCCTCTCGTTTGTCCAGAGCCACTTCAATGTTTTGAAACTTGATGATAGAGTCTTCTTTGCCATATCTACGTAGCACTGTTTCGATTCGAGCCAAGAGTTCAATTGCTTCGAAGGGCTTAACAATGTAATCATCCGCCCCTAGTTTAAGTCCGTTGACTTTATCATACACAGAGTTTTTCGCGCTCAGGAAAATCACTGGTATGTGGTAGGATTTCATTTTTTCCATCAGCGAAAAGCCGTCCAGCTTCGGAATCATAACGTCCAACAGGATAAGATCAAACTTCTCTCGCTTCACCGCCTCCAGTGCCGAAAGACCGTCATGTACCTCGGTCGTTAAAAAGTTCACGAGCGTAAGATTCATTTTAATAATTTTGGCTATATGAATATCGTCCTCGACAATCAGTATCTTCTTTTGCATCTTCGTAATCACCTAACATTTCATGAATGGTTTATATGTTTTGTTACTGATATTACATGATAAAAGAATATTTTTATAGAGATAATATATATCTTTGTGAAACATGCAACAAGTCAAATAGGAATTGGATTGTTTCTTGAACGACTCATTCCCCCTATCAACAGCTGCAAAAGAGTTAATCTATCACTGCTCATGTAATTTATATAAATTCGACAATTTACAACTTCATTACAAGTCCATCTTATTTATCATATATTCGCAGACTACACTGATTGCATCCCCAGACGCAAATAACAATGTGAACATTAACGAAAAATGGATGAGATTATTGGAGGAGCAACATGTCATGGATTTTGGAAAAAAAGCAAAAGAATCATAAAAAGAAAACATGGAGGTTCGTGCTGATCAGCTTCAGAGTTTTGCTTTTGAGCATCATCATTTTTTTCGGCTATCAGCTCATTGGCACCTACTATGTACTTGACAGTCTGGACAAACCAAAGGATACCATTCTAATCGACGAGCAGGAGAATGACGCGCTGAAGCCTGTCATATGGGAAGGCACCGAGCGCGTCAGCATTCTGCTTATGGGCGGCGACAATCGGGGGGTGAAGAAGAACGATCAAGCGCGTTCCGATTCCATGCTGGTAGTAACGATTGACCCCACCACGAAAAAAGCACATCTTATGTCTGTTCTTCGGGATACTTATGTCGAAATCGAAGGTCATGGCAAAGGAAGAATCAACACCGCACTCGCACTAGGGGGACCTAACCTTGCCATGAAAACGATAGGCGACTTGCTCGGTCTTGATATTCAATATTATGTATATACCGATTTCGAAGGATTCAAATCACTCATCGATGGAATTGGCGGCATTGATTTTTATGTCGAGAAAAACATGGACTACACCGACAAAACCGACGGTAACCAATACGACATCCATCTGCGAAAAGGGCAACAAATGCTGGATGGAGATAAAGCGCTGCAATACGTGCGTTTCCGCCATGACGCAATGAGCGATTTCACCCGGACCGAGCGACAACGTAACCTGTTGCTTGCCATCGCTGAAAAGCTGAAATCCGACTGGAACCTTTTGCGGATGAAGCAAATTTTGGAAAGTGTAGCACCTTACATCCAGACAAATCTGAATATCCCCGATATGCTGAAGCTGGCAAAGCTCGGTGTGGAAAGCCACATAGCCGGCTTAGCACAAGTACCGCCGATGGAATTAATTGATGGCACATCAGTGAAAGGGGCCTCTGTCCTGAGTGTGCGAGATAATAAGAAGCTTCGTGAATTCGTGCAGGAATTAGTGGTTCAGGATAGGTAAAATAAAAAAATGACTTGAGTCCTGCTTAAGGAAACTCGGGTCATTTTTCTTTTGCGTTGTATGTCGTGCTGGCTTGAGGAACCATTTGTATAGCCATGCTGAATAGACCAGATTTCGTGAGATGCAGGATATTAGGAAAATACAGCCAGATTTGATGTTTGCTTTTTCTCTTGAATATTCTGTATGCTTTAGATCTAAAAAGTTGTCAATAAACAGAGATTTACACTAAAGGAGACAGACACAACATGAAGATGATAGGGAAAAAAGGGATGTTTTGCGGCGTATTAGCTACAGCACTGCTCGTATCAGGCATGACTTACGCTGCTCCAGCCATCAAAGTGATGGTCGATGGGAAAGAAGTGAAAACGGACGCGCAAGCTCAAATCATTAATGGTCGGGTACTCGTACCTGCACGGGGTTTGGCAGAATCTCTCGGAGGAGAGGTGCAATGGGATCAAAAAAACAAGATCGTGAACGTAAAAAGCAAATCCTCTAGCCAAAATGGAGCAATAACTGGCAAGGATGCATATGTGATTGAGGATCAAAAGGCTCTGATCAGTCTCCCTTCTGAACGGAAGGATAAGATCAAAGTAGAAAAAAAAGCAAATGAAGTTATTTTTCAATATGTACCGAAAAATAAGGCAGTAAAACCTGAATTTTTCTTCAGAGTGCTCATCATTACTAAAACCGTATGGGATAAAGATGAGTATGCAGATACAGGACTCTTTACGATGTTAGGAATGCAGGATGGAAAGGTATATGCATTGCAAACACCGAGTGAAGCACCTTATTTGGAGAAACCAGAAAGCCCGGAATTTAAAGAAAGCGTGGACATGCTAAATCAGCTTAAGCAATCCATTCAGTTTATGTTCATAAAGTAAGTAAGTAAATAATAAAGAAAAAATCCTTGAAGCTTCTCTTCAAGGATTTTTTGTCAGGATATAATAGAGATAGAACTAATATCTTTCCAAAATCAAAGCGGTTTTCAATGAGTCTTTTGGCAAAAACCATCCCTTTTCTTCTAGGTAAGCCTTTAGCCTCTTTTGTTCCTCTGAAGCTTCTCTGCTGTTGGTAGTTTTAAAGGAAGCTTCTACAATATAATCCAAATTGCCTCCAGAAGCAGATTTAATCGGCCAAATTTCCACATCAATCTTCAGCCCATTCCATGTTCCTGTGTATCGTTCTGCCAGAACAGGACCGTATATTCTTGCTTGTCCTACTTTTTCACTCCCCCATCCAGGGTACAGCCATTTATCCAGCTTTCCAGGTATATTGGCGGTTAGTAGTTTAATGGAGTCTGAGAGAGACGGCAATTGTGTTCCTTGAAAACCTGATTGTTTTATTTTTTTCTTTCTGGAAATACTTAATGTTTTTTGCTTGTAGCCCCATTCCACCTGCGCTTCATAATTCGTGTCTGTAGCATCAAAGCCTTCCTTATTAGCCTTTGTTAAGGCAGCATCAATGTTATTGTTTTCAATAGGATATCTTTTTTTATAGGTGATTTCCATATGCTCTTTACTGTCCGACTTGCGGATGCGACTAATCCAGCCTGCATGATTCAAATCCTGGTCTTCTGTATCCAGAAACTGTACATTCATTTTTATGGCGGAGTCAGGCAGATTGAACGCTTTAAGCACATCAGGCAACAGCTTATGCTCAGAAGATAGCACCTTATTCGAATCCAGTAATAGCTTCACTTCATAATCCGGCTCTAAATTACCAGCCGCTTGTGCGGATTCGGAAAGACCAAAAAGAGAGGAACAAAGACCTAGACAGACAGCAAATGCCATAGTTGCATGCTTGAGCGCAGGGATCGTTTTCACGTAAACAGCTCCTTTGTATTACAAGTACAAAAATTAGTTATCTTTCTTATACATCTGTTTATACAAGCTGCACATTTTTAGTCGTTAACAAGCTGTCTTTTTTTCACTCCGGTTACAAGATGATTTCTAACAGGATAATTATACCATAATTGTAAATACAAAGAATATAAAATCATCCACAAATTTACACCATTAGAATTCCTATGGCATTTCGTACCTCCTGAAGAACCTTTTGTGCAGACAGCCGAGCTTTCTCGGCACCCTGTTGCAGGGTATCGATTATTTGTTCTTCTGTAAGTTGCTGTTTGCGGGTACGGAATGGCTCCACAATTTGTTCGATTTTTTCAGCTAGTCGCTGTTTACAAGCTACACACCCGATTGATGCCATGGAGCATTGCTCTCTAAGCTGCTGTTGACCCAGCTCATTCGTAAAATATGTGTGCAGATGATAAACATTACAGCCTTGTACACTCGGATGACCTGGTTGTTGCAGATAGATACGAGTTGGATCAGAGTATGCCTTTTTTACTTTCTGAGCGATCTGGCTTTGCTCATCCTGTAAACTAATATACGTATCTACTCCGTCTGATTTACTCATTTTACCCTGACCATGTAGTGCAGGAATACGAACAGCATTCTCTGCCAACGGTTGCGGGTATGCAAAAACCTCACCATACCTATTATTGAAACGCCTAGCAATTTGCCGTGCCATCTCCAAATGCACTAATTGATCTTCACCAACAGGAACTACTTCACCTTTATGCAGCAGGATATCTGCTGTCATCAGCACAGGGTATCCCACTAAACCATAATTCACATTATCAGGATGCTTCTTCGCCTTTTCTTTAAAGGTTGGACATCTCATCAGCTCACCTAAAGGCATGACCATTCCTAGATATAAGGATAATTCCGCAACCTCGGCTGACAGAGAAGATTGTGTATAAAACGTACAATGCTCAGGATTCAGTCCTGCAGCCAAATAACTGGCGGCCGCTTCTAGAGCATTTTTAGACATATGCTCGCGGCTAGGATGTGTGGTCAATGTATGCAAATCTGCTATAAAAAAATTAGCATCGTATGTGTTTACAAGCTTCTCAATGCCTTTCATTGCTCCATAATAGTTACCCAAATGTAATTCACCAGTAGAACGGATACCTGATACCAGTTTTTGATTTTTCATAGATAATCAGCCTCTTTCGTTTTGAGAGCGGAGATCGTGGGGTATGAAAGGCATTGATCTCCCTCTGTTTATTTATCTCATTCAGTTGATAAAGCCACCACCAACCATCTTCCATTCTCATCACGCTCCTTGTCCTGATTACCTCTATTTTGTTTACAAGAAATACAAAAAGGGCTTCCCATCCTTATCTTTATAAAATAAGGACGAGAAACCCGTGGTGCCACCTTTATTCGCTGTCTACACAGCGCGCTCAATTGTATCGGAGCAAGTGCTAGCTCTGCATGCCTTTGCTCGAATACTTGTCTCTTCTATCGGTGAGACGCTCCGCCAGAGCCTACCTGTGTGTTACCATGTTCTGGTTCACACTATCGGTCTGGACGCTCAAAAGTCCATTCTGCAAGCTTCCCGCACTGATTTTCACCAACCATCAGCTCTCTTAAGCATTCTTGCCTGCATACTCCTCTTCATCATTGCGCTTGTTATCATTATGATCATGTATAGATTCCTGTAAACTTATCAATCAGTATACGTAACCTCACACTAGCTGTCAATCTCTACACGTGCCACCCCGTTTAAATTATGGACCATCTCATAAATGTCAGTAATGTAAATATGATCGTACACGACTAGACGTAAATCCATCTGTACCCTTTGCTTATCAACATCCTTTAACCAGACATTCTTAATCTTCATATCTTCTTCTTTGAATTTCTGGATGATCCCTGTCATATGGGAATGCTCATCTAAGAACAGGCGAATTTTTAATTCTTTTCCTTGTAATTTTCGAACCCCAATCATATTTACTAAATAAGGAAGCAACTGTACAGAGAACAAAATCATCGCAGCTCCTAACGCTGCCTCATAATAAAAGCCCGAGCCAACCGCAATTCCAATCCCTGCACTAGACCAAATAATTGCAGCTGTGGTTAGACCAGAAATAACATCATTATTTCGGCGCAAAATGACCCCTGCACCCAAAAAGCCGATTCCACTAACGATCTGTGCAGCCAAACGCATGGGATCTGTTCGATTGTTCATAGACGTTTCCGCATAAAATTGGGCAGATTCAATCGAAACAATCGTCAGTAAGCAGCTACTAACCGATATGATTACGCTAGTTTTTAATCCTAGTGGCTTCTGTTTTAATTCACGCTCAATTCCAATTACGATTCCAAGGAAAGCAGAAAGCATCAACTTTGCTAAAATAATTAATTCCATGTTATTCCACCTCTAACCTGGTTTGTCTGACGACTTTTATTACCTGTAGCTTATTATAAATCCTGATGAGCTATTCTTAAACCAACTGATAAGTAGAGGATGATTGACGGAGCACAACCTTGTTAGCAAATCGGCTCTGCAAGTGTTGGCATTGGGAAATATCCATTTTCTATTGCATACCTCACCATCGCCTGGAAATATGCTTTCGTCGGTGTTGGGCATGTAATCTGGAGCTTTTGTAATAGGGCTGTTGTTTTAGGGCATGCAAATCGAACATTCGAATCACGTGCGCCATCTCCCTCCAGTTGCGTAATAGCTAGCTCCATCCCTTCCCGATTTTTTTTCGTTCCATCAAATAGCCATTGCTCATATTCTTGTTGGGAAACCAGACTCAGCTGATAGCCAAAAGACTGAAAATGCTCCAATAGCTCCACATACGGAATCTGTTCTGGATTAACAATATGGAAAACGGCTCCGACTGCTTCCTCTTGTAATGCAAGGTTAGCAATCGCCTTTCCTGCAAAATCAATAGGGGTGAAGTCTACTAGCCAATCAACATGTGGGGCAACTCCCAGCAAAAACATCGCCCGACACATCCGATACATCGCATTTGTTTCCATGTTTCGTTGAAATGCACCAGATAACGAATGGCTACTCAAATTACCAGCACGATAGATTGTCACTGGTATACCTTCCTGTTCAAAAGCTCTCATCACCAGCTTCTCTGACTCCCATTTGCTATTGATATAATGATTGTCTAGCACAATGGAATAGTCCACTTGGTCTGCATTGCGCAATGCGTGCCATTTCCCTGCATAAGACAGTTCTTCAGGAATACCGATCGTGGAAACATAGTGAAAATGAATACCCTGTTTTTCCCTGGCCAGATCAAGTAACGTCTCCGTGCTTTGTACATTTACTCGATAGAAATGCTGAGAGTCACCAAAGTGAGCTACATCCGCTCCGCAGTGCATGATGGCATCAATATTTTGAACAAGCTCATGCCAATCCTCTTTGCCTAATCCCAAGCGCACTTCCTGCAAATCACCTATCATCACCCTCACACGTGAATGAAGCTGTCTACTCAGCTTATCTCCAAAGTAAAAGGAATAATTTTGATATAAACGTTCTGTAGCACTCTGAACATCTTCCCCACGTACCAAGCAATAAATTGTGCCCGATGCTGTTTGCAGCAATTCATTTAACAAATGAGAACCAAGATAGCCTGTCGCCCCCGTTAGTAAAAATGTATGCTGACCGCGTCTTAGAACCTTTTTGGTCGTTTGTAAACGCTCTGGATATTCAGCAAGGACTTCTTCTGTTTGTAAATTACTCTCAAGCAGCCCAGAATCAGTGCGTTCTGTGTTCTGCTCTTCTTGACTCAGCTCTTCAATTCGATGCGCTAATGCTTGGACAGTTGGATGTGTGAAGAAGTCATTAATTTTTAGCAGTGGATATTTTGGCTTTATTTCAACTAATATCTCTATAATTTTAAGAGAATGTCCTCCTATTTCAAAAAAATTATCATTTGCACCTACACGCTCTACTCCTAATCCTATTTCCCATACTCGGGCAATTTCCTGCTCAACCTCCGTTTTGGGCGCGATATACGTTTGTGTTCTTATCACCGGTTTTAGCTCAATAGTAGCTAGCTTTTTTCGATCAATTTTACCGGTTGGTGCAATAGGCATAGACGATAGATAACCAAATTGCACTGGAATCATGTAAGGAGGCAGCTTCTGCGAGCAAAAAGCTTGTAAAAGCGCCGGATCAATCTCCTGCTGTGTATTTGTTGTGTAAAAAGCGACCAATGTATTCTGATTATCATGGTCCTTTTTCACAATAACTGTTACGCTTTGTATCTCAGGATACGTAGCTAATCGCTCCTCAATCTCTCCTATTTCAATTCGATGCCCACGAATTTTGACCTGAAAATCTTTACGTTCTAAATACTCTACCTCTCCATCTTCTAGCAAGCGTCCCAGGTCACCTGTTTTATAAAAGATTTTTCCTGATCCTGGTGTGAAGGGGTCTGAAATAAAGGCTTCCTTCGTTTTCTCAGGCATGTGCAGATAGCCGTGCGAAATTCCTACGCTGCTAATCAGAATTTCTCCTGGAACACCAATCGGGCACAGTTGATACGATTCGTTAACCAGATATATTTCATAGTTTGCAAGAGGCTTTCCAATCGGGATGCTGGTCGTATCAGCTTTCACTGGTTTAGTCACAGCATGATACGTAGATGTCACAGTGCATTCAGTCGGCCCGTACAAATTGTAAATGATCGTATCACTCGAAAATTTAGCCTGAAAGGAACGAACAACCTCGCCCGCTAGAAGCTCTCCGCCTACTCCTATGCTTTTTACTGTAGCGAAGCAGTCTGCTTCTGTGCTTGGCAACGTTTTAACTAATTGGTTAAAGAAGGCAGCAGGAATGCCGGGAATGCACGTAACTCCTACACGCTTGACTGCTCTTGCAAACGAAATCGAATCCATTCTTTCTTCTTTCGTTAAAAAATGTAAGGTAACGCCGTTTAATAAGCCTCCAAATAACTCATGAACGGATGCATCAAAGCTAAACGTGATGAATTGTGTGAAGATATCCTGCTCTGTTACGTTCATCATTTTTCTAACAGCAAGCCCGTAATTCACTACCCCCTGATGGTGCAAAATAACTCCCTTGGGCGTTCCTGTGGACCCCGAGGTAAAAATGACATAGGCTGGATGCAACGGCGTAATAGCCGGTTTTATCGCTGTATCAGAATATATTTCAATGTCTTCCATCCATAAGACCTGTGCTTTCGGAATAGCTTGTACCACTAAATCTCGATAGGCAAGACTAGAAAGAACTACATGAGAATTCGTTTCCTGAATAATATGGGCATTACGTTCTTGCGGATGATGCGGGTCTAATGGAACATAAGCTGCGCCCGCTTTTAATATCCCAAGTACGGCTATGGTGGCTTCGATACTTCGCTCCATAAATAAAGAAACATATTGCCCTGGCTTAATCCCATGCTGTTGTAGCATTGTAGCTACCCGATTAGATGCCGTATCTACTTGTTTATACGTATACCTAGTCTCATCAGTCTGTAAGGCAAGCCTCTCACCATGCGCTTCTACTACCTCTTGAAAGACATCCAGAATCGTCTTTTCTGCTGGAAATGCTTCTGTCGTCTGATTCATGGATTGATACAGTTTCTGTTCCATTTCAGATAGCATGGGATAAGCAGTAAAGCTTGTCTGCGGATGCAGCACAGCTTGTTCTGCTAAACATTCCATTTGTTCCATAAATCGATCAATTGTCTGTTGACGGAAGCTGTTGGAATCATAATACATTTCCCAGCTAGCTTTTGCTTTGTTTACGATGATCCCAGCATGTAGGGGAGCAGCTGTATGTGCTTCAATCTGCATGAGTGAGTCTTGTTGCAGACAAAACGTGCTTGGGAATTGATCGAACGAATAAGAAGCATCAGCATCTTCTGTTCCATGCTTCCAAGCTTGTTCAACCTGATCTAGTACATCATTATAGTTCATTCCTTGTTGAACATTTATAGCTACTGGTACCCATTTCTCCTGACTAAGAGTACCCAACGTAATCTGCTGGGTTCCGCTGACTCTGTGCAGCCACATGATGTACAAAGCCAATAGATGAATTTCCTGTCCCTTTTCCCATAACTTTGTCATATATGGAGTCAAATCATACGAGCTTCTTGTAGTCACCGTATCTGTGAACTGACCGAAGCGATTATTGTCTAGTGGGAACGTTATAGGTTCGTATCTTGGTGTATTGTGCATGATAAACTCCTGCCTCCTAATAAAATATGAAAAGGTGAAAAAAGAAGAGAGACCAGCATCTGATCTCTCCTCTTTTGTACTCCATATTAGCATTCTGCTGACGACCCAACACTCTCTTAGAAATGAAAACCTACTTGTGTTCTTCTAATTTAAGTTGGGATAGCGCGCTATCTAACTCCTGCGCTATTTTACTTAATCCGTCAACAGAAACTAAAATTTCTTGGTAAGAAGCTAACTGATTATCTGACTTGACCTGGATGTTTTCTGCTGATTTTGTGTTTTTACGTGCATTCTCCGATACTTGTTTTACCACAGAGGTAACCTCTTCTGTTTCAGCTGCCATTTGTTGCGTGGAAGCAGATACCTCTTGCATACGGTCGGATACCTCTGTACTCGCCTGAACCATATGGCGGAATATCTCACCTGTTTCTTGCACGATTTTCACACCATCCAACACGTGCGCAGAACCTTGGCGAATAGAGATTACTGCTGTATTTGTACGTTCCTGAATCTCTTTGATGAGCTGGCTGATTTCTTCTGCCGATTGCTTAGATTGTTCCGCTAGTTTTCGTACCTCATCTGCAACAACTGAGAAGCCTCGACCGTGTTCACCTGCTCGTTGGGCTTCAATAGCTGCATTTAAAGCAAGTAAATTCGTCTGGTTTGCAATTTCGGAAATCATTTTGACAATCTCACCAATTTTACCTGACTGAGATTGTAGAACATCAATAATATTTTCAGATTCCTCTACAGAGTACTGAATGAGCTGCATTTGATCTGCCACTTTAGTGACAGAGTATTGACCGGACTCTGCCTGATCTTTCATGTTCAAAGATGTGTGATGAACCTCTGTTGAATTATTGGCGATGCTTTCAACACTAACCACCATCTCATCCAACGATTTCACACATTCTGTTGTAGCTATATTTTGCAGATTGGTGTGCTGGAACATTTCTTGGATGTTATCTGTAATGGTTGTAGCATGCTGATTATTTTCTTCCATAATCGTATGTAATTGCTGTGAGTTTTTCACTAGCTGATTCGAGGATTCGCGGATCGTCATCATAATCGTGCGCATATTTTCTGCCATTTGATTAAATTTGTTATTTACCTGACCCAACTCGTCCTTTCCTTCGCGCAAACGAACATCTAAATTTCCTCTGCTCATTTCATTAATACCACGCATAAGCTCTTGAATGGGTTTAAAGGTACGATTCACAATCAAATATTGGAAAACTACATTGATAAGGAGCAAAAAGAACAGCAATATGGAAGAGTTCAGCAATAGCGCGTCCTGCCCATTGGTCACCATACTAGCATCAACATCCATACCAAAATAAGCAACAACGTTTCCACTGTTGTCCATGATTGGATGAAGAGCCGAGATCCAAGTACCTAACTCATCATCATAAATAGAAGTTATCGTATCTTGTTTGGCATTGACAAGATTCTGAACTCCCTTCACAATGACGTCTGGCTGAGGGAGCATATCTCCCAATTTAATTCCTTCTGATTTCATAAACTCGTGAATTGGAGTTGGCTGAGCAATAATAGAAGTCTGATTTCCCTCTTTCAATTCCACTCCAAAAACATACGCCTGTTTAATCTGAGGATGCTCTTTACTGATCTGGTCAAGCCCCTCTGTCAGTTTCTTCTGGATGGAAGCATTCAAATCAGGATTTCTAACAGCCTCATCTATGTCTTCCGCAGAAACATGTACAGATTGTGACTGTAACAAGGCTCGCGTATCTTTTTCTAGCATTTCAATAAGGACTTGCCCTTGAATAACGAAACTTGCTAGGATTAATACAGCACCGATCAACATAGTATTAAGAACTGTAAACAATAAATTCCTAGTAGATATTTTCATGTTGGAAAACAACTCTTTCCCCTCTCTTTCTTTTCCCTGCTTCTAGAAATATGTAAAATAGGGCGCTATCCCTAGTATCGGTATGAAATCACAAAAGCTTTAATTTCTATATGTTAAAAAAATCAAGTCTTTTTTCACTTACACGTACCATTTTTGCCATTGCATAAAAAATTCACTGGTAGGATGTATAGGACTAGCTATGGAGAAAAGAGCATAAAGGCTTATTTCATAACGATTTAGCTTGATGTAAAGCAAGCCAAATAGCACAAAGACAAAGTCAGTGTGCTTGGTTATTGAAGCTTTTCCTAAATGAAAGATTGATAACATTTCATAAAAATGACAAAATTACACTGCACTTTTTTAGTTACAGGTTACGATAGGTGATCCTTTTTTGGATAGGTTTAACATAAACCTTTCGCTCCTTTAATGAGTATTTTCATCTCATCAAAATATCATTTCTGCTTTCTCACCTTGTCGACTCCGGTAAGATGGAATCGTACCTGCTGGCTCCGCTGCCTTTATCGCTCTTACAACCGCTTCTGCCAGTACTTCTGCTGCTAATGCACCGATTACATCCACAGAAGCCTGTACTTCTCCTGTTCCAATCGCAAATATCGTATCCCCGTCATGCATGGTGTGAATGGGATAAATTGTGCGGGCTAGTCCATCATGTGCCATTTGAGCAACCTTATTCGCTTCTGATTTGGTTAAGGTAGCATTACAAGCTACTACGCCAATCGTGGTATTCGCTCCAGTTGGAATGAAATGAAAGCTAGCTTTTTCCATACAATCATAGATATCTAGTAACTCCTCGTTTTCCCCGCGCACACCTGCAAGTCTTTCTCCAGTTACAGGACACCGTACCTCTCCAACTGCATTCACAGCAACAATTGCTCCAATTACTAGCCCGTTACCCAGCTCACGGGACGCCGTGCCTAGCCCCCCTTTCATCGCGCGTTCAAAACCGGCCATTTTTCCAACAGTAGCTCCACAGCCCGCTCCAATATTTCCCTCAGCAAACACCTGTTCACTCGCCTGCTTTGCCGCTTCATAGCCCATAGCCATGGTAGGTCGGATCGAAGCATCCCCGATAGCAAGATCAAATAATACTGCTGCTGGTACAATCGGCACTTTTGCAACTTTCACATCAAGTCCAATTCCCTGCTCCTCTAAATAACGCATTACCCCACTAGCTGCATCCAAGCCAAACGCGCTTCCCCCAGACAAGCATATCGCATGGACTTGATCTACTTTATTGATCGGTGAAAGCAAATCAGTCTCACGGGTACCTGGAGCTGAGCCACGAACGTCGACTCCGCATACTGCACCTTCCTCCATTAGAAGTACGGTACAGCCTGTCAGTGCTTCCTCATCTTGTTGATGACCTACCTTGATTCCTTTTATATCGACAATTGAACCTATTGTAGCAGTCATAGCTTACATCTTCTCCCTTTGTATATGAAATAACTCTTAACAGACGAGTAAAAAGCCCGTTTCTTGCAGAGCTTTCGTTTCTCTAATTTTTTAGACGTTATTTTATTACTTGTAATCTTTCCTTACAAACCGAATAAAACCAGACAATCCTTGTAAAAATAAGGTAGAAATCTCTAAAGAGGATGCGAGAGTCATCAAGAAATATGTATTAGAGAGGATTGATTACGATTTCTCACTTACAAAACATTCCGCAACCAAAAACCTTTGGTCCCCTTGGAAATTTACCTTTAATCAATCCAGAGATGCCAATTCAATCCATCATGAAGCTAGCCAATGAACTTGGTCCTATCTTCCGGCTGGAATACCCTGGAGGCCGCGTTAGCATCTATATTTCCAATCATAAGTTGGTAGCAGAGGCTTGTGATGAATCCCGTTTTGATAAGAATGTATGGCCTCCCTTGCAAAAAGTAAGAACATTTGCAGGCGATGGTCTGTTTACTAGCTCAACGGATGAGCCCAATTGGCAAAAAGCTCATAATATCCTGCTCCCAAGCTTTAGCCAAAGAGCCATGCAAGGGTACCATTCCATGATGGTAGACATTGCTGTACAGCTTATCCAGAAATGGGCGCGCCTTAACCCGGATGAAAGCATTGACGTACCTGAGGATATGACAAGGCTTACTTTGGATACCATTGGGTTGTGCGGCTTTAATTATCGGTTTAATAGCTTTTATCGAGAACAACCGCATCCCTTTATTACCAGCATGGTTCGTGCGCTGGATGAAGCAATGAGCCAGCTACAGCGCCTAGAAATTAAAGATAAATTGATGGTTATTACAAAACGTCAATTTAAACATGATATACAAGCCATGTTTACCCTTGTGGATAAAATAATAGCAGAACGTAAAGAGCACGAGGATCATGATGCAAACGATTTACTTTCCCATATGCTAAAGGGAAAAGACCCCCAAACGGGCGAAGGCTTGGATGACGAAAATATTCGCTATCAGATTATTACTTTCTTAATTGCTGGTCATGAAACCACAAGCGGTCTCTTATCCTTTGCTTTATACTTTCTATTAAAGAACCCGGATAAGCTTCAAAAGGCATATGAAGAGGTAGACCGTGTCTTAACTGGTTCTACTCCAACTTATACTGAAGTGCGAAATCTTACGTACATATCGATGATTTTAAATGAGTCTCTTCGTCTGTGGCCAACAGCTCCTGCCTTCTCTCTTTACGCGAAGGAAGACACACTGCTGGATGGAAAATATCCTTTGAAAAAAGGCGAAAGTGTCAATGTACTCATTCCTACACTTCATCGGGATACAAGCGTCTGGGGAGATAATGTCGAGGAGTTTCGCCCTGAGCGCTTTGAAGACCCTAGTCAAATCCCCTATGATGCGTATAAACCATTTGGAAACGGGCAGCGAGCCTGCATAGGACAGCAATTCGCGCTTCAAGAGGCGACCTTAGTACTTGGTATGATTTTAAAGTACTTTGACATCATTGACCATAATCATTATCAGCTAAAAATTAAAGAAACACTAACTTTAAAACCTGAAGGCTTTTCCATACGTGTCCGTTTACGCACGAATGAACTCTCCTTTCAAATTACCGGAAAAGAGAAGGAACGCGAAAAAACACAAGCGCAGCCAACAACCTCTACCACCGTTGACGCACATAATACGCCCTTGCTAGTGCTATATGGTTCCAATCTTGGCACTGCAGAGGGGATTGCAAGAGAACTTGCAGAGGATGCACGTTTCCAAGGATTCAAGAGCAAGGTTGCTCCTTTAAATGATTATTTAGGTAAGCTACCCAAAGAAGGAGCCGTATTTATTATTACCTCCTCTTATAACGGAAAACCACCGAGTAATGCCAAAGACTTTGTACAATGGCTAAAAGAAGCAGAGCCTGGAGAATTTACAGGGGTCAACTATACTGTATTCGGATGTGGCGACCATAATTGGGCCAGCACATACCAGCAGGTTCCTCACCTGATTGATAAGCAGCTCGAAACAAAAGGTGCGACACGGCTAATGAAGCAGGGAGAGGGTGACGCTAGCGGAGATTTTGAGAAACAACTTGAGGATTGGCGTCATCAATTGTGGCCTAGTGTCATGAACGCTTTAGGGCTCAAGATCAACGAAAATCGGGAGCGAGAGCGCAGCACGCTTTCTGTTCAATATGTTAATGGAATTGCGGGAGTTCCACTCGCTGAGTCCTATGATGCTCTTCGTTCGTACGTTACAGAGAATAGAGAGCTTCAGGGAGAAACTAGCGAACGTAGCACTCGTCATATCGAGATAGCTATTCCAGCAGGAGTCCATTACCACGAGGGGGATCATTTAGGTGTTCTGCCCAAAAACTGTCCTCAGCTAGTGGAACGTATTGTACATCGGTTTGGTTTGAATGGTAACGATTATCTAATTCTTAGTGGCAGTGGACGCAGTGCAGCGCATCTTCCGCTGGATCGTCCGGTAAGTGTATATGATCTGCTAAGTCATAGCGTAGAATTACAGGAAGCAGCAACCCGTGCTCAACTACGCGAACTTGCTGCTTATACAACCTGCCCACCTCATAAACGGGAATTGGAAGCCTTACTTGAAGAGGATACCTACAAAACCAATATAATGAATAAACGCATATCCATGTTTAATCTTATGGAACAGTATCCCGCCTGTGAATTACCTTTCGAACGCTTTTTAGAGCTTCTTCCACCTTTAAAAGCTCGTTACTATTCCATTTCCAGCTCCCCTCATCTCTTGCCAGATCGTACTAGCATAACGGTGAGCGTAGTGCGCGGCCCAGCCTGGAGTGGGCATGGGGAGTATCGAGGTGTTGCCTCAAATTATCTAGCCGATCTAAAGCCAAATGATCCTGTTGTTATATTTGTACGCACACCAGAATCTCACTTCACGCTACCTACAAATACAGAAACACCTCTTATCATGATCGGACCTGGTACCGGGGTTGCACCATTCCGGGGATTTCTTCAGGCACGAAAGCACTATCAGCAACAAGGAAAACAGCTTGGTGAAGCCCATCTTTACTTTGGTGCCCGCCATCCGCAACAGGATTACTTGTATCAAGAAGAGTTTGCGCAATATGAAAAAGAAGGTATCGTGACCATTCATACCGCTTTTTCACGAGTAGAGGGCCAGCCGAAAACCTATGTTCAGCATCTCATGAAACAAAATGAACAAGAGTTGATTCGTCTTCTAGATCAGGGAGCTCGACTTTATGTATGTGGGGATGGGAGTCGAATGGCTCCTGATGTGGAAGCCACGCTGATTTCATCCTATCAAGCAATTCATTCGGTAAGCAAAGAAGAAGCCCAAGCTTGGCTCGATAAGCTTCAACGGGATGAACAATATGTAAAGGATGTTTGGACAGGTGCATGATAAGGGCTTTTAAATCCCTTCTTCCCATCAGATAAAAAGATAGACCATTAACACCCGTGAAAAGAAGCACTCAGCAAAAAGTAGCTGGGTGCTTTTCACATTGCATAGATATTCATTTGGGACTGGGATTAACTCAACTGAGTAACACCTACTCTTTTCGACCGAACAGAGATAAGCCCCCAAAAAAGGGATAAGATCTATAGATAGGACAGTGATAGTAGATCATGTAATACACAGAGCCTAGGCGAACGTCATCACTACAAGTATTTGGGTGAAACACCCCGTTAATTCGTTTAGTCAGGACAGGGCATAGCGTCATTTACTATAAAGAACATATTACTTCCAAAGTGGGGGGGTAAAAACATGAAAAGAAAAAGTAAGAAGCCAATTATTCAACAAGTATATTACGACGGGTATGTGAATCCATACGATGATCCGTATTTCCAATTTGACCCATTCGTACCACGGCATCCTGACCACCGTGAGAGATGTATCAGAGAATGGCGAAGATGCGAAAGACGCTGTCACCACATGTTCGGACACGATAATGTCCGATGCAACAGAAGATGTCATCGAGAATTTCGAGATTGTTTACATTTCCATCACAGAAGATAACTTATCCAAGTTTTATTGTCTATCAATATGAAGAAGAGGGCGGTCGTCAAGTAATTCCCGCCCTCTTTTCATCGTAAAATAGCGTGTAAGCGTCCACAAATTTAGTAGACGAAGTACAACGAGATGTCCGTCCAATATGTGTAACAAATGTGGAGCTGTTGTAAAACAATCCTTTTTGTAAATATTATACATAATCAAGTTTTCACCATCAGTAAACCATCAAAAAAAACAGTGTAATGTTTCTTTTTTAAATGAGCCTGATCTGGCTTTTGATAGTAAATTATTGTAATAATAATCCAATTAGCCATTAAAAATATTCAATATTCGCTCGCCGTATTTTTCAACTTTAACTTGTCCAAAGCCTTTAACAGTAAGTAGCTCTTCTTTGGTTCTCGGATATTTCGCTATCATATCTTCCATCTCATTATTATTGAAGATGTAGTAAGCCTTGATGTTCTCTTCTCTTGAAGTTTGAAGCCTGTACGATTTTAGTTCTTCACGAAGTAAAGTTTCATCCCTCTTTTGAAAATCCTCTTGCGAAAACCGATATTTTGCAACGAAATCCATCTGCTTTGGTGTATGTAGCCTGACTAGCAAATTTGAAATTGCATACATATCCTTCTCAGCTAAGTCATATGTATTTGATTTATCATTCTGGTATTTTTCCAGCGTTGCTTTAATTTGATCGTATTTGATAATTGAGTTTTCTATCTCAGCAGGGCAACTATATTTATTAATAATGGTTTTGGGATTAGCCATGACTACAAGAGATAAAATTGGTATATTGCTGATTTTCAATTCTTTTGACAAGACATGTTTTATAATATCGATATGCCTTGCATTTTGAGTTACAGGACTATAAATTCCCTCTACAATTTCTTTTCCATATCTAAGTTTTATGGTTCTTACAAAGTTACCTTCTTGGTCAATCGAGATATTTCCACTTAATTTCTTCGTTTCTAAAATACAGATAAACTTATTAGAAATGACAACGAAGTCAAGCTGAGCAACATAATCCTCATACTCTACCCTTACATCGTGTAAACACAAAATTGGCAGGAATGAATTTTTTAGTTCAAAGTAGACATTATTCTCGCCAGCAAGTCCATATGTAAGAGACTTAATATCCCTCTCAATGTAATCCTTCTTTTCTCCATCTGCAACCTTGTTTAAAAGCTCATTAAGGGCAGAAAGCTGAGGATTATCTTTTGAGAAATCCTTAACAAATGTCGGACTTTGGATTGTCCTTTTTTGACCAAATAATTTATTGAATATAGACATATACGCTTCCCCTTGAAAATTTGATTAATTTTAGGACAAAAGTAAAAGCATTATCCTTATTTGATAGTAAGATTATACCATATAATTACTAATTAAGTTTGTTATTCCCATCTTATATAAGCCTGCTGTACTAATTATTTCGTAGCATTTAAAATCGAAGGACTTCTCTTCTAATTGATTACCCTAATTTTGTCACACACATAGAACCTATGACTAAAAGGTATCAATCCCACAGAACCCTATAAAAGGATAGCTGAGGTTCTTTATTCTACTTGACTATTCCCTAAAACTGTAGCAACGATAAATAAGCGAGACTATTTAGCATGCTCTACCTCTTGGTAGGGCGTTTTATTCGCGTAAATCGTCGATGATCTCTATGACCTCTATATGTGTCCAATACTCTTACGGTTTTCCGTGGAGGTCAGTGATAAACGTTAATGCTTTATCTTTAGGCGCCCCGAAGCTTCGTTCAATCCGTTTACGATACAATCGTTCGTTCAGTTCGCTTTAATGCCGCTGTCTGCTTTGGGTCAAATAAAACGTAGGGTCTTCCGCATACTATAGTCATCGCGATACCTCCCACCCGATTTATCTTTTTTTAGATTTTATACTATTAAATTATTGCTCTTTTATTCGAAAAATTTGAAACACAGAAAATAATATAATAATATAAATAATGCTTAATACATAATTTAACAGCAGAGGAGATCATTTTTTATGAAGAAACTAATGGGTGTATTTCTTACAGCTACCTTAATCGTTGGAGGCTTGGTTACAATTTCTCCTAAGCCTACTTTTGCAACTTTGTGCAATCCTAATGGTAAGACGGATTGTCCAGTAGGTCCTCATCCTAAATGCCCACCAACTACTAGAGGGAATATGCAAGAGATTTGTGCATGGTAACCTTTTCTGAAAATTAAATCACTACACTTCTAAGAGGGATCGATTATATGAAAAAGATATTTACTATAGGAATTAGTGCCTTGATGATCTTATCAGTTTCTAGTGCCGCAATCGCTGCTGAACAACAAAGTTTCTGTCAGGTTGAGCAATGTGATCAAATAACTTAAGCTAATGCCTCCTTTAAAGGGAGGCTCTTTTATTCTTTTAGTTATTTACATTTATTTTTCTTTACTTACTATGGTCTCTCACTCCATTCATACGTACATAATCTGCATGCGGACTATAGCTCTCCATTTCCAGCCGTATCTCTTCTACAGTTTGAATGTAGATCAATAACCACTCTCACTAAATTCCCCAGTATAATCCAAATAAAAAACGCCAGCCCCGAAGGACTAGCGCAATGAAATCGTGAGTTTTATCCGCGAAGGTATTCTACTATTTTCTAACTTATCCTCCAGTTAAAGTTGATTCGCAATAAATATTCGGGGACACTTTGGGTCAAGCGATCTTTCCGACTAACTACGTAAAAAATACGGAGGTGAAAAGACCAACTTTATTGGAATGACGATGAAAAATTTATTGGAATCTCGACCGAGCCACAAGTAAAAATTGACGGGAACAGGACGCTTAGCTTAACGTGAAAACAGCGTAGGTATCGTCTTCAGCTAATCTTCGCCTCAATCCGCAGCTTATCCGCCACCATCGCGATAAATTCGCTGTTCGTAGGTTTTGCCTTGGTATTAGAAACCGTATAGCCAAACAAGCTAGAAATGGAATCCAGATTACCTCTTGACCAAGCCACCTCAATCGCATGACGGATTGCACGCTCTACACGACTGGCTGTTGTATTAAACTTTTTAGCAATATCCGGATATAGTACCTTTGTGATAGAACCCAATAGTTCAACATCGTTATAGACCATCGTAATCGCTTCTCGCAAATATAAATATCCTTTAATATGAGCAGGCACTCCGATCTCATGGATAATGCTGGTTATGTTGGCATCTAAATTACGTCCTTTATTTTGTATCATAGAAGAAGTTTTCATTACGGGGATAAAAGAGGTCTTGCTACCGATCATCTGACGAATTCGCTGTGCAAGAATGTCCATGTCAAAAGGCTTTAATATATAGTAAGATGCCCCAAGTTCTACCGCGCGCTTTGTAATCTCTTCTTGGCCAAATGCTGTCAGCATGATGATTTTAGGTTGAGGTGTTAGTCGCATCGCTTGAATTTGTTCTAATACAGCCAAGCCATCCAGATGAGGCATGATAATGTCCAAAATGATAATATCTGGAACGCGCTCTTGGACGATCTTTAATACATCATTTCCGTTATAAGCGACACCGCTTACGCTCATATCACTCTGAGTGTTAATATACTCTTCAAGAAGACCTACAAACTCACGATTGTCATCAGCTAATACTACGCTTATCTTACTCAAATTCGTTCCTCCTTACGCATTCGATCACAGTGCATGATCTAACACTTCTTTCCTGTGAAGAAGTACGTTTCTCTTGATTCCTTATGGTAAATTATTCGACAGGTCATTTTTAACTCCTGCCCATGACGAAAGATTGAATGATATCTCTGATGATTCGACAAATAAGAGTAAAAGGACCAATGATCAGATTTTTATAGAAGGGGTATCGTGTGATTTGCTGTAGAACTTTTGCTATCCTCCGTATTTGATTCATCAAAAACAAGAATGTAAAAAGGTCTCAAGCAAGCATTTAGCTCGCCTTGAGACCCATAGATTGTTGTTGTTTTATCGTCAAACCCGCATCCTGAAGCATCCATTCAATAAAACAACCATAGCCGGAAGTAGGATCATTGACGAATACATGCGTAACTGCTCCAACCACTTTCCCATCTTGAATAATAGGGCTGCCGCTCATACCTTGTACAATTCCACCTGTTTTTTCTAATAATCGCTTGTCATTAACCTTAATGATCATCCCTTTAGTTGCAGGAAAATGCTGTTTTACAACATTGACAATTTCAATCTCAAACTCTTCTACCTCTTGTCCATTCACGACTGTTAAAATTTTTGCTGGACCTTCTTTTACCTGCTCAGCTAATGCTACCGGCAATGGTTCATTTCGCTTTGCTCTTTTGGGTTTGTCATACATTTTTCCGAAAATGCCAAACGGGGTGTTTTTAGAAATGTTGCCTAACACTTCATTTTCATTGTAAAAGCGGGCGAATTTCTCACCTGGATTACCACTCTGCCCTTTCTCAATGGAAGTAACACTAGCCTGCACGATTTGTCCATCTCCCACAACGATAGGCTGTCCTGTATCTACATCTGAAATGACGTGACCAAGAGCTCCATATGCCTTTGATTCTGGCTCATAAAAAGTTAACGTACCCACACCTGCTGCGGAATCACGAATATAAAGTCCCATGCGATACTGATTATCTTTTTTGTCTTGTGCTGGTTTAAGTGTCAAAACGATCTTTTCTTTTCCACGTACAACCATGAGTTGAATAGATTGGTTCTTTGCACCAGCTTCATTTACAATCTTTTTGACTTCACTCATGTCATTAATGTACAGATCATTCATTTTGACAATCATATCTCCAACATGAATGCCAGATTTTTCACCAGGTGAAACTTTTTCTTTACCTGTATCAACCAAATGATGGCCAACTACAAGAACGCCAGCAGTCTGTAGCTTAACACCAATTGATTGTCCGCCAGGTATGACTTTCAGATCAGGGAGCACATTAACCTTAACTTCTTTAATGGGAAGCTTGCCAACTCGCCATTGCAGACGAGCCTGCCCTACTTTTTTGGGTGCCACTTGCAATGGTTGGCTAAAATCGACGTGTACTTCACGGGCTTCTATTCCGTTTACTTGCAAAATTTCGGGGTTACTGTTTACTAGTGTTCCCATTACAGGTACGGAAAGCTTTAATTGGCTAAGGGAACCTTCAAACAACCGTAGTTCTTTGGGTAAAGAGGTTACATCATGAAAGGGGGTTGAAGTAACAATAAACGCGGTCAAGAGTAAGAGCAGAGATCCAATCCATTTTCTTTTGTGATTTCGTATCACCCAGCAATCACTCCTAGCTTCCCTACCTACACCTACAGCTACACCTCACTTACTAATATTTAATGTTACCTGCACGCCACCTGTTTATAACACCAAAAAGCTGTCAATTTCAATTGACAGCTTTCCGCTCTTCTCCAAGGAGAATCATTTCCTTAGCATGTTCTTTTGTTTTCTCTGTAACTTCAGCTCCGCCAAGCATACGAGCAAGCTCGTTCACACGCTCTTCCGAAGACATGAGGACAACCGTTGTGCTGGTCTCCTGTTCATCCATCTGCTTTTGAATATAAAAATGGGCATCCGCCATAGAAGCTACTTGCGGTAAATGCGTAATACATAACACTTGACGATGTTTCGCTACTCGTGCCAATTTTTCCGCAATAGCTTGAGCAGCTCGACCGCTTACACCCGTATCTACCTCGTCAAAGATCAGAGTACCCACCTGCTCGGTAGTAGCTAGTATGCTTTTAATCGCGAGCATGACACGGGATAATTCCCCTCCAGACGCAATCTTAGTTAAGGGGCGCAGAGGTTCACCTGGGTTCGGCGCAATCAAAAATTCTATCTCATCAATCCCGCGAGAACTCACCCTAACTCGATTCCCCTCAACCTCAATACCTCGCTCGTCTGGAATATGCTTAATCTCAATTGCAAAACGTGCTCGCTCCATATGCAATTCTTTTAGCTCATGCTCAATTAGGTTAGCAAGCTCTACTGCTAACTCACGGCGCAGCGTACTTAATTCCAGCGCCTCAATAGCTACATCAGCTTCGGCTTCACGGAGTGTTTTTTCCATTTGTTGCAAACGATCATCATAATGCTGGATTTCATCTAGTTCATCCTGTATGCCTGCTGCATATTCCAAAATCTCATCTACGGACTTACCATACTTGCGCTTTAATCCAGATAATTGGTCTAATCTGCCTTCTACTTCAGCTAGGATAGCAGGATCAAAATCCAAACGGTCCTTTATATGACGCAATTGTTGAACAGTGTCCTCTACCTGATAATAGGCACTTTGAATCGTTTCTACGATCGGAACTAGCTGTTCATCATATTGTTGTACCCGCTCCAATTCTCCCATAGCGTGCCCAAGCCAATCTTGTCCCCTCTGATCTCCATAAAGGGACATGTAAGCATCCTGTACACCAGCAAATATTTTTTCAATATTAGCCCACTTCTTACGTTGCTGCATGAGCTTCTCATCTTCACCAGGGATTAATTTTGCCGCTTCAATTTCATTTAACTGATAGCTTAATAGGTCAATGCGCTGCATTAATTCGCGCTCGTTTTTAGCCATTCGTGATAAATCCTGCATGGCTTTGCGATATTTTTGATATAAATGACTGAATTCCTGCTTTGTTCCAGCCAAGCGAGATTCTCCATAAGCATCGAGCCAGCGAATATGCTTATCTGATTGCATAAGCGCCTGATGATCATGCTGACCGTGTACGTTTACCAGCCACGGTCCTAATTCTCGTAACATGGCTAACGTAATTAGCTGGCCATTAACGCGAATGATGCTTTTACCCGTAGAGGAAATATCCCGACGTACAACCAGGATACCATCCGGGTCAACCTGAATGCCGAAGCTCTCACAGACGGCGTAAGCAGGGTGCCCTGGCTTACATTCGAACAGACCTTCTATCTCTGCCCGTTTTTCTCCGTAACGGATAAGCTCTGCTGAACTGCGATCACCGAGCAATTGCCCTAGCGCATCGATAATAATAGATTTACCTGCCCCTGTCTCTCCTGTCAGGATATTAAGCCCATGCCCAAAAGAGATCGTGGTGTGTTTGATAATCGCAAAATTGCGGATGGTTAGTTCGTGGATCATGCATACCCTTCCTTATAGCATGTCTAAGAAGCGTTGGGACACTTCTTTTGCATTCTCTTTGGTTCGACAAATGATTAAAATCGTATCATCACCGCAAACACAACCCATTATCTCATTCCAATGTAAATTGTCAATCAGAACAGCAACGGAATTAGCATTTCCTGGCATTGTCTTTAGTACGATCAGATTTTCAGAAAAATCAATGCTCACAAAGGAATCCAATAGCACGCGCTTCATTTTTTGCAATGGATTAAACTTTTGGTCCGTTGGTACAGAATATTTGTAACGGCCGTCACTCATCGGGATTTTTATCAAATGCAGTTCTTTAATATCACGTGAAACAGTTGCCTGTGTTACACTGTACCCGTTTGAACGCAGGTATTCTACGAGCTCATCCTGTGTTTCTATATCATTATTCATGATGATCTCTTTGATTTTGATGTGTCGTTGGCCTTTATTCATACATTTACTCCCATTCACCTTGTAATTTAGTTCGAATTAATTCATAAAAATTGCCCTGTGTCCATTTGATCAGCGGTGTAACATGCTTGGATTGCTCAATAAAAATCTCATCTCCGCCCTCTAAACGAGAACCAAATTGACCATCGATCGAAAGTCCAATCTTATCATGCACAGCATCTACCTCAATTCGAAGGCGCTGGTCTGATGCCAGTACGATAGGTCTCGCCGTCAAAGAATGAGAAGCTATTGGTGTAAGCAAAAGCATGGCAACATTTGGAGCTACAATGGGACCACCCGCTGCTAACGAATAGGCCGTAGAGCCAGTCGGGCTGGAGACAATAATCCCATCTCCACTAAAAGTTCCTACATAAAATCCATTTGAATAAACGGAACACTTAATGATCCGACAGAATGATCCCTTGGTGATCCCAATATCATTCATAGCTGTATAAGTGGCAAGTCGTTCACCTTGTCGGTACAACTCAGTGGTGAGCATACTTCGTTCTTCTGTATAGTATTGCCCGGATAGTAGCTTCTCTACGGCATCGGTTAGATTATCTGGCTCTGCCTCTGACAAAAAGCCTAATGTACCAAGATTAATACCGAGCACTGGTAAATTATGACCTGCAAGCTGCCGAGCGATACCGAGTAAGGTGCCATCTCCCCCAAGCACGCAAAGAATCTCCACATATTTTGAAAAGTCATAAAGGGGTATAGCCACATCTTCTCGACCGATCACTCCTGCTAAATCTTGTTCCAAATAAACTTTTGCCCCACGCGCTTCCAACAAGTATAATAACTCACGGGCGACCACGCGGGCTTTAGGCTTGCCCTTGTTCGCGATAATTCCAATGGACTTCACAGTGTCACCCCAGTATCTTTGATCATCTGCTCCTAGCAGGGATATTACGCGAATCTGATCCCCATGAATTCTTGCTGATCATCTCAGATGAGGGTTACTCGTTTGATTAATTTGAAACGAAGGATTCGCTTTAACATTTGTTCATCTTTATACAATTATACATATTTTTTTGCATAATGGATAGGGGGAGTAAGGCTTCCTTCCCATATTCAACAAGCTAAACATCGCATAAACCTGTTTCTTATTATGCAGATTATAATCTTTCCACATATTCCTTTGCTTCTTTAAGAGACAGCCCCAGTTCTATTCTTGCCTCTTTGATCGCTTCTATTTGTTTGCCTTCAGCAAGTAACCTATGTAGCTTTGCATTTATCGGATGATTCAGAACGACATTGTTATTTGGTTTTGTACTCTCAGAATAATTTGTAACTCCAACCTGAGCAGCAATTTGCTGTAGGATAACATTCATTCTTTTTAATTGATTTTGTAGCCGATTAACCTTTTCGACTAACAGTAATACAATGCAAACTAAAACCATTATTATCGTAAGTTCCATAACCTTCTCTCCTATTTTCTTTTTTAAGGACAACACTTAGCATCCTTATAAACAATGTAACATGGACAAATCAAATTTTCTTGTAAGAAACGTCTTTCAAAATGATTTTTATGACTTGAGGATAAAGAAAAAACCCCAAACTCATTAGAAAATGATTTGAGGTTCTGTTATTCATTTGCTTAACCTAACTCAATTGCCTATGTGCTTCCGCGACAACTTCTTCAATACGTGAAAGCCACCACGGCTCATCCTGTTCTACTACACGTTCATCAGCTTGCGGTTTATAAAGATGGAGCAGAAACTCAATATTTCCCTCTCCTCCCGTAATTGGCGAATAGCTGACACCATTTACTTGGAAGCCTAATGTCGTAGCAAATCCGGCGATTTCTTCTACGACTTGACGATGCACACTGGCATCCCGAACGATTCCATTTTTACCCACTTTTTCTTTACCTGCTTCAAATTGTGGTTTTACCAATGCTAGTACATGTCCACCTTCTTGTAAAAACGTGTACAGCACTGGCAGAATCAGCCTTAATGAAATAAATGATACATCTATCGAAGCCATGTTTGGCATTTCGTGTTCAAAAGTAGCCGGGTCCATATGACGAAAGTTCGTACGTTCCATGACAACGACTCGTTCATCCTGACGTAATTTCCATGCTAGTTGGTTGTAGCCTACGTCAATGGCATAAACCTTTCGTGCCCCATTTTGCAGGGCACAGTCCGTAAAGCCTCCTGTGGATGAACCAATATCCATCATAATCCGATCGGTTAAGTCAATTTGAAACTCTTTAATAGCCTTTTCCAGCTTAAGCCCACCCCGGCTTACATAGGGATGAATATTACCTTTTACTTGAATAGCAACATCCTCTGGAAATTTTGTACCTGGTTTATCGCATCTTTCACCCGCAACAATAACAAGCCCTGCCATAACAGCTCGTTTTGCCTTTTCTCGGGTCTCATACAGACCTCGATCTGCAAGTAAGACATCTAATCGTTCTTTTTTCATAGTCGTTATTAAGCCCTCTGTTTATTTACTGGTAGCAAGGAGCGTACACGTGCAGCGATCGCTTCCGCTGTTAAACTGATTTCTTGTCGTTGCTCCTTAACACTTCCATGCTCAACAAAATAATCGGGAATCCCCATCGGTTCCACTACCATATTATGGTATCCTTGTTCAGCATAAAATTCCATGACTGCACTGCCAAAGCCGCCTTGTACACAGCCCTCTTCTACAGTAACAATATCCATATTTTCCTTAGCAAGACGCAAGAGCAATTCCTCGTCTAAGGGTTTACAAAAACGTGCATTGACAAACATCGGCATGATGCCATCCATTTGCAGTAGATTAATGGCTTTTTCAGCAACGTCATAAATATGCCCAAATGAAAGAACAGCTACGCCTTTCCCCTCTCTAACTACTTCCATCTGACCGATTGGAAGGGCCTTGAGCTCTTCATCCATTTTGACACCTAGACCGTTTCCGCGGGGATAGCGGAAGGAAATAGGGCCATCATATTCTGCCGCTGTTTTCATCATATGCTGCATTTCATTCTCATCTTTTGGAGCCATAATGACCATATTGGGAATAGCACGCATAAAAGCGATATCATAAACACCTTGGTGCGTCTCTCCATCAGCTCCAACCAAACCAGCACGGTCTACCGCAAAAACAACAGGTAGCTTCATTCGAGCAACATCATGGATTAACTGGTCATAGGCACGTTGCAAAAAGGTGGAATAAATTGCTAGGAACGGCTTTATTCCTTGTGTCGCCAGCCCAGCCGCGAATGTACAAGCATGTTGTTCAGCAATCCCTACATCAAACATTCGCTCAGGATATACGGAAGCATACTTTAAGAGACCAGAACCATCTGGCATAGCCGGTGTAATCGCTACAATACGATCGTCTTGCTGTGTTAGCTTAATTAACGTATCAGCAAATACACTCTTGTAGGCAGGCGCAGCAGCAACGGCTTTAATCATTTCACCAGATTCAATCTTATAGGTATCTGTTCCGTGCCATTTCATTGCGTTTTGTTCTGCTGGCAGATAGCCTTTTCCTTTTTTGGTGATCACATGTAATAAGACCGGTCCACGTGTATTCGCAGCTGTACGCAGTGAATCAATCACAAGCTCTAGGTTATGTCCATCAATAGGACCAATGTACGTAAAGCCCAGCTCTTCGAATAAAATACCGGATACAAGCATGTATTTCATGCTATCCTTGACCTTTTCAGCCAGTTGAGCCAATTTTCCCCCTACAGCGGGAATCGCCTTGAGTAGGCTTTCTACCTCATCCTTAGCTCTATTATAAATATGATCTGTACGTAATTTGCCCAGATAGTTATGCATAGCACCTACATTTGGCGCGATGGACATTTCATTATCATTTAAGACCACGATTACATTCTTCTTCTCATGACCAATGTGATTTAAGGCTTCAAAAGCCATACCACCTGTCAATGCACCGTCTCCAATGACACCTATCACATGGTAATTTTCCTTCTTCAAATCGCGGGCGCTCGCCATGCCCATGGCACCTGACAACGAAGTGCTGCTATGCCCTGTTTCCCAAACATCATGAGCACTCTCCGCCATTTTTGGAAAACCGCACAATCCCTTATATTGACGCAGTGTCGGAAAATCATCTTTTCGTCCAGTTAAAATTTTGTGTACATAGGCTTGATGACCAACATCCCATAAAATTTTATCCTTTGGACTGTTAAAGCAATAGTGTAGTGCGATCGTTAGCTCCACAACTCCTAGGTTAGGAGCTAAATGTCCCCCTGTTTTAGAGAGGTTTTCTATCAGGAACCGACGAATTTCTTCGGACAACTGCTGTAATTGGGAGATTGTCAAATGCTTGAGATCATCTGGGCTCTTCATGTTTTCAAGCAACACTGTAACCCCTCGCTTTCACTAAGTCGCAAAACCTTCCATACTAATCATACATCATGCTTCACAAAAAATTACACGTACACGCATTATATCCTTTTCTTATGTAAAAAACCATAAGAGAGTAATGATATCTCTCTTTAGGCAAAAATCCTTTATGCTAGCTTACACGCTCCATCACATACTCCGCTAGTGCAAAGAGAGCAGGATGATTAATCTTTACTGCTACAAGCTCAGCTTGAGCCTCCTTCACAAGTAAAGCTAGACGTCGTTTGGATTCAGCAAGTCCAAGTAACGCAGGATAGGTTGCTTTCTCTTTACTCGCATCACTTCCTACAGCTTTACCAAGCAATGCCGCATCTCCCTCAACGTTTAAAATGTCATCTTTAATCTGGAAGGCTAGTCCGATCTTAACAGCATAATTAGTTAGGGCCTGCAATTGCTTTGGTGTTGCTTCTGCCAAATATCCTCCGCCTCGCAAGGCCGCAATCAGCAGATCGCCTGTTTTATGTAAGTGGATATACTCTAATTGCTCAAGGGAAAGCTGTTTGCCCTCTCCCATAATATCAGCCATCTGACCACCTACCATCCCTCGTTCACCGGCACGTTGCCCAAGTTCAGCTATCAATTGGACAGTTGTTTCAGCTTTAACCTCAGGATGATGTACATAAGAGCTAGCCACTAGGCCAAACGCTCTTGTCAGTAGGGCATCTCCTGCTAAAATAGCAGTGGCTTCACCAAATACCTTATGATTAGTCGGTTTACCCCTACGTAAATCATCATCATCCATAGCAGGGAGATCGTCATGGATCAATGAGTAAGTGTGAATCATTTCTAAGGCTATCGCATATGGAAGGCCACGTTCAATTGGTTGTTGAAACGCTTCCAGTACCGCTAGAACAAGAATGGGACGTAACCGCTTCCCACCAGCCATCAATGAGTAGTGCATTGATTCGTACAGTTCGCTAGGAACGCCTTCTGTAGATAGTGCTCTTGGTAATTCAGCTTCCAGTAATGCAATTTTTTCATTTAAATAATCCTTCAAACGAAAACTCATGCTAGTCCTCCTCTACATGGAACGGACGCTCGGATATGCTGCCGTCTTGGTCTACAAGCTGAATTACCTTGGCTTCAATTGCATCTAGCTTTGTTGCACATTGACGAGATAATTGAATTCCTTCTTGGTACAACTCAATCGCTCTCTCTAAAGGAACATCGCCTTCTTCTAGCTGACGCACCACATCTTCCAGCCGTTGCATTGCTTCTTCAAATAAAAGCTCTGTTTCCTGTGCTGCTTTTTTACGAGCCATGGTTCTCTTCCTTTCGCTCTATGTCTGTTACCGTTGTCATGATCTTCCCATCTTGATATCGTATCATGAGCTGATCTCCCACTTCAATTCCTTCAACAGATTTGATTAATGTATCGTCTTTATAGGATAGGCTAAAGCCACGTTGCATAACCCTTAACGGACTCAAGGCATCCAAATGCTGGACCAAAGACAGCCATGCTTGCCTTGATCTTTCCGTTTTTTGTTTCATATACTGTGTTAATTGGCTCTCCATTCGATTGACTTGGCCTCGTCCTTCTGCCACCTGTCGCTCCAATCGAATTTGTTTTAACCGTTTTTTCACATGGCTGAGTTGCTCACGTTTACCGACTACTTTCATTTTCACCATAGCACTAAGACGTAGCGTTACTTCGTCAATTCGTTGTCGTCGCTCCTCTACTCGGCGCAATGGATTTATTAGTCCATACGATTGCTGTAATCGTTGTAAATGGGTGCGCTTCTCTTGAAGCTGAGTTTGGAGAGCACGAGCCAGTCGATGATCTAGCTGTTTAATTCTCTCCAGCCACTCTAAATAATGAGGTACGGCTAACTCGGCTGCCGCCGTCGGAGTGGCCGCTCGGATATCAGCAACAAAGTCTGCAATTGTATAATCTGTCTCATGGCCAACTGCTGAGATTATAGGTATTTGAGAAGCTACAATCGCTCTGGCAACGGCCTCGTCATTAAATGCCCAAAGCTCTTCAATTGAACCTCCTCCTCGACCCACGATCATAACATCTACTTGATACTGATTGATATGTCTGATGGCACGGATGATAGAAGCAGGGGCCTCAACACCTTGTACAATTGCTGGAGCAAGCATAATTTCTGCTTGAGGGTACCTGCGCTTAATTGTAGTAATAATATCTCGTATTGCTGCTCCTGTAGGTGAAGTAACCACTCCGATTGTTTTCGGAAACAGCGGTAAAGCCCGCTTTCTTTCAGAAGCAAACAGACCTTCCTGCTGTAGTTTTTCTTTTAATTGTTCAAAAGCAAGGAACAAAGCCCCTATCCCATCGGGTTGTAATTCCCTTGCATATAATTGATATGCTCCGTCCCTTTCAAATACAGAAATGGAACCACGCACAATCGCTTTGGTTCCATTCTTCGGTATAAATGTAAGGAAACGGTTATAGCTAGCAAACATCACGATTTTAAGCCGTGAATCCTTGTCTTTTAACGTGAAGTACATATGACCGCTGTGATGATGCGTAAAGTTGGATATCTCTCCACGAACCCAAACATCAGCTAGCCTAAGATCTCCCTCCATCATACGCTTCACATAGCGGTTTAACTCCGCAACAGACATGACCTCTGCTGGCTTCATAAACGATCCCTTCCTCTATCTACAATTATACAGTTAGTTTACGCCTTGCCGAGATGACCGTATTCTGCATGAGCATTGTAATTGTCATTGGACCAACGCCACCTGGAACTGGAGTGATATGACTCGCTACTTCCTTCACTTCATCAAACAAAACATCTCCAGTCAGCTTGCCATCTAGGCGATTCATTCCAACATCAATGACAATAGCGCCATCTTTTACATGCTCTTTCTTGATTAAGTGAGCGATTCCTACTGCAACCACCAATATGTCTGCCTGACGAGTATGTTCCTCTAGGTTTTTCGTACGAGAATGACACATAGTAACCGTAGCATTTTCATGTAACAGTAATAAAGAAACAGGTTTCCCTACAATATTACTGCGACCGACTACTACAGCATGCTTACCCTCCATACTAATTCCTGTACTTTTAATCAGCTCAATTACACCATGTGGCGTGCAAGGAAGAAATGTCTCTTTGCCAATACATAAGTTCCCTACGCTGATCGGATGAAAGCCATCTACATCCTTTTCCGGGGAAATCGTATCAATAATCGCTTCCTCGTTCATATGCTTTGGTAAAGGTAATTGTACCAAAATACCATGAATGTTCGGATCTTGATTTAATTCCTTTACTAAATCTACTACTTCCTGTTGTGTTACATTACTTTCAAGACGAAATGACTTAGAGTAAATCCCCGTTTCCTCACACGCTTTGATTTTACCGTTCACATACGTTTGAGAAGCAGGATCATCACCAACTAAAACAACAGCCAAACCAGGTTGAATCCCTTTATCAACTAGTTCTGCCACCTCTTGTTTGATTCGTTCACGATATGATTTTGCAAACTCTTTACCATTGATTACTTGGGCTGTCATATTTGTCACTCCTCCATATTCGTTCATCTGTATACAGTAAGTGTAGCGGAAAGAGGATACAGGTGTAAAGACGAATTTTTTTAACAAAAAGACTTTTAATGTTCGCCTTTAGCTTTCATCCACCCTAGCATAGCCACACCATAGGCATTATCACCTGTATAAGCAGGATCACAGAAAAAGAGTTTGCCCTTAACCGCTGGATGTTCGAGTCGCTTAATCAAGCGTTCACGTATGTATAGGTTAGCAGCCACACCGCCTACAATCAGAACTTCTCGACCGTGGCCAGCCTCCATCGCATTGCGCAAGGCTTTTTCTAAACTGTTAGCCACGCACTGCTCCGTTGCACGTGCAATCTGAGCTGGTGTTGCCATTTTCTCTTTGATTGCTCGTAATAAAGCATTTTCTGGACCAGAGAAGCTAAAGGTAAGTTCTTTTACAGAAGAGGATACCCTGAACTCCTCTGTTGAGGTCTCTGCGCGATCTACCTCTTTTGCCAGTTCCTCCAGATAAGGGCCTGCAGGGAAAGGCAGTTTCAAAGCTACTCCTATACGATCTACTAGTTGTCCTGCATGCAGATCGATCGTTCCTCCAATGATATCTATCTGGTAGCCTGTTTCAATGCGTTTGCACGAAAGAATTTCACTGGTTCCTCCAGATAAATGGACAGCTAAAAATCGGTCATTAGCTGGTCGGTCATCAGCAGTAAACTCGCCTGCCGCGATGTGACCTTCCTGATGCGTTGTCAGATAAAGAGGGACACGCAAAAATAAAGAAAGTGATTTACCTAGACCTTCACCCACTTTAAAAACTGGCATGTAGGACCCGTCTTTCGGACGAGGTTTTTCACTCACACATATCCCCTTTACTTGATACTCTTGTAATTTTAGTTGATCACAAAGTTCAGGAAGGTTCATCACATGCTGAAAGACGGCTTCCGATTGTTGCAAACCCCGTTCTCCCTCTTTCACACGCAAGAGTTTTTTGGCTTCTGCGACAATCTCACCGTCTTCTGTAGCAAGGCAAAGCGATGTCCGATAATTGCTGGTGTCAATTCCTACCATCACGTTTTTCATTCGCTTCACCTATCATTTATTCTTGAGTTTCTACTCTTTCATTGCTTTGCAGATAATTAGACAGCACGCCATTCACAAAACGATAAGACTGATCGTCGCTAAACAGCTTCGCTAGCTCAATCGCTTCATTCACTATTACGCGGGCAGGTACTCCATCTTCAAACATCAATTCAAAAAAGGCAAGGCGTAAAATCGCTCGATCTACATTTGCAATACGATCCAATTGCCACCCACGCAGATATTGTTTTACTGCTTCATCAATGGAATCTAAATTATTTAATGCGCCTTCTACCAGGTACAAAAGGTATTTATTATCTTGTGAGCTGTCTTCCATTACCATCTGTAAAGCATGGTGTAGCTCAACCTCAGCCATGTCGATTTGAAAAAGGATTTGAACCGCTTTTTCGCGTGCAATTCTGCGTTTCATGTACTTAGTCACCTACTATTTAAATTTGCCAGGTAAAATCCGATCGAGAATTTCTCGCAGGTCTTCTTTTCGATCCAGTTTTTGTCCGATAAAGTAGCCTGTCCCAATAAACACAATGAAAACTAGCGTGTTCCAGAAGCCTACTATCAAATAAATGATACCAAAAAGAAAACCAGCCAGAACTCCTAACAGTTTCCCCTTATGTTCCCATAATAACTCCCAAAGCATCCTATTCACCCTCTAATCCAACTTTCTGTTTCGAACGGCGACATTATTTTCCTTTGAGACGACTTCCGTTACCACAACAGTCACCTCTGCGATGTCAACGCCAGCGATGCTTTCCACTTGCTGTTTTACTTCGGTTTGCAACGTTTGCGTCATTTCAGGAATTGGGGACTCACCATCTACAGTGATTTTCAAAATGATCGCATTCCCGTTTTCCATGGAGCGAATTGTGGTGGTAAGATCGCGAACCCCACGAACCTTTCGCCCTGCGCGTTCTGCAATCGCTTTGATTGTTGCAAAGCTGATATTTACCATTCCATTCTCATTGCGTTGATAAATCCCTTTTTCTTCTCGTACCCTTCGCTGTGGAAACGCACTGAAAATAAACCGAACGCTAATCACCAAGAAGATGACAGCTACAATTAGATAGGGAATGTTAATCATATCCGCATTATACAATTCACGAAGCACCGCTTCTACATAGTACGGCTGAATTAGACGAGTAATGACACCAATCGCAATAATTGAGCCCGCTGTGAGCGCAATACTGTAAATTGTTAGGATAAACCGGTCAAAAAGATTCATGCGCGCCTCTCCTTTGTAGGAAACATCAACCAGCAAAGAACTCTGATCAGCATGCTCGACCAGTAGGAAAAATGCCCCCTAAGCTGGGGGCACTCCTAATAAGGTTTATCGAACCCGCTGATATTCTTCCGTTTGTGTAGCAGGTGGAGTTGCTGCTGGTTGTACTTTTTCCTCGGATTTTAATTCAACATCGATGATATGTACATTTACTTCCACCACTGATAGCCCAGTCATCGCTTCAATCGCGTTTCGCACGCTATCTTGAATGTTTCGAGCTACCTCGGGAATTCGATGGCCGTATTTTACGATAATGGAAACGTCAACTGCTGCTTCTTTGGAGCCTACTTCTACACGAACTCCTCGGGCTGCGTTTTTTTTCCCTAACTTTTCAACGAAATCTCCAACCAATCCACCGCTCATATGGGCAACTCCCTCAACTTCAGCAGATGCCATACCAGCAATAACTTCCAAGACTTCGGGAGCGATCTGGATTTTTCCAAGCTCTGATTTTGTCTCTTCTGCATCTATGAATTCCACGCTTCGCACCTCCCTTTTCAATTACACCTCATTATAACAGCGGGGTGTGATTTTTTGCAAACATCCTAGAGATCATTCAAATGAAGATCGTATGTCTCTAAAAATTTTGTATCAAATTGTCCACTGATAAAAACATCATGCTCTAATAATTTTAAGTGGAAAGGAATTGTCGTATGAACGCCTTCGATCATTAATTCCTGCAAAGCGCGCTTCATGCGCTCGATCGCTTCCTCACGCGTTTTTCCCCAAACGATTACCTTGGCAATCATGGAATCATAGTAAGGCGGAATCGTATATCCAGGGTATACAGCGCTATCAATTCGAACACCAAATCCACCCGGTGCTAGGTAGCCCTCAATTTTACCCGGTGATGGCATAAAGCCTTTTGCCGGATTTTCAGCATTGATACGGCACTCAATGGACCAGCCGTCCAAGACGATATCGTCCTGTGTAAAGGACAATTGGTTGCCATATGCAACATTGATTTGTTCTTTAATAAGGTCGATCCCTGTAATCATTTCAGTTACCGGATGTTCTACTTGAATACGAGTATTCATTTCCATGAAGTAGAATTGGCCGTGTTTGTCCAATAGGAATTCTACCGTACCTGCACCATGATAATTTACAGCTTGAGCAGCAGCTACAGCAGCCTCTCCCATCTGTTTGCGCAGCTCTTGACTTAGCGCTGGAGATGGAGCTTCTTCGACTAATTTTTGGTGGCGTCGTTGAATGGAGCAGTCACGTTCTCCAAGGTAAACCACATTACCATGCTTATCGCCCATGATTTGAATCTCCACGTGCCGAGGACCTTCAACGAATTTTTCTAAATAAACGCCAGCATTTCCAAATGCGGTTTTTGCTTCATTTTGAGCTTGACGAATTGCTTTCTCTAAATCCTCGTCATCTACAGCTACTCGCATGCCTCGACCGCCGCCGCCTGCCGTAGCCTTGACCATAACAGGATATCCTATCTCTTTTGCCGTATCCAAAGCTTCAGCAATGCTTTCGATCAGCCCGTCCGTACCCGGTACAGTAGGAACCCCTGCACGCTTCATGGTATCTTTAGCTGTGGATTTATCTCCCATACCAGTTATTGCTTCTGGATCTGGTCCGATAAAAGTGATGTTACAAGCCGAGCAAATCTCAGCAAAATCAGCATTCTCTGCTAAAAATCCATATCCCGGATGAATCGCATCTGCTCCCACTTTGGTCGCAACACTCATGATACTTGCCATATTTAAATAGCTGTCTTTCGAAGCAGTAGGTCCTATACAGTAAGCCTCATCCGCGAGCTTTACATGCAAGGCTTCTCGATCTGCCTCAGAGTATACAGCAACCGTTTGGATACCTAATTCGCGGCATGCACGGATAACGCGCACGGCAATTTCACCGCGGTTGGCAATGAGAATCTTTTGAAACATCGCGTTCTCCTCCAATTATTGTGCCTTTACCAAGAATAAAGGTTGACCGTATTCTACTAGTTGTCCATCTTCTACTAGGACTTTAACGATTTCGCCAGTCACTTCTGCTTCGATTTCATTAAATAATTTCATTGCTTCTACAATACATACAACCTTATTTGGCGTAACTCGATCACCCGGATTTACATAGACTGGTGCTCCTGGTTCTGGAGATATGTAGAATGTACCTACCATTGGAGAAACAATTTTATGCAAATTAGCCTCATTTTCTACTGATGGAGCCGCAACAGCTGGTGCTGCAGGAGCTTGTTGTGGTGCAACAGCAGCTTCCATTTTCGGTGCGTGTTGCTCGGCTGGAGCTGATGTATAAGCAACAGGCTCAGTGCATACAACAACTGGTTGAGATGCTTCTACTCCGCCGCTTTTTTTAATAGAGAGCTTAGAGCCATCCGCCTCAAGCTCAAATTCTTTAATGGAGGATTGGTCCAGCAATTTGATAATTTCACGGATCTCATGCAGTTTAAACACTACCTAGCACCCCTTTGTTCATTCAATAATTCAGCTCTTTTGTCGATTAGAATGACGATTATGATTGCATGTTATGAGCTGGTCATAAAATTTATGGTAACTTTTTGTCACGCGAACGTCAAGAAAGGATTTCTTTCTCATTCATAACTAATTTCGAGAAAGAAATCCTATTTCCCCCTTAGGGTTGAAAACTAACTGTAATATTTTTGCCTGGAACATTTAAATGTTGTTTGGCAAGAGCAATCAATTTAATTGCTTCCTTTGAATCGACCTTATCCTTCTGCACAATAATGCTGACGCTGTCCTTTTGGGTATTTACTACGCAATCCTTATAGCCCTTTGTTTTGATTAGCTCTTCTAACGCTAGTGTTTGTTGCTCAAGCGTGGATAATTCCTCTAAACGTGCATTTGCTTCTGCTATCGCTTGAGGAGTTGAATTGGAGTTGGTCATAATAGCTGTTTGCTCATCCTTTTGCAATTGGGTCATCGCTTCTCGTTTCAGCTTATATCCTTGGAAAACATCGGCTGATTCTGGTGCAGGTAATGTCGTCGTATCGGGTGCTGTGGCTGGAGTTTTATTGGCGGCTTTTTGATTCGGCTTCTCAACATCTTTGCCAGAAGACTGTGCTGTAGCTTTATCTACTTCACCTTTGCTTTCAACAGGTTTTGCATCTTGCATTGGCTGGTCTAATTGCTTGGTATCTACTTCAATCCCTGTAATCGATTGATCTTCCTTTTGTGCTTCTTTATGATCAGTGGTTGCCGGCACCTGATCATTTGGACCTTTAACCATATAATATCCGGACAACACGACCATTACCGCAAGCATTGTTAACAACCAGACTGTTTGTTTACGTAAAATCATTTGAAATCCCTCCTACTATTTTTTGGGCAAAATAGAAATTTTATAAGCAGGTACTTCTAATGTTTTCTGCACGGCTTCTGTAATCCACGCTTTCACCTGAATGTTTTCGGCTCCTTTTGCTACAACCAGCACTCCTCTCACTTTAGGTTTTAAGGTTTTCACTACGACAGGCTGTTCTTGTTTGGAACCATTCATGATCACTACCTGTTCGTTGCGGGATTGGTCACTTTGAGCGCGAGTCGCTTTTTCTTTATCGGTTTCATTTGTAGTGGCTTGTCGTTGTTCTCGATTTTTCTCTACCACCACTTCCGGAGTCGAATCGAGATTCACCATCACTTCTACAGAGCCTACTCCTGTTACCTTTTCTAAAATATCCTTGAGCTGGGTCTCAAAACGATTCTCGTATTCCCGAATTAAATCGCCACCTGTTGCATGAGAAGAGAAAGCGGGAGCACTTTTAACCGGATCATCAGGAGGCTGTACAGAACTATAGGTACCTTCTTGTTCTCGTGCTATATCTGGGGTGAACGACAAAAAATCTGTAAAGATCATGAATGCCGCCCCTAAGCAAAGCAGGATAATAAAATAATGAAGCGGCTTCATCTTTTTTGGCTCGTCCTTGGATTGAATCAGTTTCTTTAATGAATTCAGCATAATGGGTCCCCCTTTCAGATACCGCCCAATCAGCGCTTTTCCGCTTCCCGTTTGGGAGCAATTATTTGGACCTGCTTTATTTCCACACCGCATTCCTTGGCAAGATACGCCGCAATCTCTGCATGAAGCGGGTCTTGTTTTGCCACCGAAGCAGAAGCTACAACGGCTTCATCCTTTCTCTCACTTCTTTCTTGTTGATTATTTAGATTTATTTCAACAGATTGGATCGGCGTAATTTTTTCAATAGGTGGATTTATCCCTTCCTTCCGTTCTTGCCGGGCTTTATTTGTAGGAGGTTGATCGGGCCCAATCGTTGCCGTAATTTCTTTTATTGCTTGTTCTCTGGTGCCATGCGATGCAAACCGAATCGCTACATCTGAGAGCGTCACTCCAAAAGTCAGCTTTACCTTTTCAGCAAGCAGATTACTTAATTGTGAGGAGACATATTGGTTCATTTGATCATCTTTAGCTTGAATTAATTTCTGGGTTAATTGCTCCCACTGTGACTGTTTCTCTTGCTTTTTCTTGTTCTGCTCGTTTTGGTACATGCCAATTTTTGTGGCTATTTCATCTGGAGTAATTTGAAATATAGAGAAGACTGGCGACATGATTGTTAGCAAAATAATAAGACCCATCACCATTTTCACGTATTGCTGTATCTTCGTATTGGGCAGAATAAGATCCAGAAAGGCGGCTAACAACACTAGCAGAACAACCTTTCGCAACCAGAGATTCAACCATTCCATTTCATTTCACCTACCGAACCATCAAGGATATGTTTCCAGCTGCAATAATGATGGTGATGGCTAAAAAGAACATCAATCCAACTGTTGCTAGGGCTGCAAAAACATACAGCAGACTTTTACCGATTGTACCTAGTGCTTTGATAATCGGGCTATTTCCCAACGGTTGCAGTATCGCTGAGGAAAAATTATAGATAAGGGCCAATATCAGAATTTTCATAGCTGGAAAAGCACATAAGAGGAGCAGGATGATCACACCAGCCAGTCCCACTGCATTTTTAACAAGAACAGAAGCACTTACGACGGTATCTGCTGCATCCGTGAACATTCGCCCTACCACAGGTACAAAATTACCTGTGATATACTTTGCTGTGCGAATCGTGACCCCATCTGCCATTGCTGTGGTAGCTCCCTGAATGCTCAAGATGGCAAGAAAGATTGTTAAAAAGGAACCCATCACTCCCATGGCTACATTTCGAAGCAAGATCGCGAGCTGTGTTACTTTATATCTTTCTGAAAATAGACTCACAATAGACAGCATGGCTGAGAGAAATAAAAGCGGAAAAATGATCGTGGAAATGAGAAACCCGCTTATATTGATCATGAAGACAATAATAGGATGGAACATAGCTGCTGAGGCCATGTTACCCATGGAAGCAAGCAAGGCAAGTACAAGCGGTATCATGGCAAGCATAAAGTCTGACATCCCTTGAATGGCATCCTTGGCATAGGTAATCGCCACATGAAAGCTATTCATCGCAAGCACCATCAGAACCAGATAAGCAATAGCGTAAGCTACGACGGATACTGTATTTTTTTCAAAAGCATTTTGCATGGATTCTAGTAGCATCGCGAATACCGTAATGATGATGATCGAGCTGAGTAGCTTCCCATTCATCAGAATTTCATGAAAGAAGAATTTTAAAATACCTTTAAGCATCCCTGATGGTGACAAACTGCCATCCTCCATCAGCAGTTGCATGAAGCCTTTTTGTTTCAGATCTGGCAGGTACCCCTCATACTGGTCCAATGTCTTTTTCCAAAAAGTCTCAATTTGTTGTAGATTTAAATGCTCCGTCTGCTGCTTGACCATTTTTTCTACTGGCGAAAAATTCTCGGGATTTGATGATGCTGCGATGGCACCATTTGCAAAGAATAGCAGAAGAAACAGGAGCAAGAGGGTACATCTGTGCGCCATCGTTCATCCTCACCTCCCTTTAAGCAGGCAGTAAATTGACGACTGTTTCAATAATGATTTGAATAATGGGAACAGCCATGACAAGAATTAGCACTTTGCCAGCCAATTCAATTTTGGAGGCGATTGCCCCTTGTCCAGCATCTCTTGTCACCTGCGCTCCAAATTCGGCAATGTAAGCAATCCCAATAATCTTTAGAATCGTGCTAAGAAACACAAGATTGAGGTCTGCATGGACAGCTAACTTTTCTAAAACACGAATAACATCAGATATCTTTCCAATTAAAAAGGTAAAAATGATGACACCGCTTACGATAGCCAATAAAAAGGCGAATAAGGGTTTTTGTTCTTTGATAACAAGGGCGAGAAGCGTTGCTACTAAGCCCAGACCGACAATTTGTACGATGTCCAACGGCTCCTCACCCCCTAATTAAAAAGGAAGACTCGTTTGACCTCGGTAAATAAATCACCTAGATAATGCGCTACCATAAACAACACAATGATAAATCCGACCAACGTCGCCCATTGAGCAATGTCTTCCTTTCCTGAGGCTTTTAGCACCGTCTGAATTATCGCAATGATAAACCCAACGCCGGCAATTTGAAACACTGGAGTCAAATCAAAGCCCACGCCCCACACCTCGCTCTTACATCATTAATATGACAATGAGAAGTCCGCCTAAAAATCCTAAATTTTTGTACATTTTTTCATACTTGAGCTGTTCTTCCTTGGCCTCTTCTTCTAAACCTCGTAAATGAAAGACTGTTAGTTGCAGATGTTTCTTCTGGTCCTCTCGATCAGAATTTCCCATCACATAGCCTAGGTTCTTTAAAATTTCCTTCTCCTCTTTTCGCAGTGCAGTTAAGCTCCACGTCTGCTCTAATGCGGTTTGCCAGACCATTTGAGTGGATTCGCCTGCATTTGTTTGCAATAGCTCACTAGCCCGCTTGTACAGATTCCCAATGCTGTGGGTCACTCGATCAGAAATTTTTTCAAAGGCTAGCGAGAGGGGCGTAGCTCCATACACGATCTCCGTCTCTAGCATTTGCAAGGAGTGAAGCAAAGCTCTTAATTCTTTCACTCGGTCGCTATAACGCTTTCCGAGCTGGATACCAATGAGAGAGGCTGACACTAGCACTACAATGGCTGCCCCTATCTTAAGCATATGACCTTCTCCTTTTGAATCGATCGCAAGTGTTCATCGTATAGTCCATCCATTGTGCCAGCTCCGTGCTTGCGACTAAGAATCACGTACCTTTTAAAGACCCTTTCCTTGATTAAACGAGAAATCGTAGGCCGCTTCGCGATATCTTCAAGCGAAATTCCGTGAGCGCTGCATAACACTCCCACCCCTGCATGCAAAGCCTCCCATATCGCTTCGCTGTCCTCCTGTCTTCCGATTTCGTCCACCACAACCAGGTCAGGTGACATGGAACGAATCATCATCATCATTCCAATCGCTTTCGGACAAGCGTCCAACACATCGGTGCGCGGCCCTACGTCTCGTTGAGGAATACCATTGTAGCATCCAGCTATTTCGGAGCGTTCGTCCACAATCCCTACTTTTTTGCTAGAAGACCACTCATTCCCGTAACTAATGCTTCTTGCCAAATCACGAAGTAATGTTGTTTTGCCACATTGAGGAGGCGAGATCACCAATGTTGATTGGAATTGCCCCTGATCAAATAAATAGGCTAGAATGTCCCTGGCAACTCCCTTTTTCTCGCGGGCAATCCTTATATTAAAACTGGTAATATCTCGAATTCCTTTAACATCTCCATGCTCTAACACCACCCTGCCGGCGATACCGATACGATGTCCTCCGACAACCGTAATGTAGCCACGTCTTAATTCTTCCTCCAGCGCATAAAGCGAGTGCTGACTAATCTGATTAAGCAATTTCACGCTAGAATCCTCACGAAACATCCACCCTTGGCGAAAATTGGCTGTTAGCTGGCCTGAAGGTGTTACATAACTAGCCTGATGTCCGTAACGAATCTCGATCGGTAAATTTTGTCGTAGTCGAATCTCTTCTACATGTTCTTGCACGTTTACAGGCAGAGCGGCTATCACGGCACGAATCTCTGTCGGCAACAAAGACAAGATATGTTTCATAAAGTCTCCCCTTTGTCCACTCAGACTTATCTCATCCTATGCAGGAAGGGACAACATTTATGACTATCAAGCCAAGGAAAACTAGTACAACTTTTTCCCTTACTAGAGTGACCTACTCTTATGCATGTAGAAGTGAACTAGGAAGGGTTATAAACATCCCGATGTGAGCGATTGGTTATTTCATAGGAATGATAGCCCTCAGGATCAACCTCTTCTTTCACCATTAAAACCTCTCTGCATTGAGGACATTCTAATTCGTGGACATGTGAAACGGTCCCTTTTCTATCTGTATCGTGTAGCGCTTCGTAATAATACGCTTCGTCCGAGTCATCCAAATCGGAGAATCGCTCTCTGTAATTCATCGCTTCTTGATAGTCTTCGTATACCGTTTCATAAAATTCATCATCATCGTATAACAGGTACTCCAGATCGGTTAAATCTTCGTCTACAGCCTCAACATATTGTTCACATTCTTCTACACGTACATGGATCGTTCTCATTTCCGCTACCAAATCATCACAAAGCTGTACAAGTCTGTACAAGGCTTTTTCTTCCAACCCTGCTAGTTCTGGGTCCAGTCCCTCCAGTAATCCTTGTAAATAAGCCAAATGCTGTTCCACATGTTCCATATGAATACCTCCTCACGTATGCTAGTGGGTAGTATTCCCCAGAACCCTCAAGCACTATTTACTTTTTACGCCAATCAAAATGCAAGTTACCCCAATAAAAATCCATAGTATTTTCGTAAGTGATAATTTGTCAGATATACCTACCATTCCAATCGTTGTTGTTGTGAGTAAGATTAAGGGACCAATCAACGCTAAGCTGGAATTATAGATCAATGCTTTTTCAACTTGGTTTACCTTAAGGATGAGCAAGGCTACAATAATTTCCATACTGCCGGACAACAATCGTAGGGACGCCATCCCAATAATTGCCTTTTCCCACATGCACGTCTCTCCCTTCTCTTACCCACTCTATGCAACTTGTCCGCTGTTATGTCCTTTTCGCAATCAAAAATAGATAGGCTTATACCCCTTCGACCATGTAGACACAGACTGCATATGGTAAAACAAATGCCTATGGATTGGAGAGAGCTTACGAATGGAAAAAGAGACTGCGTTCTGGCCGACTCAATGGGTAGATCCATCCTGTACCCGAGAATGTAAGCCACGTCATACCGGAATTACCATGGTAATAGACAAAGGATTAGGCTTGCACGCCATGAAAGATTTGCTACACACTGCTTCCTCCTACATTGATATTTATAAACTAGGCTTCGGAACCTCTGTTCTCTATCCTTTTTCTGTGCTAGAAGAAAAGCTAACATTAGCTCTCTCTCTAGATATTGCGATTATGCCGGGCGGAACCTTTTTTGAAATAGCCTATACACAGGATGGGATTAAGACATATCTGGAACGAATTCGCGATGCTGGATTTAACGCAGTAGAAATTTCAGATGGAAGTATGCCTATTTCCACTCAGGAAAGGCATGACGCGATTTCGATGGCTAGAGAAATGGGCTTTCGCGTATTTTCAGAATATGGTCAAAAGGCGAGTACCTTCCGTGCTGATCAGGAAATGCTCCTGTCAACACTCGTGGGAGACGTGAATGCTGGTGCCGACTATGTCATTGTAGAAGCACGTGAAAGCGGTAATGTGGGAATTTATAACAAACAAGGCGAAATTGATTCAGAATTCGTACGTCAAGTCATACAACAAGCCTCTACGCTAGCAACTAGGCTAATCTGGGAAGCTCCGCAGAAACCCCAACAGGTCGGCTTGTTAAAGACAATCGGACTTGACGCTAATCTAGGAAACATTGCTCCTGTAGATCTCTTATCTCTTGAAACTCTGCGTCGTGGGTTGCGTGGTGATACCGCCTATCAGGTATTAGAAGACAGGAGAAGATTGGTATGCGAATAGAGCTGGTCCCCACCGTTGAAGAAATACGAGTAGAACAGATCATCCATCGAACCGTCATCGTCATTGATGTACTCCGCTCCACTAGCACGATTGTCAGCGCTCTGGCTCACGGTTGTCGGTCCATTAGTGCTACTGAGACAATTAGGCAAGCACTGGCTCTACGGACATCTGAATCTATTCTAGCTGGGGAACGCCATTGCAAAAAAATCACCTCGTTTGATGAAAATAATTCTCCGATTGCTATGAAAAAGGTAAATTGGGAACAGACACCTCATCTAGTGTTAACCACTACAAATGGTACCCGTGCCATGCAAAAAGCCGAGAAGGCTGAGAATTTGTATATCGCTTCTTTTCTAAATGCATCAGCTTGTATAGCTCAAGCCCTTCAATTAAAACGCGATATCACCTTATATTGCTCTGGGACCCGAATGGAATTCGCTCTAGAGGATGGTCTGTGTGCTGGCTACTTAGTGGAGGAGGCGAAGCGTTTTCTCCCCTCCATCGAGGTATGTGATTTAGCGGAAGCAATGCGAGGAGCCTATCAGACATTTGCTCCTTCCCTCTTACAAGTGATAATGAATAGTAAAACGGGAAAACGTCTACAGCAGCATCATTATCAGGAAGATATCGAAATGGCTAGTCAGCTCAATCTTTATAAAATCGTTCCAGTATGTAAGGAAAAATGCATACTCCCCCTGCTTGGCTCATAAGTTTGAGAGGAAGACACAGGACAGGGGTTCGATGAAGAATGCATGTCACAAGCGGTGAAATTATGTTGGTAGTACTCATCATTATTGGCCTGATTGGTCGTTCTCCTATCATTGCTACCGCAGCTAGCTTATTGTTGGTCTTAAAATTAACTTCGTTAGAACGCCTATTTCCGACTGTGGAGAGACGTGGTCTGGAATTGGGCCTTCTCTTTTTAACCGTATCCGTTCTCGTGCCGTTTGCCAGTGAAAAGGTATCGCTTAAGGATGTAACTCCACTGTTTACCACCGTTGTTGGGATTATGGCATTGATAGGGGGGATATTAGCTACCCATCTAAACGGAAAAGGACTGGATATGCTACGTGCTGACCCTCAGTTAATTGTAGGTTTAGTTATTGGTTCTATTATTGGGATTGTATTCTTTAGAGGAGTGCCTGTCGGTCCTTTAATGGCTGCTGGTATAACAGCTTTTTTCATGAAACTATTGGACTGGATAGGCAAAGCAATGTGAGGGTTAGTTATGACAAGAAAAAGGTAAAAATACACCCGCTTATCTGACGTTGGTTCTTAGGAGCTCGGTTTGTCTCTTCTAAGCTTTCCAATGCCATAGGATCGGGTGTATTTTTGTATGATCAGCTACATGTTTCTATGAGTTTATCGCACTTCTACTTTTCCTGTAATGGCGTTTAAATAAATATGTTTATCAGCATTCTCTTTTGTGCCTATTGAAACGTAGATTAATTTTGGCTCTGACAATTTCTCTCCATCGACTCCCTTCAGGGTATATGCTAATTGAAGCGGCATGACTTTGAGGTATTCCTGTACAGCCTCCTTTACTGGAACTACTTGACTCTTATCGGGCAGAACAATTTTGTCCTTCCATTGTGTAAGATTTTGGAATCCATTAACCTTTCCCGTAGACGGGTCAACAGAAACCTGATAAGCCAAATCAGGATATTGTTCGATAACCGGTACACCATCCTGACTCTTAAAGAATGAAAAATGCCAGTTACCTGAATTTACAGGGTTAGCCTCTTGCGGCTCTAGAATTTGGCTAATTTGTACTTCGGTAACCCCTGGATCTACGTATTTTTCCAGAGTAGCGATCGCTTCCTTTAAGGCGTCTTGTTGAGAAACGGTGATCTTACCATCAATTCTGGGGATATATATTTCCTCCACCTGACCTGTTTTGGCATTCGTAACCACCTCAAGGCGCTTCTCATTGTTTGTTTGCCATTGGAATACATGCTGTTTTGCCCCAAACCTAGATTTCCCTTCCCTCTCACTCACTGGAAGGCCAGTTACCTTCACTCCAAATTGATCCGTCAATAGACGCGCCGCTTCTTCCTTCGTTTTGATCATCGTTGGTTTTACGGCTTTGAGTCTGATTGGCTCATGTGTCATACGACGATCATAATCAATTCCATTATTACCCATTCCATGCTTTACTTTTCCAGTACCTGCATCTATATACCAGTTAAGTGTGCGAATTTCACCCATTTGTACATGTGAAACGGTTGGAGTATAGTCAAGCAACGGGCGTTCTTCGATTACCTGATGTGTTTCTGGATCACGCTTGACTACTGAACGCTCAATGTAGCGTAGTTTCATATTTTGCGTTAATGCTTCTTCCGCTTTTTTCTGAGAAATTGCTTTTGAACGATCAGGTAAACTAGCTAGGTCGTACAAGCCTGTTGCTCTGGAGTAATAAGTGATACGTCCTGCTTTATCTACCACAACGGTAAGATTATCCTCTAGTACAGGCAATCCGTTGTAAAAGCGCATGTAGCTAGCTCTGTCAACTGTTCCTTCCTCTTGATAATTGGTAAAATCGTCTCCAAGCATATGCTGTAAAAATAGATTCGCTTTTTCATTCATCAACGACTTTTGTGCCCATTCAACATTCTCATTTCTTGGGCTTTCCAGTCGGTAGTTTTTCAATAATTCGCCTTTTCCCTCCGTTCTGATCATTACCGTATTTCCTTCTTTATCAGCATTCGCTAATGAAAAATGGTATCCAGAGGACTCTACCTCTTTGTTTGTCAAAGCTGCTTCGGTATTTAACTCAGGAATGGCTTCCTTCAGCTTGATAAGCATCGCTTGCTCTGCTTTGTTAAGCTCCCCGTAGGAAACAATTCTCCCGGAACCATCCACCCATACTGATAGCTTAGCGAAAGGAACAGGTTCTCCATTTTTCATCTGTTGATAGGAGACATTCATTCCTTTCACATCCAACTGTAGGTATCCACTTTGTGGTGGCTTTATCTCACTTATCGCAATCTGCTGATATTCTTCACTATGATCACCGAGCAGAGATTTCAAAAATAAATCCGCTTTTTCTTTAGCGATCTTTTTGGATGGAATTTGCTCAGAGGAATCTCCCTTAAACCACTTAAATACTTCTACACTCCCAGTTTCCTTGTTGATAGCCACCTTCGCAAGCTTACCATCCTTTGCTCGTAGCTGAACATTAATTCTGTTATCCGTTGTTTCCCTGATGTTAACCTGATAGCTACTTAAATCAGGGATTGCTTTTTGAAGGGACTGTAGAGCTTTCTCAACGATGGCGTTCGTCTTTTTCTCCGTCAAAGCAGTTGCCGACTGTTTCAACATCTCCTGTAATCCTGCAGGTGTCAATTTCCATACCGTTATCGCCAAAGCAAGACAGGCTACTGCTGTGGCCACTGTATAAAGTCTGCGATGACGTTTGCTCACACCCCTGCTGGCCTTGTCTTTAATCCTTTTTTCTAAATCAGCGGTAAAACGCACATCCTTAGCTGCATTCCGGCTTACAGTCTGGACAGATTCACGAAACTCTTTTTCTACATCCATTCTACTCCCTCCCTTTCTAATAATGACTTAAAGCTCTTTCGTGCCCGATGTAGCTTCGTGCGAACGGCCTCTGCGGATATTTCAAGCACCTGCGCGATTTCCTTTACTGTAAAATCCTCATAGTAATGCAGTAAAATAATCTGCCGGTACTGAGGAGACAATGACATAACCTTCTCTGCCATTTCTGCCTTTGTCAGTTTGCCAATTACCGTCTCCTCTACTCGTTGTTCGGTTTTTTCATATTGATTATGAAGAACATCTTCTTTTTTGAAGGTAGAGAAAATTCGCCGAAAGGACCATGAACGCAAGTATTTTTTTGCTTCGTTAATAGCAATTCGATACAGCCACGTTTTTACATTACTTTCTCCTCGAAATGAATGTAGCCCACGAAAGGCCTTTAGAAATACCTCCTGTGTGATATCCTCCGACATATTACGGTCTTTTACGATGAGATACACCAATTGAATAATTCTCTCTCCGTACTCTGCCATCAGGAATTCCAGATATGCCTCTCTCGTCATAGCAAGATCCTGATCCGCCTGCTTTATATCCTCATACACAATGAAATGCCTCCCCCTTTTCGTTTTGTATGTCTATTTGATCCCGCTAAATCAAAAGCATGACAGTTAATTGTAAAAATTTTATTGATGATGTAAACGTGAGAAACAAATGGCTAGAAAAGGGGATACCTTCGCCTTGCATTTTTCCTTGAATGGAGGAAAATTTCAAACAGTTAGATATTTCCGTTTACCAGTTAGCGCTACCGTAAAAGTAGGGATCGTTTCTCAATCTCCCACAGGTGAAGGCTTAACCAGTGATTTTGCTTTTCTCCAGCTTGAACGAATTACATTACGTGACATTCGAGCAGAGAAATAATAAAAAAACAAGCCCTAGATTCCTTCAAACTAGAGGCTTGTTTTCATGTATTCCTTAATGATGCTAGCATCAGACAGCAAAAAAACTACCGAAAATCGGCAGTTTCTCTTTGCTATTCTGTGTAGTTATTTTACTTATGCACGAGACACGTACGCTTGAGTACGAGTATCAATGATCAACTTGTCACCTTGGTTAACGAACAATGGTACGTTTACGATAAAGCCAGTTTCCAACGTTGCTTTTTTAGAAGCACCTGTAGCTGTATCACCTTTAATACCTGGTTCTGTTTCTGCAACTTCCAATTCAACTGTGTTTGGAAGCTGGATACCGATCGTCTCACCATTATATTGCATGATTTGAACATTCATGTTTTCTTTAAGGAATTTCAACTCATGCTCAATTTGTTGTTTGGTAAAAGTGATTTGCTCATACGTTTCTGTATTCATGAACGTATAATCATCACCGCTAGCATACAAGTATTGCATTGTGCTTGATTCAATACGAGCAGGGTTTACTTTTTCTCCACCACGGAAGGTCATTTCCGTTACGTTGCCATTGCGCAGGTTACGCAGTTTGGAACGAACGAATGCCGCACCTTTTCCTGGTTTTACGTGTTGGAATTCAAGTACTGAATAAATATTACCGTCAACTTCAATAGTTAAACCAGTGCGAAAATCGTTTACAGAAATCATGCTTTTCCTCCTAAATATAACTCAACCTTACATAGTATAATTTATACCGGCAAAATCAGCAACTCTTTTGGAGTTTTGTTCAGAATCTCGATTCCATTTTCAGTTAATACCACATCATCTTCAATACGTACTCCACCAAGGCCCTCGACATAAATGCCAGGCTCAATTGTTATCACCATACCCGGCTCAAGCACCGTATCTGAAAGCATCGAGACTGCAGGCGCCTCATGGACGTCCATTCCTAAGCCATGACCAGCAGCATGACCGTAGTAATCCCCATATCCTGCTTCTTTAATGATATCACGCGTCAATGCATCTACTTCTTTACCGGTCATCCCAACCTTTACCCGATTCACACCTTCCAGCTCTGCCCGTAACACAATCTCGTAGATTTCCTTCATCTTCGGATCAGGTTCGCCAACAGCAAAGGTACGTGTCATGTCAGAGTGATAACCCTTATAATGTGCCCCAAAATCAATCGTTACCATATCTCCGGCTTCTATCACTTTTTCACTAGCACGACCATGCGGCAAGGCCCCGCGTTTTCCTGAAGCTACGATGATATCAAAGCCGGAGCCTTTTGCCCCGTGCTTACGCATATAGTATTCCAGCTCACTGGCTACGTCTATTTCACGAATTCCCGGTTTAATCATTTTGATCACATGGGCAAAAGCAGCATCAGATAATTGGGCTGCCTGTCTCATAATAGCTATTTCCGCTTCGTCTTTGTATAAACGCAATTTCTCCACAAGACCCTTCGTAGCCACTAACTCTACATGGTCTAACGTCTGCTTCCAAGCTTCAAAGGTCGCATAGCTTGTATGTTCCGCCTCAAATCCAACCTTTGCTACCTTCATATCTTGGAGCACTTGTTTTATCGTCGGTAATGCTTGACGTTTATTATTAATGACTTCAAAACCTGTACATTCGTTCGTGGCTTGTTCGATATAGCGAAAATCTGTTACAAATTTAGCTTGGTCCAAAGATACGATTGCCCATCCTGTGGAACCACTAAAATTACTAATATACTGACGATTTACTTCGCTCTCAATAATGAGTGCATCTACATTTTGTTCCTTCAATACAGCTCTTAGTTTTTCCAAACGATGTGACATCATGATCTCTCCCATTCTGGTTGACTTCTATGTACTTCTGTTGTGTTGCAAATGGCGAACCATGGCCCGTAATGCCCATTCGTATCCATCGTTACCCAGCCCGACAATCTGTCCTAACGCTACAGGAGCAATGACAGACGTATGACGGAACTCTTCGCGCTTGTGAACATTGGAGATGTGAACCTCAATCAGAGGCAACGACACACTGGCTACTGCGTCACGAATCGCATAGCTATAGTGAGTAAACGCCCCAGGGTTCATAATAATCCCATCGTATACATCTCGTGCATCATGAATAGCATCGATTAATACACCTTCATGATTGGATTGAAGATGTCCAATTGAGACATGCAGTTCATTTGCTACCTCTTGCAAATGCGCTACAATATCTTCTAACGTATCCTGGCCGTAAATAGTAGGCTCACGTTTCCCTAATGCATGTAAATTGGGTCCATTTAATACCAAGACAGAGATCATAGTTGGTCATCTCCCTTCCCCCTTAATCTCTGTCTATCTTATCATATTCTTTTCATTGCTACATTATTGGTCTCTTACGTTTTTGCTTCCTCGATATCAAATCTTGCCGCTACAATACTCATCCCAATAAACATCCCTATTGACATAAACCAGAAAAATTCTGTACTCCAGACACCCCATCCCCAGCGATGCATATGAAAAAAATACCCAAATAAATAAAAAAACGCAATTCCATACAATGCCCCAAGCCACCAATTGTATAGGTTTCCAAAAACAAAGCTATATACCAAGCATCCGACAAAAATAATTAGAAATAACATAACTACTCCCAAAGCTAGACCTGCGTAGGAATTCTCTCTAGCTTTGCCAAGAAATGGACGTGCAAAGACATAGAGCCCGTAAGGAGTAAATTGAAAGAAGTGCATCAGGATACGAAGAATACTCCAGATCAACGTTCCACATATCGAAAATTCTAAAATGGTCTTCGCCTGGATCGGTTTTGCCTTTAATTTTTTATCAGACGAGGATCGATTTTTGGGTTGCTGCTCTTCAGATTCCTCTGTTTTTAGCCGTTGTTGTTTCGAGATAGTTGCACTCACGTTAATCACCTCGGTACTAGTATGGCTATATCTAGGAAAAACATGAAATATTTCATTGCGAAAAGTACCTTGGAACATTAGGTGGCAGAAGGATATAACTTTCGGTTACAATAGAAATAAGGATGGTGATTAAATTTGAAGCAACAAAATGTGCCAGCATATGGCGGGCAAGCCGTAATAGAAGGCGTTATGTTTGGCGGTAGAAAAGTGACCGTAACCGCCATCCGCCGAAAGAATCAGGAGATTGAATTCTTTGAAGAGCCTAAAAAGACGATCGCATGGGTGAATAACCTGAAAAAAATTCCTTTTCTTCGCGGTATCGTTGGATTGATTGAGGCAAGTGCCAGCGGAGCTAAGCATCTGAACTTCGCTTCTGAACAATACAGCATGGAATCAGATGATGAGGCAGATAAAAGCTCTGGTCCATCTAAGATGACACTAATATTAGGCGTCGCCGTGGTAGGTGTACTTTCTTTTCTAGTTGGTAAAATTTTATTTACGGTTGTACCAGCTATACTTGCAGGCTTTCTATTTGGTAAATGGGTTCCGGCTGGTGTGTGGCAAAATTTAATTGAAGGCGGAATTAAATTCTTCCTGCTCATCGGCTATATTAGCTTGATTGCCCAAACACCATTGATCAAACGCTTATTTCAATATCACGGCGCTGAACATAAAGTGATTAATGCGTATGAGGCTGGGGTAGAATTAACAGTAAAGAATGTGCAAAGTTTTTCCACCCTACACTACCGTTGTGGCAGTAGCTTTCTCATTTTTTCCATTATTGTCGGGGTGTTTGTATACTCCTTAGTTGATTACCATACAATGTGGGATCGTGTTGTTCAACGGATTATCTTGTTACCAGTGGTAATTGGCGTTTCGTATGAGGTTTTACAAGGAACCAATCTATTGCGAGATATTCCAGTTCTTCGTTTCTTGGGTTATCCTGGGCTCTGGTTGCAGCGCATCACGACAAGAGAACCTGATGATACGCAAGTGGAAGTAGCTATTGCCTCTTTTGAAAAAATGAGGGAACGGGATCAAGAATTTATGAAGAATCAAAACCTTGCTACCACCGGTTAAGTAACCTATCTTAAAGAGGTGAAGCTAGTGAAAAGAGGCTTTCTTTATCCGGTTTTTGGGGTAATCATGCTGTTGGCGGTTGTAGGATTTACAACCCAATTTCTACAGAACCCCGGTACAATGATCGCGTTAATTGCCTTTTCTGCTCTTCTGTTGTATCTTGCGCGTAATTTTTTGAAAACAGGCAAGTTCATGCCGCGGTTCACCAAAAAAACGCCTAAGGTCAGACCAATGAAACCAGGATTAAAGCGATCTGTAACAGCTAATCGTCGCCCCAATCCCTTTCAGGTTATTGAAGGCAGTAAAGGCAGTAAAAAAGACAAACGTGATAAAACGAAACAAAATAAGCCGAAGATGTATCAGTAACAGCTTTCAAACCAGAAAGCTGTTATTTTTTTCACTCCGATAAGCAGTAACGTACTTATTAAAATCCCACTTGTTTAAGAAGTCCTCCGCTGCCTTTTTCCCTGAATCAAATAACTCTTGTCGTTGAGCGGCGCTTAAATGGAAATCAATGGCGCTATAGCCCTTGGTAGGAATGAAAACCGTGCGAATAGCTTCTGCTTTTTTTACATGAAACCGATCATGGGCGTCCATCATGGTCATCAGCAACGCCTTGGATAAACCGTATAAGCTTTTCACTGTTTGAGGACGAACAGGAACCGACCTATCATTTAAACGAAAGCCAAAGGTCGGCCATAAGGGCCTTTCCTTAGAATCAAACAGCCAAACGGGAAAATTACTCAATAGACCACCATCTACAATGATATGAGGGGTCTTGTTTTTATACAAAAAATAGGGTTGGAAGAAATAGGGGATTGCACAGCTCATTCGAACTGCTTTTGCGATCGGGAAGGTTTCTGGGTTAATTTCAAAATCAGGTAGGTCATCTGGTAGGGTTAGCATGGTGCCAGCACTGATGTCAGAAGCGATGATGCGTAATTTTTCTTTCGGCAAATCACCAAAGGTACGAATTCCTTTTTTGAGCAATAATTGACTGACAAAACGTTCGATTTCATCACTGGGATACAAGCCCTTTTGGACGATCAGGTTATAGCATGAGCCAAGATAAGGAACTTTCGATAAGCCTTTCCTTTTTAAAAATTGCAAAAAATTTAACGTTTCGAATATCTCCCGAAGCTCTTGATGACGATATCCGGCAGCCAACAGAGCGGCAACGATGGAACCTGCTGACGTGCCAGCAACGCTCTCCCACTGGTATCCATGCTGTTCCATCGCTGTAATCGCTCCAATCAAAGCTATCCCCTTCATGCCTCCCCCTTCAAAAACCGCATCTACTCGCATGTGCTCCCTCCATTCATACAAGGATGAATCCACAAATAGTTTATGCGGCAGGATAGTTATCCTACTCCTGAAAATTAGGGATAAAAAACACAAAAAAGCAAGCTTATCTGGCTTGCCTTCTGTGCTACATGGAATCTGGTTTAGTATCCGTGTCCTCTTTTTGTTCGTCTTCCTCTCGAATACGCATGAGTTCAGCAACACGTGAAGGATCCTCTTTTAAAAATTGAACCAAATACTCTATGCTAGCAATGGATTCCCAGCTCAAGTGGTGTTCAATTCCCTCAACGTCCTTATAAATTAAATCCTGATCGACACCGATTAGCGTCAAGAAATCTTCCAGTAATGCATGTCGTCGTACCAAACGCTTACCTACTTTTTTTCCTTTAGCCGTTAAGACTAGCCCGCGATATTTTTCATAGACTAAGTAATTGTCTTTATCTAGTTTCTGTACCATTTTTGTAACAGAGGACGGATGCACCTCTAATGCTTCTGCAATATCGGACACACGAGCATATCCCTTGGTATCAATTAAACTATAAATTCTTTCCAGATAATCTTCCATACTTGGAGTTGGCACTCTCATCCCTCGTTTCAGCCAGTATCACCAAAGACATATGACTCTATCATACCGCTTTCTTTGCTTTTGTTTCAAGGGAAAGTTGAAAGATTTTCCGGCATTTGCTAAAATAATTGTCCTATTTTAATTTTTTGGTCATCCAAACCAGTTCCTTCCCCAAGTTCACAAAGCGTTCCTGAAGACGTTCGTCCTGCAAGGTGTTGTCCTCTGTAAACGCTTTATAGGAATTAGAAACGCTCGGAGAACCTGGTAACGGATAAGCATGCAAATTACGGAATATAAGCTGTAGTGTATTAACCGTATTCGTTGCTCCCATACTTCCGCCTGCTACGCCAATAATTGCGACTGGTTTTCCCTGTAAAAATCGTCCTTCCAAAAAATCAAACGAGTTTTTCAAAGCACCTGTAATGGTTCCGTGATATTCTGGAGAACCAGCCACAAGTGCATCGGCTTCCGCTACTTTCTTCACAAATTGATGAACAATCTCTGGATACGTACTAGCATCGTTTCTAGCATCATATAGAGGCAGTGGCCACTCAGCTAAATGAATTAATTCAACTTCTGCCCCTTCCATCTTTGCTGAATCTAAAACAATTTGCATTACCTTTTTTGTGCTGGATTCAACATTCATCGAGCCTGCTATTCCAACAATCTTCATTAAGAAAACATCCTTCCCTCTAAAAAAGCATTCCATTTATTGCTTTTCGTTTATTTCTATGATAACGAATCTCATTATTTGAGTAAACAAATTTATTTAATAAGTATAAAAATCAAGCTGTTGTTCTGAATGAACAGGCTCCCCTCATAGACTGATATCAGGATATAACTCCTTGTCTTCTTCAACATTTTTCCAACAAGAAGGAAGATGGTCAATGATAAAAAAAACCTTTCGTGTCACGTCCTTACTTACATCCTCGATGCTTGGGGCGGGATTTCTCAGCGGTTATGAATGGTTGCGGTTTTTTACCTACTACGGCACCTGGGGTTCCATTGGTTTAATCTTGGCTATTATAGCGATGACTTGGATTCTGTATGAATCTCTTCACCTAGCCTATCGAAATCAGCTATTCTCCCTGTCTCAGTTTTTAGCCCACCTTATCGGGCCACAGCTCACTCATGTATTTGGTTTCTTTACAGCTCTCATCATCATCTTATACAGTGGGATCATGTTAGCGGATCAAGCAATTTTTTTGGAGCAGACAACCTCCCTATCACCACTGCTTGGTTTACTTGTTTTCCTTGTGCTCGTCTTTTTGGGCGCTAGGCTCCCCAACGCTTCCTTAGCTAAAATAGCCGCAGGGTGCATAGTGGGAGCCGTCATCATTGTATTGTTTTTATATAGCAATCAAACTCATATTCCATTACCCAGTTTATCTTATCAACTAAACCTAAAATGGCTTTGGAATGGATTATTATTTACTGGCCTGCATCTATTTTTTAGCATGGCTGTGCTTCTCCCTTTGGTGCGCGAAACAGAGTCACTTTCTTCATTGCGACTTGGCATCGTATTAAGCAGCTTATTGTTTGGTGTTATTGGATTGTTCATTCATTTGCAAATTTTATCGCATTGGCATGATGTTCATACCCACCTCAAGCCCATTGTGGAAATTTTGATGGCTCAATTGCCGTATAGTGTGTATGCTTATCTGCCTATAAGTCTCGGACATGTCATTATACTGGCAAGCATCCTCCTACGCAGTCTAACTGACCCGTTACTTCAGGAGACGCAGGTGAGTGAGCTACCGCTTGTTCTTACCTTAGTAAGCTTTGTAGGGGTAATCTCCTTCTTTGGCATCTTCTTCTCCTTTCTTTACCCCTTGCTTTACAGCACGATCACTTATGTTGGCCTCGCTTTATTAAGCATTCTCATCGTGCAGTTTAGCGGCAAGCGTAAGCCTCCACAGGATACCAACGATACTTGATACTTTGTTCCGACTACACAACAGCACAATAAGGCAGCGATTGTTTTTGCATGACAAAAAGCGCTTCTCCTTGCAGAAATAACTTCTGAAAGAGAAGCGCTTTTTTCATTAATCCCTATATGCTTGCCCCTAGTATTGCGAGTTAGATACCTCGCCCTTTACAATGGACACACCCGCACTTGCACCGATCCGGCACGCGCCAGCTTGAAGCATTTTTTCAACATCTGCATAGCTACGAATACCGCCAGAGGCTTTTACCCCTAACTCAGGACCTACTGTTTTTCGCATTAAAACTATATCTTCCACAGTGGCTCCGCCTGTTGAAAAGCCTGTTGATGTCTTTACAAAGTCCGCTCCAGCTTTCACGGATAATTTACACGCACGTACTTTTTCTTCTTCAGTGAGCAAGCACGTTTCAATAATAACCTTGACCAGTGCTTTGCCTTTTGCTGCTTCTACTACTGCACGGATATCCTGTTCAACTAGCTGGTCATTTTTGTCTTTTAATGCACCAACGTTTATTACCATATCTACTTCAGTAGCACCGTTTTCAATCGCGTTCGTTGTTTCATAGGCTTTCAGCTCAGGAGTGTTCACGCCTAAAGGAAACCCGATAACCGTGCACACCTTGACCTCTGGAGCTTCCTTCAAAAGCTCCGCACACAGGCTTACCCAAGTAGGATTCACACAAACGGAAGCAAATCGATATTCTTTTGCTTCTTCACAAAGCCCTACAATCATGTCTCTAGTTGTATCCGGCTTTAGTGCTGTGTGATCAATATATTTTGCTACGCTTTCTTTGGACATGTACATCCCTCTTTCGCAACCGTTATCAGTTATCTATTCTTTAATCTCACAATAAACCAACGGCAATGCTTCCACTGGGCCTTTGGAGAATCCATATGATTGATAGATACGTTCAATCACCTGATCGACGTCCTGTGTATTACTGTGGATCGTTACAAGCGACTCCCCTTGCTTCACCTGATCCCCTACTTTTTTATGCAGGATCAGACCAACCGCTAGGTCGATTTCAGATTCTTTCGTAGCACGTCCTGCTCCTAAAATCATTGCCGCTGTACCAATATCATCGGCTATAATCTCGGCTACATAACCATCTTCCTTGGCTGGAACCTCTATTGTAAATTGAGCTGTTGGCAAACGCTCCGGTTGATCGACAACGCTAGCATCTCCGCCTTGTGCAGCCAGGAAGGTTTTAAAGGTTTCGAGTGCTTTGCCGTTTGCAATCACTTCTTCGAGCTTGGTCCGCGCTTCTTCTAGACTTGCCGCTTCACCTGCTAAATAAACCATTTGAGAGCCTAATACTAAGCAAAGTTCACGCAGATCTTCTGGCCCTTCACCTTTTAACGTGTCAATTGCTTCCTTCACTTCTAAAGCATTTCCGATTGCAAAACCAAGGGGCTGACTCATGTCAGAAATAACGGCCATCGTTTTACGCCCTACTTGGTTACCGATTTTAACCATGGTACTAGCTAGTTCTTTCGCATCATCTAACGTTTTCATGAAGGCTCCGGCGCCTGTTTTTACATCCAAAACAATGGCATCCGCACCAGAAGCAATCTTTTTACTCATAATCGAGCTTGCAATTAATGGAATGGAGCTTACTGATCCTGTGACATCACGTAAGCCATATAGCTTTTTATCAGCGGGGGTAAGATTACCGCTTTGTCCAACTACGGCTACTTTATTTGTGTTCACTAAACGGTTAAATTCATCATTATCAATCTCGACATGGAAGCCTGTTACTGCTTCTAGCTTGTCTATTGTACCGCCTGTGTGTCCTAGACCACGACCAGACATTTTTGCTACAGGAACACCTACTGCCGCAACTAGCGGAGCAAGTACTAGCGTTGTAGTGTCACCAACACCACCTGTACTGTGTTTGTCTACCTTTACACCTTCTATAGCGGACAAATCAATCTGATCACCTGATTCAACCATGGCCATTGTCAGATAGGCTGTTTCTTCTGGAGTCATCCCCTGAAAGTAAATCGCCATAGCTAAAGCAGACATTTGATAATCCGGAATAGATCCATCCGTAAAACCCTCAACGATAAAGATAATCTCTTCTTTGGTCAGTTCTTTCCCATCGCGTTTCTTTTCAATTAAATCGACCATTCTCATATTGATCACCTGCTGTTTCATTATGTATGTTGACAGCTACTACCGTGAGATTACCTACTTCAGTATCTCCATCTTCACCTTACCAGCCTCATGAAAAAATGTCAAATCTCGTTTGAACATTTGTCCAATTCGTATCATATATAAATGGAGCCCTATTCAGAAGGTAGTAACGGTCTGCTGTCTTTAAAAAGGGTAAGCACCTATTTTAAGACATTTTGTGAAGATTACAAGCATGAATTTTCGAAAAGCAAAAAGAGGCCTGCTCCATAAAGGGAAGCTTGCCTCTTTTTCTTGCAATCTAAAGGTCATTTCAGTTGTTTTATTCCCTTTTTATTTTTTTAATAATTCCTTGGCAGTATATTGATCAGTAACCAAAACATTATTATAGCCACCACGGATTGCTCCCCTAATTGCCTCTAGCTTGGTTGAGCCTCCAGCGACTAAAATAGACCGTTCCTTACTCTTGAGCTCCTCTATCGGGATACCAACTGTCCGGTTCGTTAGCTCTTCATTTACAATGTTACCCTCCTGATCGTAGAACCGGGAGCAGATATCGCCAACTGCCCGCTCGGCTAACAAGGCTAAATCATGTTCACTAAAATAGCCTAATCGAAACAATAAGGCATCAGACATCACTCCACCTACTGTAAAGATAGCAATGTTAGCCTTTCGTGCTAGTTCTAGCTGTCGTTGTATGTAACGATCTGTCTCTACCGTTTCTTTTACCAACGCTGAGTCGACGATTGCGGGTAAAGGCAAATAATGCGGCGTAGTCTGGTAGGCTTGTCCAAACAAATGCAATACCTCTGAGGCATAGGTATTTGTTTGCGAATGGCTCACACCCCCCTTTAATTGTACCACCTGTGCCCCCTGAATGGCTTTTGGCTGCAATTCCATAGCTACTCGATACATTGTCGTACCCCACGTAACTGCGATGATATCATGATCTGTGACAACCTCATGAAGATACTGTGCGGTTCGTTTCCCAATCATTTCTTTAATGAGTGTCTCGTCATTAGTCGCTACTGGTACAACCATAACAGCTTTTAAACGATATTTTTGCGCGAGTTCCAGCTCAATGCGCTGAAGACTTTCCTCTGGGTCCATAATTTCAATGCGCACAATGCCTTCTGCCTTGGCTTGCTGTAGCAGTCTCGATACAGTTGGTCTTGATACACCTAGTTGCTTAGCAATCTCTTGTTGACTTAAATCCAATTGATAATACATTTTAGCTGCTTCGACCATCTTACTAATTTTATTTTCTTCCATATGTCACCCGTACCTTTACGTCATCTATCAAGACTATACAAGCAAACCCATGTTCTAGCAACCTTAATAGCCACCTTGATGTTTGAAACCAGATTGGCTTGCGCAGATTAGTAATTAAACATGTAAAACGGAGGTATCATATGCCTTACTTTATTGCAAATGGCGCAACCATTCACTATGAGATAAAAGGGGAAGGGCTTCCGATTTTGTGTATCCACCCTCCTCTGCTTACAGGCAGCATTTTTTATTATCAGCAAAAAGAGCTGCAAGACCGCTATAAGGTGATTACAGTGGATTTGAGAGGACACGGCAGGAGCAGTATTTCAGCCCATCCCTTTACCTATGAAGGAATCGCATCTGACTTACATCTATTATTAGAGCATCTCTGTATTGAACAAGCCGTCCTGTTAGGCTATTCTACCGGAGGCTCTATCGCATTAGAAATGATGTTAAAAAAACCTCAGCACGTCAGAGGTGCAATATTATTAAGCGGAATGGCCCACTGTAGAAGTCCCTATCTGCATCGATTAATTACGATTGCTGAAAAGTTAGCTCGACGAGGGGCTCTACACACATTATCAACGGTGATTGGCTATAGTAATTCTAATAATTTCCTTACGTTTATACGAAATTATAAAGATGCCATAAAAGGAAACCCAATAGGGATTGCTGACTATTATCACTATGCTGCTTGCTACGATGTGTTGGATCGCCTCCACGAGATCAAGTTCCCCATTCTTTTATTAACGGGTGAAAAGGATCCGCATTTTACCTGCTTTGCTAAAGAAATGGCTTCTCTCTTACCGATGGCAAAAATTCGTTCCATTCCTCGTTATAAGCATCAGCTCCCTACCAAAGCTTATCATGAGGTTAATTTATTGGTTCATCAGTTTATTAACAGCTTTTGCCTTCAGTCTCAATAGCAGTTACCAGCATCAATGCTGAAGGGATGCTTCAGCAGCGTACAGGATCGATGCAAACAAAGAAATACACGTCATGAATTCAACCCGTTAGCATAGAGGATTATTCAAAAAAACCGACCGCAGGCTGTACAGATCCCACGGTCGGTTAGCTTTTTTCCTCTTTATTTTCCATTTCCAATAGCTACTCAAACAGGTAATCCTGATGTTCAAAAGCCCCTTGTACGTACTCCTGCAACTCTTTTTGGAAAGCAAGCAAAGGTTTTTGATGAATCAAGTTTTACAAAAATAGCTACTGTATTTACAAACATGCTCATGATTGTCTCAGTATCAGGGTGTTCTTGGCTTCTAGATAAGAACTGTCATTACTTGATCATATGGCAGGGGAAAACCAACGAAACTGTCGTTCCCTCTCCTACTGCTGAGGTAATGCTCACCTGATGATCTAATTTCTCGCTAATCTGTTGTACTAAATATAGTCCCATTCCAGTTGATTCTCGATATTTACGCCCATTCTCTCCAGTAAAGAAAGGACGGAATACCCGTTTAATATCTGCTTCGGGAATGCCTACTCCTCTATCGGTAATTTCTAATCTAACCTCTGTCTCCTCTTGGGTTGCAGAAATTGTAACCTTTTGCTTAGTGCCTGCGGAATATTTAATGGCATTCGTAATAATTTGATTTAACATAAAAGGAAGCCATTTCGAATCCGATTTCACATACAGCCCATCCGGAATTTGTACATCTGGATAAACCTGATTGCGAATAAAATAGGTTTTATTCTCCTGTATGACCCGTTGTACAATAGGCTTTAATTCAACAGAATCAACACGAAAGTCTCGCTCAAATACTTCTAGGCGGGATGTATGCAGGACCATTTCTAACCCTCGTCCAATCCGCTCTGCCTCTTCTCTGATACTTGGGAAAGGTGGATCATCCTCATCCTGTACTAATAACTGAATGACAGATAGAGGTGTCTTCATCTGATGAACCCACTGATTCATGAAAGTAACATGCTCGTCCTTCTTCCGCTCATGCTCAAGGATCATTTGCTGATACATCCGATATTGACTTTGCATTGCTTCAGCATACGCTTCACTAACTGGTGTTTCGTGAAAATCAACTAAAGAATCCTCCAGCGTTTCCATTGGCTTTTCTAAATGCAAATAAAATTCTCTTGAGCGGATGTAAGTAATAAAAAGATAGATAGCTAACAAGCCTATACTTAAAACAAACATATAGATTAACACGGAGTTTTTGGCATACCCGTCTAATAATAAGATGAACAAAACAAACAGCAATTGAAAAACCTGAAAGAATATCAGCCGCAGATGTTCACGAAAGAACAACTTCACGCTTCATTCCCCCACGTTAGCACTAAACGGTACCCAGCTCCACGTACTGTTTCAATCGCATCTTCAATCCCTAATTCCTGAAACTTTTTACGGACACGTGTGATATTCACATTTAATGTATTATCGTCCACGTATACCTGATCATCCCATAAGTTTTCTAGCAAACGCTCCCGACTCACAATGCGAGGGTAGCGTTTCATTAGCTCCTCAATTAATACAGCCTCTTTTTTGGTCAAACTCACCATTTCATTATGTAAGGTGAGCTCCATTCGTTCTGGGTACAATGTTAATCCAGCCTGTTGTACAATTCTCTCCTGCATTTTAGGCGCATAATCTCCATAGTTGCGGCGTAAATGGCTGCGGATTTTGGCCATCACAACATCATAGTGAAACGGTTTAGCTATATAGTCATCTGCTCCGTTCTCCAAGCCTAGAATCTGATCCATTTCGCCTGCTCGGGCTGAAATGAACAGGATTGGACATGTAGAAATTTTTCTGATTTGACGGCACCAATAATAACCGTCGAATTTTGGCAAATTCACATCTAAAAGAACCAACTGTGGATTCAGCTCTTGAAATTCCTCTATCACACGTTCAAAATTCTTCACAATAACAGCTTGATATCCATATTTTTCAATATAACTTTGTAAGAGTTCAGCTAGTTTGGGATCATCTTCCACGATGTATACAGTATTTACGTTCATCTCATTTTCCCCTTTTCCAACCGTTTGCTTCCCTTTAGTTTATCACATTTTTATCCTAATACATTATCGCCTACCAATAAAGTCAATGATACAAAATCGGCGACTGTCTGCCAAGTTAGTGAACGACCATTTCCCGACAAGCTGCTGCGCATTGATAGCAAGCATGAGCGCAGGCCTGACAATGATCTTGTTCAAACTGACTGCATATTTTTGCACATGCTTCGCAGATTTCCGCTGTTAATTTGCAGATTTGACTACAAAACATGCTGTCCAAGGATAATGCACTAATTGCTAGCATACATATCTCTGCACTTTGCCGTACGATGAAAAGACAATCTCGGTATTTATTCAGATCACTATTCTGTAGACAGGCTGCATAGCATTCATTGCAGGCCTGTAAACAAGCTTTACACACTTGTAGACAATTCGCTACCTGTTGAGGTGTTACTTGCATCTTTTCTACCTCCATCTCTTTCGTTCCTATTATTTACCCGTCGTGAGAAAAGGAGAATCAGTAGATCATCATTCAAACACTCAAATAAACATTTGAATGTTTGGCGTTTTGGTTATATAATATAAATCAAACAAGGCAACAATACATAAACATCTATCCACGTTTAAAGGAGTATAGCTTACTGATTTCTTGTTGAAAGGAGAATTTATATGGGACACCATCATGATCATTCTCACGGAGGACATCATCATCACGGGAAAGGAGCGAACAAGCGCGCTCTATTGATTTCCCTATTCATAATCACTGCTTTTTTAATTGTAGAGGTAATTGGCGGCTTTCTCACAAACAGCCTTGCCCTTTTGTCGGATGCAGGGCATATGCTAAGCGACTCTTCTGCTCTATTTCTTAGTCTGATCGCCATGTTTTTTGCCACTAGAAAACCTTCAGCCAAAAAAACATACGGCTTTTATCGCTTCGAAATCCTAGCCGCGCTCATTAATGGTGTAATGCTCGTGGTTATCTCCCTTGTCATCATTTGGGAGGCTTATCAACGATTCTTCGCACCACCTGAAGTAGCAAGTCTGTCGATGATGGGGATTGCGTTCGTTGGTCTATTGGCTAACATTGCAGCCGCCTTCGTTCTGATGCGTGGTGATTACAAAAACAACCTGAATATTCGTAGTGCTTTTTTGCATGTCCTTGGTGATCTATTGGGATCAGTAGGGGCTATTCTAGCAGGTCTTCTCATGTGGAAATTCAATTGGTATATCGCAGACCCCATCATCAGTGTAGTAGTAGCGGTTCTAATTATGTTAAGCGCCTGGCGTGTTACTAGAGATTCTGTTGATGTTCTCATGGAAAGCACACCAGCTTCTATAGACGCTGATCAGGTTTCGGATGCTCTATCCAAGATTAAAGGAGTTACTAGTGTGCATGATTTACATATCTGGACGGTTACCTCTGGATTTGATTCACTCAGTTGCCACTTACATGTTAAAGATGGCTTAGCCAGTTACCCTATTCTGCAAGAAGCGTTACACTTGTTAGAACATCAATTCGGCATTACACACTCCACCATTCAAATTGAAGATTCAAGTATTTTACATCAGGAGCTTTTATGTGAAACAGGACCTCAAACAAGTGACAAGCATGAACATAATCACAGTCATTAACCCCCAAGTCTTTCCTTTATTAGGAAAGACTTTTTTCGATTAAACTTGTTTGATTTCGATCACACTAAGAAAAATCCATTTTTAGTAAATGGAGGATATCTTGTGAAATATAGAAATACACCTATTACGTTCCTTCAAGCCTGCTGCATTCTCTTTCTATCAACAGGACTTCTTAACCATGTTATTTTAATTCCCTTATTACTTCGTACAGTTGAAAGAGACGGTTGGATTAGTATTCTCATCGCTATGATACTTACAATTTGCTGGCTTCCTCTGTTGCTGTTCATTATTCGTCGGCAAAGGGGCACGAGTTTATTCTCTTGGATTACGCAACAGAGCAGTGCTTGGTTTGCTTGGATCATCATCGGGTTGTTCATTCTCTACTTACTCTCAGATATATATGTTACAACTCTGGATATGACCATGTGGACCAAGATTTCCTATTTACCGCAAACTCCTGTATTTTTGGTAGCTGCCAGCATAATCCTCTTATCCATCCTTTGTGCTTTATCTGGTATCCAACCCTTGGCGATTTGTGCTGGAATCATATTACCAATCGTTCTTTTATTAGGGTATTTCGTGATGGGCGCCAACTTTCAGTACAAGAATTATTCGCTTTTACTGCCGATTCTCGAAAATGGTTATCTTCCCGTTCTAAGAGGTGCAATGATCGTTGGAAATGGTATGGTAGAAATCATCTTTCTGTTGATGCTACAACACCACATTTCTACCTCAATCACCTTTAAAAAGGCAGTGTGGCTCTGTATCCTACTCGCTGGCCTGACACTTGGCCCCTATATGGGAGCAGTAGCTAGTTTCGGGCCAAAAGAAGCTGCGAATCAAATGTATCCATCTTTTGAGCAATGGCGTCTCGTAACCATTGGCAAGTATATTGAGCATGTTGATTTTCTCTCAATTTTCCAATGGTTATCTGGAGCATTTATACGTGTTTCACTAGCTTTATTCCTTATTTATGACATCCTCCCCATAAAAAAACGTGGCCATCAAATCCTAGTAACGGTTTTGTCTGGCAGCCTTATTGTAGTTATTATCTTATTGCATACAAAGGACCCTTTATTAATTGATTCCTTTAAAAGAATCTATTTTCCCCTAGCTTTATTTGTTTTATTAGCTATTTCTCTCTTACTTGCTTTCATTGGAAGCTGGTCAAAACAGAACGCGAGAGGTACGGATGAACATGCAAAAGGAAGCAAATCAACATAACCAAGCTACCAGCACAAACAGTATCGGCTTACGTCAGCTTCTCTGTGACTATTTTGCAAAATGTGCTGATGTAAAAGTAGAAACATTTCAGTTTGCTACCACAGATTCATCTGTACCTATTTCGTTTTTTTATTGTGATGGATTAATCGATGCTAGAATGTATCGGCAATTTGTGTTTTCCGATCTCCAAAAAAAGTTTAGCAGATATTCCTCATTAGAAGAGTTAGATCGAAGCTTACCCGTGCAGCCTATTGATTCTCCTATTGATCTAAAAGAGATTGAGCGAGAGCTGTTTATTGGGAAGCTCATCATTACTGTCGATTCATATGATCGAGCCTTTGTATTGGATATTTCTGATCCCCCAAATCGTTCGCCTGAAGAATCTAATACGGAGATTTCAGTCAAAGGCCCAAAGGATGGGTTTACAGAAAGCGTTTCAACAAACATAGCCCTGATTAGAAAAAGACTTCGCTCTGAATCAATGTGGCATGAACGCTTTACGATCGGTCAACGCAGTCAATCTCAGGTAGCTCTTTTGTATATAAAAGATATTATTGATCCCAAACTCGTAGAAGAAGTACGGCATCGGCTTACCAGCATCAGTGTAGATGCATTAGTCAGTAGCTCTCAGCTTGGGGAAGCGTTAGGGGACTCTTCTTATTCTTTATTTCCTTTATTGGATTATATTGGACGTCCTGATTATGTTGTACAGAGCTTATCGCGCGGGCGCTTTATCATTTTTATAGAAGGTTCTCCTATGGCATTGATTGGGCCTACCAATCTTCTTTTGACCCTAAAATCACCTGAGGATATCCACTTTCCCTTCTATTTCGTTACCTTTGAGCGTATCCTTAGGCTCCTTGGCTTGATCGTTTCCATTTTTACGCCTGGATTCTGGACTGCGTTGATTTCCTTTAATGTAGAACAATTACCGTTTCCTCTATTAGCTACAGTAACCACTGCACGGGTTGGACTGCCTCTTTCATCCTCCATGGAAATGTTCTTGATGCTGGGTTTGTTTGAAATTTTTCGTGAGGCTGGTATTCGTTTGCCAAAAGCGGTGGGCCAAACAGTAGCAGTAGTTGGGGGATTAATTGTTGGGGATGCCTCTATCCGTGCCGGGCTTGGTTCCCCCACTACCTTGGTCGTTGCTGCAGTGACGGCAGTAGCAACCTTTACCTTAGTCAATCAATCGTTGAGCGGAACAGTGAGTGTCCTGCGAATATTTGTACTCATTGTATCGTCCTTTTTAGGGATGTACGGTTTTTTTCTCTCTGTTTTATCAATTGTACTTTATCTGAGCACTCAGGAATCATTCGGCCTTCCTTATTTAGCACCAATCTCTCCGCCAACCTTTAAAGATATGCTCCAATCGTTAATCGCTCTTCCTTTAAAAGCGATGAAAAAACGGCCGAAAATCCTGCATACAACCGATCCCACTAGACAAGGCAGTGATGAAGCGTGAGGAAGATGTCTCGGACATGTATCTCCTATCTATCGACAATCCTTCTGTTGATTTTGTTAACCGGCTGTTGGGATAATAAAAATATTCAAGACCTCAACTACGTGACAGCACTCGGGATTGATTTTAAGGATGGAGAATTTATTATTTACACACAGTCGCTTGATTTCACCAATATTGCTAAGCAGGAAGGAGCTAGTAACAAAGTAGACAAGCCTATTTGGACTGCTCAAGCCAAAGGAAAAACGATTGATCGAGCCATAAATCATTTTTTCAAATCTAACCAATTACGTGTTGTTTGGGATTATGTTACTGGAATTGTTCTCAGTGAGAGGATGTTAGCGAAAGATCTTTTAGCAAATATTGATAGCTTGCTTCGTTATCCTGAGGTACGATACACTCCTTGGATTTTTGGCTCAGACAAGCCTATAGACAGCTTATTTACTACTCCATCATTATTTGGACTGTCACCACTCCTGACCATCTTACATAATCCGGAAGAATCCTTTAAACAAGATTCGATCATTGAACCAATAATGTTTCAACGGTTTGTTTACGAAATAAGGGAGCCTGGGCTTACGTTATTACTACCATCCCTACGTTCTAGCCAAAAGGAATGGACCAGAAATCAAAAAAAATCACCTCAATTCCAAATAGATGGCGTCTATGCCATTAAAGAGGGGACCAATGGCGGGTGGTTTCCATCTGCGAAGATTGCTGGTTTACGTTGGATGACACCCGATACTGTTCAAACCTTCGTTCATCTAGATCGTGAAGATAAACCATTGGCTAACCTGTCCTTTTCCAAGCCCAAGCATCAGGTAAAGTTTACATTTGATCAAAGTGGTCAACCCCGATTTTCCATTTCTGTAAAGGTGCGTGGGTCAATAGATGAATTATCCGAGAAGGCGGATATGGAGGAGCTTCGTAAAAGAGCAGAGCAAAAAATAAAACAAGAAATTAGAGATACCTATCAACACGGAATCAAAAAGGGAATTGATCTATATTCACTAAAAAATTATCTGTACAAACAAGATATACAAGCCTGGAAGCGTCTGTCCGCCAATAATGGAATTAACTTAACAAAGGCGTCACTAAAAACCATTCAAGTCCACGTTAAATTGAATCACTCTGGCATGTATCGCATAAAAAAATAGAGGAAGTCAGCAAAAGTGTCCGTACCATTTGCTACTTCCTCATTTTTAATGCAAGCATTCTCATTTTACTTCAAATTCCTCAGGTCGATCCAAACGATAGAGGTTCATATAGCGAGGCTCTTTATTCATTAATTCTGTATGTGTTCCTCGCATGACAATCCTTCCATCCTCCATAAAAATGATTTCATCCATATGCTCTGCCCCCACCAAATGATGGGTGATCCAAATGAGCGTTTTTTCGTTCAAGGTGTTAAAAATAGTCCGCAAAAGCTCCCGTTCCGTACGAGGATCTAGCCCAACAGTAGGTTCATCGAGCAAGACGATCGGTGTATTTTGTAGAAGAATGCGTGCAAGTGCAATTCGTTGACGTTCGCCGCCCGAAAAGCGTTGCCCTGTCTCATTCATTTGCGTTTGATACCCTTCTGGCAAGGATTCGATTAAACGATCCAATTGAACCTGTCTGCAAACCTGCCTCAATTCCTCATCAGACGCTTCGACCTTTCCAAGTCGAATATTATTTTCTACAGTAGTATCAAACAGATGGGGGCTTTGATTTAATACTGACATGATCGTCGGAATATGCTCTCCATAATGATCTGCCGGTATCCCCTGAATGCTGACACGCCCCTGAGTAGGAAGAAGCGCTCCCTGTATGAGCTTTAATAACGTTGATTTACCAGCACCGCTTCGTCCGATAATTGCTATTTTTTTACCCTGCGGCACAGTAAGCGATACCTGTTGAACGGCAACAGGTGCTTCTGGAGCATATTGATAAGTGACTTCCTCGATACGGATGTGTGCATCCTTCTGAGCTACTTGTATTTGTTGTTCATCAATCTTTGACTGGAACTCACTTGTACGGTTTTTTCCATCTGCCTTATCAATACTGTTCAGGCGGTCTAATGAGTTTTGATATTGGGGGATCTTCTCAATCGCTTCTGAGATTGGTAAAAAGATATCCATCACCGGAAACATTACCAGTACGAAAGCTGCGATCAATGTGACAGCAATTTCACCCATAGCATATTGATCACCTGTCCAAAATAACATGGCTACAATAATACAACCCACAATCGTTTGTCCTAGGAAATTACGCCACTTACTCCATTCGCTTAATGTAGCGTCAATGCGGGCTACTTTCGCCTCATCCTGCTCGTAGGAATGAACAAACTGCTCCTCCCTACCACTAATTACCCAGTCGCCCATCCCCATTATGGCATCAGTTAGTTTTTGATATAACCCATTGCGTTCTGATTTGCTTTCTGTTTGCAGTTGTTTGGTCAGCACGAGTGAAATAGGCGGAAACACAAATAGCAATAACAGGATTAAAAAAGCCATGAACAAGGCAAATCCCGTATCAAACCAGCCAATGACCGCAAGCACCACCACATACATAACCAATGCTACGATGCTAGGAAAAATAGTGCGCAAGTAAACATTTTGAAGATACTCGACATCATCAGCCAAAACACCCAGTAGATCACCTGTGCGAAAGCGTGAACGAACAAATAAAGCCTGCGGTTCCAGAATCTGATACAACCGTAAACGCATTTTTGATAAAATCCGCAAGATTGTATCATGTCCTACCAACCGTTCCACATAATGAACAACAGCACGACTGATCCCAAACGTACGAACCAATACTACAGGCACATAGACCAATAAAATATTTTCAGGTCGTAATGCTGATTTAGAAATGAGAAAGCCAGATGTAAACATCAAGGAACTAGCTGTTACAGCCGTACATACGCCTAAAAGGACAATAAGAGCAAACCTTCTCGCATAAGCTTTCATGTAGGGGAAAAGCCATTCTTCTCGCTTCATTAGATTTCCTCCCCTTGCATTGCAATCATTTGATAGTAGGTTCCTCGTTTGGCAAGCAGCTCTGCATGTGTACCTACTTCTTTTATCATCCCCTGCTCCAATACAATGATAAGGTCCATATCAAGCATCCAATGAAGCCTATGTGTCGCTAGCAGCACTAATTTATCTTCAAACAAAGAGAGCATCGTCTCTTTTAGTTCATATTCCGTTTCAATATCAAGATGAGCGGTCGGTTCGTCTAATAAAATTATAGGTCGATTGCTTAAAAATGCACGAGCAAGAGCGATGCGTTGCTCCTGTCCACCACTTAATGTACGTCCGCCATTCCCGATTCGTTCTTCACCTTTTCTAGGCAAACTATTGAATAAATCACCTAGACCAGCAGCTTGAATCGCCTTATCTATCTGATCATCACTAGCTGTAGGAGAGTAAAACCTGACATTATCATATAGCGAGCATGAAAAAATATATGGATGCTGAGGAATATAGGTTGTTTGGCTTTGCCATTTTGCTTGACATAGCGAAGATACCCGTTGTCCATTCAACTCCATTTGTCCAGATGTGGGAGCCAAAAATCCAGCAAGTACATCAATTAATGTGGACTTGCCTGCACCACTTTCTCCAATAATTCCGATCTTTTGTTTACCTGTTATGCTAAAAGAGATATCTTTTAGGGAAGGCTTAGCTTCCAAAAGGGCTTGTTCTTTCTGAATTGAGTTTGTTTGACTCTCATGCTTCATACCAATAGAAGTAAGTACCAGAGAGCTTTCATTTGTCCATTCGCTTATCGTTACGCTAGAATCTTCTTCCTTGCCTTGAGCTACCTGCTGTTTCAGAATCGCTTGAATCGCCTCTCCTGCTTCTTTCCCATTTAATGTCGCATGATAATCAGCGCCCACCATACGAATTGGCAAGAAATATTCGGGGGCCAAAATCAAAACGGTTAACCCTGTTAACAGAAAAATTTCCCCAGAAATAAGTCGTAGCCCTAGACTAACCGCAACACAAGCCACGGAAAGCATTGTGAAAAAATCCAGCGCAAATGATGATAGAAAAGCTACGCGTAAGGTGCCCATCGTCGCAGAACGATAGCGATCACTCACCCGCTCGATTGTTTTGCTATGCGAACGGCTTAATCCTAAATATTTAAGGGTTTCCAATCCACGCAATGCATCTACAAAATGGTTGGATAAAATGCGATATGATTTCCATTGGCGATCCATTTTTCCCTTAGCTGCAAGACCAATTAGAATCATAAACACAATTAAAATCGGCATCGTAACAAGCAAAATAATTCCAGAAATCATATCCTGCCAGGCTACATAAGCAAGAATGATCCAAGGTGTGATCGCCGTACTAACCATACGGGGAATAATCAATTCGAGATAGGTCCGAAATTGCGCAACTCCCTCGATCACGAGCGTTACCACATTCCCTGTACCCTGTGTTTTAGCAAAACGCGGTCCTAACCAAAATAGTTTTTCCATTAACCTTTTACGTACATCACTGCCTGTCTTCATCGCAAAGCGATAGGCGATTTTCTGTTGCAGCAGGTTGGTCAAATGACGAACGAGAAACGCCAACAAAAACAAACCCAAGCCCATATATAGTTCCTGTAGTTTTTGACCAGCAAAAAGGGCGGAAATAACTTCCGCCAACCATTTTGCCTGGTATAGAATGGACAAGCTTTGGATTAGAACAAGCACAGCTACTGCTAGTAGAACCGGCACAATTCCTTTATAACCGAGTAAGTTTTTACCCATTAATATTCCAAGTGCTCCTTCTCATGTACACGTTTATGAAATACAAAGTAACTCCAAATTTGATAGCCCAATACAAATGGTAGCAAGGATAAAGCTACAATCGTCATGATTTTAAGAGAGTATGGACTAGATGATGCATTTTGAATAGTTAGGTTGAACATACTGTCAATAGAGCTAATCATTACACGCGGGAACAATCCAATAAATACGGAACTAATGGAAAGAGCAATTACTGTACCAGTCATACCGAATGCCCAGCCATCGCGTTCTTTCGAAATAAAGTAACCAGCTAGCACATAAGCAATGGCACCTAATACGGCTATCACGCTTAGTATTCCACCCCGAACGGCAAAAATATCCGTCATGAAGTAGGTCATACTTCCAAAGATAACCAACAGAAGTGCTAGTGGAACCAACAGCATTTTTGCCTGCTTGCGAGCACGTAAGCGCAGATCACCTGTTGTCCGTAGTGTTGCAAACAAAAGACCGTGTACCTGGCAAAGAACAACAACGGTTACTCCGCCCATCACGCTATACAGATTAACCATGTCAAACAATCCAGCGTTCATTTCCATGTTTGCATCAATTGGTAAGCCCTTTAATAGACAAGCAAATACTACACCCAGTAGGAATGGCGGTAAAAAGCTACCGATAAAAATCGCAACATCCCAAACTTTTCTCCATACAGGATTATCTACTTTGCCACGGTATTCAAAAGCAACACCGCGACCGATTAACGCTAATAGAAGAAATACTAACGGTAAATAAAAGCCACTAAACAGAGTTGCATACCAGTTAGGGAATGCAGCAAACATCGCTCCCCCTGCGGTCAAGAGCCATACTTCATTCGCATCCCAGAACGGGCCAATTGAATTGATTAAAACACGGCGCTCTATGTCTGATTTGGCTAGGAAAGTAGTAGACATTCCAATTCCAAAATCAAAGCCCTCTAAAAAGAAGAAGCCAATAAATAAAACGGCGATTAAAACAAACCAGAGTTCATTAAGAGAAAGCATGAGTTTCCTCCTTATTAAACGGGTCATTTGTGCTTGCTTCTGCCTTCACTAGAGCATAAGGACCCTTCTTGATAACACGAGTAAACAAATAAAGGAGCACGATGAACAGCACCAAATAAATCGTACTAAAAGCAATCAGGGAGAATAACACTTCGCCAGCAGATACGCTAGGTGAAATACTATCTTCAGTTTTCATCAACCCAAAAACAGTCCATGGCTGACGACCAAATTCAGTCATAACCCACCCTGCTGTATTTGCGATAAATGGTAAAGAAATACTATATACCATTGCATGCATAAACCATTTATTTGGCTGCTCTAGCTTTTTGCGCCATGATAGATAGAATCCAATCATTGCAAGGAGAATCATTAAACTACCACCTGCTACCATGATGCGGAAGCTCCAGAATGTCGTGCGAACAGGTGGAATATAATCGCCAGGACCATATTTTTGTTCGTATTCAGCTTGTAACTCATTCATTCCAGGAAGGTCACCTGAGAATTTACTATAGGATAGATAGCTTAACAGGTATGGAATTGAAACCTCTATTCCATTTTTCTTGTTTTCTGGATCAATCGTAGCAAATACTGTCCAAGGAGCTGGGTCCGGACTTCTTTCCCACAAGGCTTCACTTGCAGCCATTTTCATAGGCTGTGTTCCCACCAGATATTGAGCTTGCTGGTGACCAAATACAGCTACAAGGAGAGAAGATAGAAGTGCAACCACAATCGATAACTGAAAAGATGATTTAAAGAATGATACCTCTTGTTTACGCAATAATTTATAAGCACTAACACCAGCTACTAGGAAAGCTCCTGTCGCAAACGCGGAAAAAATCGTATGCGGGAACTCTACCATTAACTGACCATTCGTAACGAGCGCAAAAAAGTCATTCATCTCCGCTCGACCATTGTTGATCTCAAAGCCTACAGGTCGTTGCATAAAAGAGTTGGCTAACAGTATCCAGAAAGCAGACATTGTCGTACCGAAAGCCACCAGCCAAATACAGAGACAGTGAACCTTTTTCGACAAACGCTCCCAACCAAAAATCCATAAACCGATAAATGTAGATTCCAAAAAGAAAGCTAATAATGCCTCAATTGCAAGGGGCGCACCGAAAACGTCACCGACAAATCTTGAATAATTAGACCAGTTCATACCAAATTGGAACTCCTGTAGAATCCCTGTTACGACACCCACACCAAAGTTAATCAGGAACAGCTTGCCCCAGAACTTTGCCATGTGCTTATATTTTTCTTCCCCTTTGACCACATACATCGTTTCCATTATTGCGATTAGAAAAGATAATCCAATCGTCAATGGGACGAAGATGAAGTGGAAAATCGTTGTGGAAGCAAACTGAGTACGTGAAAGCATTACCAGATCCAAATCCATTGATTTCCTCATCCCTCTCTCTTGATAGTTTTTTAACTAAAAGGTATTTTATCTATCCTTGCGTTATTTTCTCAGATTGTTCCATACCCCATGTGTGATATTTATCACATTTAGTTCACTAGTTTCAATCTAATTTGAAAAGATTCATCTATCCGACAAAAAGTAACATTTTAACAAAAGAGTATTCAGAAAATTACCTATATAACAGCGATATTAAATCTACCAACTTATACGGGTAAGTTTTTTGAAAAAATGTTATTTTTTTGATCAACAAAAAAGATGACCACTGTTTTATGTAGTCATCTTTTTTTATTTTCGTTTTACAATTAATTATTCTCTTTTTAAAGCTTTACCCGTTGCAATCGCAGAGCATTTAACACAACCGATACGGAGCTTAATGCCATCGCTGCACCTGCCAACCATGGAGCTAATAACCCAGCAGCCGCAATGGGAATCCCTAAACAATTGTAGGCCAGCGCCCAAAATAAGTTTTGTTTGATGTTCCTCATCGTTTTCTTGCTCATCGTAAAGGCATCCGCAATGCTATTTAGATCGCCCCGCATCAACGTAATATCTGCTGCTTCCATCGCTATATCTGTACCCGTTCCCATGGCGATACCTATATCTGCTGTGGCTAATGCTGGAGCATCGTTAATTCCATCTCCAACCATCGCTACTTTTTTACCTGCTTGTTGTAACTTAGTTACTTCGGCTGCTTTTCCCTCTGGCAACACTTCTGCGATCACATGCTCGACGCCAACCTGTGCCGCGATCGCTTTTGCTGTTCGTTCATTATCGCCTGTGACCATATAGACGCTTAAGCCCATTTCTTTTAAGCGAGCAATTGCTTCTCGGGAGGTTTGTTTGACGGTATCCGCTACTGCGATCACTCCGGCATATCGCTGATCAATAGCAGCCAGCATCGCTGTTTTACCTTCCTGCTCCCATTTTTCCATAATAGGCAATGCTAGATCGATCTGTACCGCAAATTTCCCCATGAGCTTGCGTGTTCCAACTAATACTTCTTTCCCCCCAATAATGGCTCGCACACCGTACCCTGGAATGGCTTCGAATTCGCTAGGGCTTTGCAAACCAATCCCCTGCTCAATGACGCCCGCCACAATGGCCTCTGCTAAAGGATGCTCGGAATTTTTCTCAGCACTAGCGATATACTGAAGAAATTGTTGTTTTTCCCAGTGATCTGCCGTCAGCACATCTGTCAATTCAGGCTTACCCTTTGTAATCGTCCCTGTTTTATCAAGTAGGACTGTATCAATTCGATGTGTCGCTTCCAAATGTTCTCCACCCTTAAATAGAACACCCGCTTCTGCTGCCCGACCAGAGCCTGCCATGATTGAGGTTGGGGTTGCTAAACCAAGTGCACACGGGCAAGCAATGACTAGAACAGCTATTAGAATTTCTAGTGCGCTAGTAAAATCGCCTGGTGTAATGAAGAAGTACCAAATCAGAAAAGCCAAAACGGCAAGCGATACTACAATCGGAACAAAAATACCTGAAATCTTGTCGGCTACACGTTGAATCGGCGCTTTAGATCCCTGTGCTTCTTCCACTACTTTAATGATTTGGGCCAATGCTGTTTCCTTGCCGACCTTTGTAGCCTTTACTTGTAAAACACCGTTTTTATTAATCGTAGCTCCTATCACTTGATCGCCTGATTCTTTTTCCACAGGGATGCTTTCTCCCGTTAGCATTGATTCATCCACCGAGGATTTTCCCTCAACAATCTCTCCATCTACCGGTATTTTTTCTCCTGGCTTCACGAGAAACAGATCATTAACCTGCACTTCCTCCACAGCAATGACCAGTTCTTCGCCATTGCGTATAACCGTAGCCGTCTTTGCCTGAAGTCCCATTAAGGTTTTGATGGCTTCTGATGTGCGTCCCTTTGCTAATGCTTCAAAAAGTTTTCCTAATAAAATTAAGGTAATGAGTACAGCACTAGTTTCATAATAAAGATGGATATCATGATGCATGGCCTGCATACTTCTAATCGTTTCATAAAGACTGTAAAAATAAGCTGCTGATGTTCCTAACGCTACTAATACATCCATGTTTGCTGAGCCATTGCGAAGTGCCTTATACGCTCCTTGGTAAAATTGCCACCCAATCATGAACTGTACGGGAGTGGCCAATAGTAATTGAATCCATGGGTTCATCAAAATCTCAGGCGCCCAAATAAATGAGGTAAACGAAAAATGCTTCACCATCGTCCATAGTAAAGGAAGAGATAGGATTGCAGAGAAGATCAGTTTACGCTTTTGCTTAGCGATCTCTCTTTTTCGATGATCAGTCTCGTCTGCTTGCTCCTCCTGCTTCAGACTTGCCCCATATCCTAGATTCTCTACCTTTTTTATGAAATCAACCGTAGTTGTCTCGGAAGGCTGATACACCACCGTTGCTCGTTCCATCGCTAGATTCACACTTGCATCCAAGACCCCTGGAAGCTTTTTAAGGCCCTTTTCGATTCGAGTCGCACATGCAGCACATGTCATTCCAGTAACAAGGAGCTCTGCTTTCTCCTTAACCGTACCATATCCAAGGGACTCTATTCGTTGCTCCAGATCAACCACACTTACCTTTTTAGGGTCAAACGTAACCGTGGCTCGTTCTAAGCTAAGATTAACTGTGGCATCCTGAACCCCTGCTGTCTTCTGCAATCCCTTTTCGATCCGTCGGGCACACGCGGCGCAAGTCATTCCAGTAATTTGCATTGTGGTTTTTTGTTGCTTATTTGCTGCGACGTTCTCCGCCATGCTACTACCTCCCTTACCTATACAATACCCTATATAGGTATATTATATCGTTTTAAAAAAGCCCCCTTCTGTGAAGTCAAGGACCCTTCTACTAAATAGATTTGCTTTTCGTGAATCTTATTATCATACAACAAAAAGTCATTGTACTGCGACAGCTCTTTTTCAGTTGCCTTCGTTGCCTTCGTTGCCTTCGCTGTCTTCGACTACCTTATATCCCAATTTCTCCACATGTTCTTGTAAAAGGATGGCTTCTAGGCTATTAGTGTCATGCTCAATTTCCACCTGCTTTTGAACAAGATCTACCTGAACTTTTTTAGCGCCTAATGCCTTGCATGCTAGCTCAATCTTTGCTGCACAGCTCTTGCAAGACATTCCTTCTACATGCAAAACTGTTTTGGTCATCATGATATCTCTCCTTATCAGCATTGTTAAATTTATAATACTATACCCCCCTACCCTATGTAAATAGTAAAAAAGAAAGACCTACATAATTGTAGGCCCTTCTTTGTTCTTTATTTCATCGTATTCGGTGGAATCATCAGCTTGTAGCTGACAACTATCATGACCAAAGCCAGTAAAAGAAAATACATTGGCATAGGCAACAGCATCCCATTATGAAGATAGCTCATCCCTGTCGTAATAAAACTAACGAGAAAGTAGTAGCTTAGTCCAAATATAGCACCTGCTGTACCTTGTGTATCATGATAATGTACCAATGCTAAGCTTAAACAATTCGGTATAGCCATCCCAATCCCCATCAAAAGTATAAAAACACAACTAACTAGTAATACCAATGACAGGATGGATGAATCTAAACCAATAAGCACCAGAGCGGTTAGGCTCCCGGCACCCAATGCCGTTACAAGCGATCCTACATAAATAATCAGCTCGGCTGAAAGCTTCTGTAGCAATTTCTTTGAAAGCAACGCACCAATTATGGACGCTAAAGCTACAAAAACACCAAAAAATCCAAACACACCTGGTGTCATATGAAAAAACTCCATGTAAATAAAAGGAGCCTCTGCATAGTAACTGAACAAAATTCCATTCGTTATTCCAATCAGCAATCCAAACAACCAGACTCTTTGATCACGAGCCATGCGTTTGGCTACCAAACTTACACTACTTTTGGAAGTTACAGATAATCTTGTCTCAGGTAATGCCCTCCATGTGTAAGCAAAAACAAGTACCCCCATCACAACAAGGGTAAAGAAAACAGCCCGAAATCCCAAAGCCTGATCAATGAATCCTCCCAGTAAGGGTCCAATTGCGGGAGTAAAAGCAAGCGCAGCAGATATCTGGGCAAACACAGCATGACGTCTACCTCCGTCTATGCTCTCACGGAGAATGGCTTGCGTCACCACAGAGCCAGTACTTGCTCCAAAGGCCTGAACAAATCTACTGACTAATAGCCACTCAACTGCATTAGACAAATAGCAGCCAAGACTGCCAGCTCCATAAATAAATATACCCCATAGCATTGCTGGCCGCCTTCCAATTACATCAGATAGCCTTCCCCAAAAGAAGACTCCTAGGGCAAAGCCAAAGAAATAAAGGCTTAATGTCAATTGAATGATATTGCTACTAACTCCAAGCGCCTGTGAAATATCAGGTAAAGAAGGTGTATATATCGTTTCACTAATTTGTGGAAAGCCGACAAGAATAATAAATAGTAACAGTGACGGTGTTGAGATTTTTTTGGTCATACCGATTCCCCCTATCATGTGCAAATCTCAAAACTCTGCACATAACGATTACGGAATAGGGGGTTTACACTTACTTAATCTAGCAAATGAAAGCATTTCTATCACCATACTTTTAATAGGGGGAGTCAAACCTTTACCAAAGATAATAGCATAGGCGATATCGATTCTCAACTTTGGTCACGCTATTTTATCTGTTTTTGCAATGCTACTTTATCTACGCCAGTGATAGAATTTTTTTGACTTCTCATCTGATCTTCCGGGAAGTAGATACGGCTTGCCGCTTCCTGGGAGGCCCATTGCTGATGATGTTTTCAGCTTTGTCTTACCAATATGTACTTTCGTTCCTAATGGGACTAAGCTATACAATTCTTCCACATCGCGATTAAACAGCCGAATGCAGCCTTTAGACACTGCTTTACCGATAGAAGAAGGATCATTCGTCCCGTGGATAGCATAATCGGGGTTACTCAATGCTAAAGCACGCGTTCCATATACTTTAGTTGCTGATCTAGGCTTATTTACCTTGAGTGCAATGCTAAAATCTCCAACAGGTGTCTGATTGTGAGCTCCTAGCGCCACTGGGTAGGAACGCAATAGATAGGAGCCACTCACCACATGCATCCGAAATTCAGGAATCGAGATGTTAACTTCAATCGGCTGAAGCCCTTTCGCTAATAAATGTAGCCCCTTTGCCCCTACTACCTGCTCCATACTTTCCCAAGGCCTTTGCGGTTGAAAGGCGGATGGGTTGTAAATCCAGCCTTCCTGAGCGCCCACTGGAGGTGCAGGAATTTGGGACAAATAATTATTCGGAGATGCTTGCACCAATTGATTAAGCTGCTTTGGAAGCGTATGTGTTCGAAGATAGTACTGATAAAGTGCTGTCCGTAAAGATAATAATCCTAGTAAAGAATGCTGCTGTTCATCGATCCTTTTTTTGATGGATGCCACAAGCTGTTGACTATTACATGCACACTGTTCATCTGTTATCGGAAACCACTCCCCGGCGGCATTCGTAATCCCAAGAACCTGTTCTGGGCTATAAAAAGGTAATGCCTGGTACACTGGGAGTTGCTTGTTAGGCGGTACGACGATGACTAAAGGAGATTCCTGCCCTGTCTGCTGTACGTCTTGAAACAACGGAGCTAACGAGCTTGAAAGTTGTGTTTTTATCAAATCCTCATTCGCCCCTTTAGGCAGGTTTGGTCCTGCAACAACAACTAACGGACGTTTTTGCAAAAGTGATGCAATGGAACCTGTATGCAGTGTCTTTTGTTCACTAGTAGACAAGAGTTTATCGGAGTTAAGTGAATTCGTTGTAAATAGATCCGAATTCACCAGTTTTCCTTTCATCATCTCCGAACCTCCTAAGAAAAGGGTCGTAACATACATGAACAGAATAACTAGAAAGATTACAATCCTTCGTTCGTTTACCATGTGTGCCTCCTTCCGCTTTCCGGAGCCAGCAATCTAAAATTCTCTTCTTTTATGTAACGACAAATATTGGCTTTTCTATGAGTAAAAAGCCCAACGCTCCTTTCCACAAGGAAATACGTTAGGCTTTTTTCTGTACAAATCACTGCTTTTCCATAAATTTAACTTCAAGTAAATCCAGTAGGAATATGAAGATCGGAATCCCCAGTATCAGTCCCCATACCCCGATAAAGTGTTCTGAGATAATCAATACAGCAAATGTAACAAAGATCGGTAACTTGGTTTTGGACGACATTAGCTTTGGATTTAGCAGATAGGCTTCGATAGCATGCAATACAGCAATCATGATAAGTACATAGATAATCTTGATAAAGCCCCCGATACTAAAAGCGATAGCACACAGAGGAATCAATGAAATAATGACACCTGCCACCGGAATCAAGCCAAGTACGAAAATCATGATTCCTAATGCAAATAGATGCGGAAAATCCATAATCCATAAAGCAATTATTGACATAATGCAGTTAACCAAGGAGATCATAAATTGTACTTCAATTACTTTTCCAAAGGACTGCGTAAACTTATTCCCAAAGGAACGAAAATCCTCATAGAAATAAGATAGCTTGCTTGTTCTTACTTTCGAGGTTAAAAAGAAGATCTTTTCTTTTTCCAGCAGGAAGAAAAGACTTAAAATCATGGCAATCACAAAATTGATACCTAGCTTACTTGCATTGGTAACAACACCAACTAAAAATTCCATCCCATTATTCACATAGCTTGCTAGGTTAATCTTTTGCAACGACTCTACCATGAATTCTAGTATAAAATTATCCACTGGAATAATCGGTTTCTCATAAAAAGCAATCACTTGCTGTACAAGCGGCGATAATTCAGTAATCACACTCGGTAAAAATCGTAGTAACCCAATGACAATCAGTGAAATAAACACTGCATACTGGAGAATCAATGTGACTTTCTTCAGTACCTTTCGCTCGATGCTCAGCCGACGAACAAGAAATTGATGCAATTCATTCATCAAAAAGGTAATGATAAAAAAGAGCAAGATCATGTTCATCATACTTCGAAACATGTAGACAAGTGCAACTAAGATAAGTAATACAATAATTTTTTTCATGATTGTACTTTTAAATACTTCTTTTAGAGAGGTCATATAAGGGTTTCGTGCTCCTTTATGTTGGTATATCTTAATACGTTTAATAACGTAATCTGGTTTCAAATGAAGGTACGTATATTAGTAAAGTAACATGTTAGTGAATCCAAGTCCATTTTTTTCCTCTCTATCCCATTACATGCTGATAAGAATATAATTATTCATCCTCATCACGAAATAACTCTGCAAGCATTGCCTCTTTATTTTCTAAAAACCGTTTCATAATCTGATAGTGCAATGTTTGCTCATAGCTAGTCGTCGCAATAGGAGATTGGTCAAAGTTATAAATTTGTGCTCCTGGAAATGCTAATAGTATCGGTGAATGCGTAGCAATAATAAACTGTGCTGATCTCTCTAGATCTTTCATTAAACGTAATAAGGAAAGCTGTCGTGCAGGCGACAAGGCCGCTTCCGGCTCGTCTAGTAAATAAATTGCTTTATGACCAAACCGATTGCGAAAAAGAGAGAGAAACGATTCACCGTGTGACTGAGCATGTAAGGAACGTCCTCCGTAGCTACCCATGCCGTTTATACTGTCTATATGACTAGCAAACTGATAGAAGGTCTCTGCCCGCAAAAAAAACCCATTCGTAATCTTAGGTAGCCACGATAGCTGAATATACTCCCCTAAAGAGGCATCGGAAGCATCCACTTCATAGTAATTATGTCTGCCCCCACCCGCTGTATGGAAATCGCATTGATAAGCAATGGCTTCTAGCAAAGTAGATTTTCCCGATCCATTCTCACCTACAAAAAAGGTGATATTTTTATCAAACGATAAACTCTCTAGGTTTTGCAGTGCAGGAATCGAAAAGGGATACTCCTTACGATTAGGGTATTTTTCTGTTAGCAGCCGCACTTGGCGAAGATACACGTTCTACACCTTCCTATTTGTTCATCTAAGTATCCTTGCTTATTAAAAGCCTGAATTCGTTTATGTAAAACCCGATTTGAATAAAAGCTTGTCTTTATTATACAACATCGTGTAAGACCTCTACGTTGCCTTTTTGTAAACTTATACTTTTTTGGCTTCCCTTCTTGCTTAGCATCGTACTTAAATTGTATGTAAAAAAAGAGAAACGCATAGAAGTCTTACACGATGAAGATTATCCTCTAAGCCTAATCGTGTAGTATTATTGTCTCCTTTTTCCTATCGTTGCATAAATGCGATATCTCCTGAGGTTGTTTGAATGTGAACGGTACGTTTGATCTCTTTGCCATTCGTGGCCTCTACGTTATGATTCGAGATGCTGTTGAAGCGGAATCCTTCTAGATTGGTCTGAATCTCTCCAGAGGATGTCTTTGCTACAAGCCGGGTATCTATAGGCTGTTTCGTCGTAACGATATTAATATTTCCACTAGATGCTTCCAAGGTTAGATTGTGCGCCACTTCAGCCGTCTTTAGATCAATGTTTCCCGAGGTACTATTTGCTTTTATCTCTCCAGTTGCTTCTTGTACGTCTATGTCACCTGAGGTAGATTCAAATGTTGAATACGTAGCTATAAGCCTGGAGATTTCCACATTTCCTGAAGTAACCTGAATATCACTCTGTTCACTTTCAAGCTGTTTCATCTCTATGTCCCCGGATGTACTGGATGCTACAAATTCTTTGGCAAACACATCGCCCGCCGTGATATTACCTGAAGTGCTGCTAAGCTTCATTTTTTCCCACGTTTTTTGGGGAAGCGAGATAGTTAAACCTTCGTCATCCATGCTAAAATCAAGGCTAAACCAAGTCGGAGGGCGTGTTGTTGCAATCAGAAGCTTATCATTCTCCTTTGTTACTTGAAGCTCTGTATTTCTGGTACCAAACCATCCAGATTTCTCGTTCAACCGAATCTTTATGTAATCATCATTACTTGGAACAATATGAATATCCTTACTAGCACTATCCACTATAAGTTGTTTGAATTGTGTATGCTCGATCGTCTTTTCGTTAATGATACTTGCTGCTTTTTGTCCATAAATTCCCCCCTGTAAAACCCAGCCTACACATCCCATGACACCTATTATAATAAACAGTACGCCAACGATAGCTGATTTTCTCACCTGAACCCTCTCCTATTTACCTTCTAGACAACTACATTAGCCAGATGTCGTTAAGAAGCTACATGTTTTGAACTTACAATCGTACTATCTAGTAACGTTATTCACTCCTCATCCCCCTCAATGATGTTATGGACACTAGTAGCAAACATTTTCCACTCTGAAACCAATGGCTGCATGTACAGCTCAACAACTTCTCTAAGTTCGTATCAGCTTGATTACTTTTGTAGCTATCCCCTTCTCTCTATGTCTTCCCTCATTATAAATGAAAAAAACCGAATAACGGACAGATTACTGTCTATTATTCGGAGAAATAAGCGTTATGACTTAAATTATTCCTTTTCCTTCTGCAAAATTGCCTTACTTACCTGTTCCATCAGAGCTTGTTTGCCAAGAGCGAAAAATGCCTCATTGTAATTTTGCCTACTGGTCATTCGATATACTCTTCCATTTTTCACTGCCTGTAGCCCTTTCCAGAGACTGCTTTCTTCTAACACATTTTTATCATTATCAGCTAACAAAATAATATGATCTGGCTTCATCTTAAATAAGCCTTCTACACTCGTAACCTTTTCACCCCATTTATCAGGTTCAGGCGTTCCTGGTGCCTTTTTCTTTAGCTTATTGCTTATTCTTACTTTCAATTAGATCAACAATGATATCCAACTGCTTCTCCAAATTCAATCCATCTGTCATCCAAAACTTCTTGGAATCAAGCATGTATACATGATTATGCTTTACTGCCTCTAGATTTTTCCAGATTGGACTGTTCATGATTTCCTTTGCACGCTCTGCTCCACCGTCTGGTTCATATACGCTGATAAACATGTGATCAGCAGCATAATCAGGCAAAAGCTCTAAGGAAATATCCTTCCCTTGACGAGTTGGGAAAATCTCTTGTTTCACTTTCTCTACCGGCTTTAACTCAAACATTTCCATCAGATTGTAGCCGGCATCACGTGTTTTTGGCCACACCCAGAAATTTTTGGCCCAGATTGAGTAGCTACCTACAGTTTCATTTGATCCAATCATGGCTTTTACTTTTTCTTTAGCCGCTTTAGCTTTTTCGTTATAACGAGTAATAAATGCTTCTGCTTCCGCTTCTTTTCCTAACAGCCTTCCAAAAGTCCGAACCTCCTCAATTGGGTCAGTACCTTCAAGTGTTCCCGAAGGTAAAGAAACCGTCGGGGCAATTTTTTTCAACTGCTCCGTCATTTCTGAAGGCAAATAGGTTGGTACAATGATTAAATCTGGCTTTAGCTGCATCACTTTCTCAATGGAAACATCCCCTACATTTTCCACGCCCTCCAGCTCTTTAGACAGCAATACTGAATTCTCTAGGGCAATTGATCCAGCTCCTACCGGTTTTACACCCAGCGCTGCCAAATCACCTAAAAAAGTAATGCTGACAATACGCTCTGGATGAGTAGGAATTTCGATTTCTCCCGTGGCATCTTTAAAGACCTTTGTCTTTTTTTCAGCAGAAGAATTACCCGCGTTATTTGGCTGCGACACTGTGTTTGGTGTCGTATTGCAAGCACTAACTATCAAAGCTAGAAGCAGCAGCATAATCGGCATGAAGCCTCGTTGTTTGAAATGTAGCATGTTCATCCTCCAATATGTAAGTTAGATCGTTACACAGAAACTCATGATTTTGATAACGATTATCAACCATTTCTTCAGTCCACATTTTAACTTTCTATCAAAAAGAAGTCTATATTAAATTTTGCCATATGGTAGAAATCGGGAACCCAGCTCCTTTTTAATGAGAGAACACATTTGAGCAAAAAAATGGCGAATTTTTCTCATTTTCTGTGTAACTTATTCCCTTCCCCAACGTCTCTATTTACGATTACCAAAAATATGCTTTGGGGTTATCAACGACTTCCCTTTGTTTTGCCCTGTTTTATGGCTTAAAGAGGGAGTAGGTTGCTGTCTACAGGCAAAATTTTATGGATATTCAGGAGGAAAACAATGAGGAAACAAATGAAAAAAAGCGCATTCTTACTGCTAGCCACAACTCTGGCAATCACACCCCTACTCTCTGTGCCACAAGGTGCTTATGCTGTATCTGATTTAAGTATCAACGCCAAGAGCACCAAAGCAGGTGAGAAAACTACCTATACGATAAAGTTTGAAGCAAACAAGAAAACAAACGAGATTGAGGTAGATTTTGATTCTGATTTTGACCTGGACAAAGTTAAAACTAGTTCTGTGGAAGTAAATGGTAAGGAACCAAAGGATGTTACTGTTAAAAAGGGTAAAATTACGATTGAACTAAGCAAAAATATCGGTAAAGGCGATGATGTCAAAATCGTCATTGAAGATGTTATCAACCCTGATAAAGCCGACGATTACAAAATCTCCGTCGATGATGGCGATAGTGATGATGATGAAAAAATCGAGATCACAAAATCAAAAGGCTCTTCTAGCAAAAGCGGCAGTGAAAAAAATGCTTTCTCTGTGTCTTTAGGCAGTAGCTACTCAGATGAAAAAACCTCTATTGAGCTATCTAAATTTACGTTAGAAGACAAATTGGACGATTCAAAATATATTGAGGTTACTTTCCCTGAATCTAGCATGGTTCCAAGCAGACTCAGCACAGACGATGTAGAAATTAACGGTCACACTCCGAAAGAAGTCAGCGTCTCTGGTAGAACGGTAAAAATTAAACCGAGCTCCAAGGATAATGATGAGAAAAAACTTGAAATTTCATTCAAAAAAGGGGCTGGCTTTAAAACTCCATCCTCCAGCTCTTCCTATAAAATTGAAGTTGAGTATAAAAACACGACTTATACATCAAAAGAATTTGATGTGAAGAAGGGCTCTTCTTCTGTTAACAGCGACTATAGTGTTTCCCTATCAGATAGCTCTGTGGGTGCACGTACAACTGTATCCATGGAAGTAAGATTAAAAGAAGACCTACGATACGGCAACGATATTTATATCGAATTCCCGTCCCAAGATATGCTACCTGGTTACATGTCTGCTACATCAGCAACAATTAATGGTGCACAGGTTAGCTCGGCAAATATATCTGGACGCACGATTTCTCTGAGAACACCGAGTAATTTCTCTAGCACTGATAAAATTCGTATCGACTTTAAAATGGAAGCCTTTATTAAGAACCCATCAACGTCAGGTAGCTATGATTTGGCTGTAAAGCATAATGATGTTACCTACCGTTCAAAATCTTTTACTGTTTCAGGTACTTCCGTAACACCTACGAATCCGACATATCCAACTAACCCTACTAATCCAACGAATCCTACTCCAACCCCCGTGCCAGTGAATAACAGCACTGCTACGGTAAAATTGAGTAAGCCGAATCCAAATGCAATTTCAGGTATGACAGTTGGGATTAAAGCGCTAGGAGTTGGGCTGAATACGAATGATTTCATTGAAGTAGCGATGCCAACTTCTTTCCGTGTCCCTACTACGATCGCAACCAATGCTGTGACAGTAAATGGTGCGTATCCTAGCTATGTAGGCACTCGTGGTCAGAATCTGGTTATCTATCCATCACTTGCTATTCCTGCAGGTCAAGCAGTAAGTGTAACCATCAATGAAAATGCTAAACTTCAAACACCGGCAGCATCCAATGTTTATAATATTGGGGTTTATACATCTGAGGAAAGAAACCCACTGTTCACTCGTCAAGTAATGGTAGGTGCCCAAAACGGGATTAGCTTCAAAGTTGGTACAGCTTCCTATAAATCCCAAGGGAAAACCTTCCCATTAGCTGCAGCACCACAAACTGTGAATGGTAACACAATGGTACCGGCTACTTTTATTCGTGATGGACTAAAAGTAAGCACATCCTACACAAAAACAGGCGCTACTGTTAAAAGTGGCAACACAACCATGGTATTTAAAGTTGGATCAAAGGTCGTTTCTATTAATGGCAAGAATTACAACATGACAGATGCTGTTCAATTGAAAAATAATATCCCAATGCTGCCAATACGTACGATTACAGACAATTTACGTTTTAACATGTCTTGGGATGAAGCATCCTCTAGCGTAGTTATTTTTAAATAAGAATAAGGCACTTGCGAAGCTCCCCTTTGCAAGTGTCTTTTTTGATAAAATTCATAGTGGTACCTGTGGTATGCCTTTATCCTCGTGGGATGACAAGGCGTTGATAGAAGAATTGTTTTTTAGAAGCTTGTTACCTCACGCCTACATCATTCGTAATATAATATGAGCCTAAATGATCGTTGTTGATTTTTTCAAGGCTCATACTTATTTGAAACCAGAGGACTTTTACATGAACATAATTTACAAACATCTGAAAAAACTAGACTGGCTCATCATGCTAATCCTTGTTATTTTTCTCACTACTAGCCTTCTCTTTATTTATAGTAGTCAGCAAACGGGTCAATACGGACAGACAAACTTCGTCGGAAAACAAACCATATACTATGTAATTGGATTTGCTCTGATGCTCTATATTTCTATTTTAGATATGGAACAGATTAAGAAATTATCTTGGGTTTTTTATGTTTTTTGTCTGCTTTGTATTATCGTTCTTAAATTTTCTCCAGAAAAAATTGCACCTATACTTAATGGGGCAAAGCGATGGTTTTCCTTGCCAGGAATAGGCTCCATTCAACCATCCGAGTTCTTAAAGGTTGCCATTATCCTTTTAGCTAGTTATCTGGTAATGGAGCATCAAAAAAAGCATATTATGAAAACCATTGGAAGCGATCTATTATTAATTGCCAAATTACTAGGTATAACCCTGCTTCCGTCTATTTTAGTGTATACCCAGCCAGATACTGGAATGGTTATTCTCTATTTGATTTCCATAATAGCAATTATGTTCCTTTCCCAGCTACAAACCAAATTAATCTTAACACTCTCATTAATTCCCGCCTTTCTGGTATCCTTTTTGCTGTATTTATATTTTGAACTCCCTGATGTATTCAGAACCTATGTCCTTTCGCTCTTTAGTGGCCACAGACAACAGAGGATTTTAGGATGGCTTGACCCCTCTACCTTTAAAGATGAAGGCTATCAATCCATGCAGAGCCTGTTAGCAATTGGTTCTGGAGGACTGGAAGGAAAAGGAATTGGACAAGGAAACGTTTATATTCCTGAAAAGCATTCTGATTTTATTTTTGCAACGATTGGAGAAGAAGGTGGATATATCATTGCGGTACTGATTGTTTCACTCTTCTTTATTCTTATGTATCGTGTGATAAAAATTGGGAATGAATCAAATGATATATTTTGTGCCTGCGTATGCTCTGGAATTGTAGCTGTCCTCACCTTTCAAACCTTTCAAAACATTGGAATGACCATTGGATTAATGCCAGTAAAGGGAATAGCCTTGCCATTCTTATCTTATGGTGGCAGTTCGCTCCTTTCTAACATGATATTGATTGGAATTGTGTTATCTATGCGCAAGCAGTATAGGAGATAGAGTAAATATAAATTACTTTTCCAACAGAAAAGAGGCTATCCGATCGCAATCAGGAATAGCCTCTTTTTCTTCATTATCTCCTAATGTACATTTCTTACCATTTGAACTGCTCTTTCGGCATTCGCCAATCCACTTCCTGTAGCTAAATCATTACCAGGACGTGCAGGTTGCTTCTGTGCATTATGCCCCTCTGTAATATCGATCGCTGTATTCATCAAGGTTTCTTTCATCCTTTGTGGTGTAAGAGACGGATTTGCCTGTTTTAATAAGGCGCAAATCCCCGCTAACTGTGGTGCTGCAGCAGATGTTCCACTGAATCTCGCCCAGCCGTCTTGAGGCTGTGTACCATCAACTAATGTGCTACCAGATCTCGGATCAATACGTGCTTCTTCAACATCTAGTTCGTCTCCAGGCTCCACTGGAAGCATAATGTACTGGGCGCGAGGCTGCATTCCTACTAGACCACATACATCAGGAACCTTTCTTCCTGGAAAAAGAGGACTTTCAAATCCACTTGCATAGTCTGATGCTCTCATGCTCCCATCACTATCCACAAAGACTCCCCCTGCGGAAATTACATCTGGATGCTGTCCCGGGAATCCAAAATGTCCATTTCCAGCAGAAAAGACTACCGTCACCCCTTGAGAAACAGCATTGGCAATTGCGGCTGAGAGAGTTCTCTCTGCTGCTGACAAAGGCCTGCGTTCTCGTTCATCGAAGCCCCAGCTACATGAAATGATGTCTGGTCTCAACTCCAGAGCCTTATTGAAATCGCCTGTAGCATTAACAATTGCAGAGGTAAAGGAAAATCCCCCCTGTTTGACCATGGTAAAATTCACATCTGGCGCAACTGCAAAAATATTGGCTGATTCACCTGTTCCATGACCGCTCTCATCATGAGCTGGATTTTGAGCACCAGGGGCTAGCACAACTTGATTTGCTTGATATCCTCTTTGCACAAAATAAGGGTGTCGAAACCACCCGCTATCTACCATGACAACACGAACACCACGGCCTGTAATGCCGGTAGCGTGAACACGATCGGCTTTAAGTAATCGTGCAACATCATCTGGGACATTCAAATAAAACCCCTCCACACTTGGTGGCATTGCAGAAAGCGTACTTTCAAAAGGGGTAGCTCGCTCCAATGTAGCTAGTGAACTATCGCCTAATGAAAAATAATAGACCGGTTCATTTATAGCCACACCTTCCAATACATCAGCTAAATCACTATTTGAAGTATCAATCAGACCAGATAATTTTGTTGTTGGATCATCTAATATCGTTGCCGTACTCTTTCTTCCAAATTTTAGTACTTCACGTTCTTCCGGAACAATCTTTGTATGAAATACCTTCTCATATGTCTCAGGCGAAGCAGCTATATTTATAGTTGTCGCTCCGATATGTAAAACTTCAAATCCAGCATTTTTTAGCTTCTCAATTGCTTTATCAATTAATTCTGGCTTGTTTAAATAACGAGATACATTTTCATGAGTGATTGGTTCTGTTGAATCGAAAATCGACTCGCCTTCAATAGAATGTACAGAAGCCTCAGCAAAGATAATGGGCGGTAGGGCTGAAGTCATTTGATTGTTCGTAAGATTCTCTGACATAGCTTATTCCCTCCTAATCAAATTCATGGAAAATAAATCGGTTTTTTCTCTGGAAATACAATGCATTCCACGAACGGCTCCATGTGCTTTGGTATCATTGGAGATCCCTTTTCCCAGTCTGCACCGAGTAACCTAGCAAACTTGGCTCTTGTACCATGTACTGTTAAGGTAATCCCAGATGATACAACTACAAATCCTTCTGCTTCAAACAACTTTTTGGCCGTTGAAATTGTCTCGGGTGTAGGTCTAATTTGATCTACGTTTTCTGAGGTAATCGGAGTATTGATTGTCATGAGTGATTGGTGATTACGGGATTTCAATACTGCCTCAGCAGAAACAGTCTGATCAGATAATTGAATGCTCATACAGGCCTCCACCAGATAGGGATATAATTATTCTGACAATCTTTTGGCAGAAGCATACTTGTAAATTTATAACAAATGGATTTATTTATCCCCGATTTTCCTTGTGGAAGAACGATGTCCTAAAACCTTACTCATTTTTACAGATAGCTTCATTCTTTTCCCGATCTGATTGGAAAATGGAACAACACGTAAGCACCACCCTCCGGTGTATTAGAAGCTTCAACTGTCCCGCCATGTTTCATCGTCAGCAATTTAACAATGTACAAGCCAAGTCCAGCATGTCCCTTACGCTGTGCTTGCAAACGATCCTCCTGATAAAATTTATCGAATAAAAAAGGAGTACTACTCTTCGAAAAGCCCGAACCGGTATCACTAACCTTCATCGTCCATTGAAGGTCTGTAATGCACAGTTCCCAATGAATTTCCCCATTTTCAGCGGTAAATCGGCTACTGTTGGAAACTACATTATCTACTATTTGTGCAATCCGGTCAGGGTCCATTTTAATAGTGGTTCGTTTCTGTCGCAGATCTTCATAGCTGCAAAGAAAATGTAACCTATGTTGATGACAGAGCTGTTCATAGTCAGATACCTTGTCTCGAACGAATTGTTGCAAATCTACATCCTGCCATTGCAATCGAAACTCAGGCTTTTCCATTTCAGATACCTCATTGATTTCTCCAATCATTCTCGCTGCCCTTTGCGTGTTTTTCTGTATAGTCAATAAATAGCTATCCAGCCGTTCCTGGCGTTTTGGTCCGCCATTCATCAGTCCCTCTACATGTCCTTGAATGATGGCTAAAGGGGTTCTTAAATCATGAGCAAGCGCCGCTACCATATCCCGCCGTTCCTGCACCAAATGGATTTCCCTTTGTAGGGAATCAGACAAGGCCTTTCGCATATCTTCAAATGCTCGTGTAAGCTGAGTCAATTCCTGCGTGCCTTCATACGAAAATGTGAAATTCAAATCTCGTGACTGTACTCGCTTCGTTCCTTCTATTAATTGTTGTATGGGTTCATTTAGCTGTTTGTTAAATCGATGACCAAAAATCCATGCAAATACACACACTAGAATAAAGGGCAATAAAACCGTCATGAGTCTAAATATTTTTACAACAGGAGCTAACTCCGGAGTTGCCCCAGATACAGCCAGCTCATATTCGAGAACAATTGCACCCTGAAGCGAATCTGTTTCATCTACCAGCGGATGAACATGCCTTATTTTATTTGCCTTGACATTTTCGATGGTATTTAGCATCGTAAGCAGCTGCTTTTGGTTTGAAATCGGCGAATGCTGTATCGTTCCGTACAACTGCTTACCATTTAACAGATAAATCCCATAATGCATTCCTTCTAGAGGAATGACGTTCTCAAGCTCCTTCCTCTTTTCTTGCTGTAACAAACGACTTCCCTGCTCATTAATGTATGATCGGATAGCTTTCATCTGTTTTTCATAATAGTTGGCAGGTCTTATAAATGACGATCCTGCTTGGAAGAAGGCCCAGAAAATGAAACTCCATGCCACAATCGTCATAATAAAGCTAAGTCCAAGCGTAAGAGTAAAATACATCAAAAATTGACGTTTTACTGTCCGTTTGCTTTTCATCTGCCTGTTCCCCATTTATATCCTACTCCCCATATGGTTTCGATAAAGCGATAGGCTGGATCAGCCGTAAACATCTTAGCACGTATATTTTTGATGTGCTCCGTTACAGTTGAGTCGTCACCTGAAGCATCAATCCCCCAGACTTTTTGATAAATATGCTCTCGTGCAAACACCTGCCCGGGGTGAAGAGCTAACAGTTCCACGATAGAAAATTCCCTGAGCGTAAGTGGAATCAGTATCTCGTTACAACGCAGTTCATGTCCTTGTATATCCAGAGTAAACGGTCCAAATCGTATGATTCCGAGGTTTTTCCGATTGAACAAGCGCTGCTCACGGCGTAAATGAGCGGCAATCCGTGCCTTAAGCTCCCGCAAGCTAAACGGTTTTACTAAATAATCATCTCCCCCTACTGCTAATCCATATATGCGATCCGCCTCACTTTGTTTAGCGCTCACAAAAAGGATCGGTCCATCTACCCTATCTCTCATTTGTTTACAAAACGAAAATCCGTCTGTTCCAGGCATCATCACATCAAGCACAATTAGATCGGGCAGCTTCTCACTGATCATCAGAAACGCCTGTTCAGCATGTAATGCTGTCATGACTTCATAGCCTTCATCTTCTAACGCATCGCGCATGAACGTTATCATATCTACTTCATCATCTACAAGCAAAATCGTCTGTTTCATTATGTCTCCTCCGGTCTAGTACATATCTAATTTGCATGGCTCTCATTCACATTCATAGAGAAAAGGAGTAGAACTACTCAATCTGCCTTCTTTTCTAGGTTTACGATGAAAAGGCAAGGCCCTCTCCCCTTAGAAAAGGAGAGAGGGCCTTTATTGATCCCAGTATTTATATGAGTCATCTTCCAGATGCTAGAATAGCTTTTTATTCAATAGACCCCAATAGCTGGTAGGCCTCTTCCTTTGTTTTAATTGATAATAGCTGTTCTCTAAAGCCTTCGTCCATAAGCTTGCGAGATAGCATTTGAAGAATTTTTAAGTGTTCATTTCCTTCACTCTGTTTTGGAACAGCAATCATAAAAATTAACTTTGCATCGGACCCGTCAAGACTGTTCCAATTTACTCCGTCACGTTTAAGCCCAAACACCACGCTTGTTTTTTGGACGGTCTCCGATTTTCCATGAGGAATAGCAATGTTCATGCCAATTCCTGTGGAGCTTTCTTGTTCGCGGCTTAGTATCGCCTGCTTGAACTCGGAAGTAGAATCAATTGCTCCTGCACGCTTCAACTTATGGATCATTTCATCAATGACCTCATCGCGTGTTGCACCTGCTACATCTACATCTATTAATTCTAATCTGGTAATATCAGTTAGCTTTTTAATTTCCACAGGCTCTACTTTTCTTTCTTTCTTAGGAAGGCTTTGCTTGGTTGTTGAATCTGCTACTGCTTTTGTAGCTGGAGCATTTCCATTTTGTATATCTTTTTTTAAGATATTGACCAATACTGCTGTTACAATCGCACCTACAATAACTGCGAGGAAGAACATCAAAACATTATCAACAGCACCAAGTACAGCAACGATTGGGCCTCCATGTGCTACTTTATCTCCAACATGTCCCACCATAGCGATAACCGAACCTACGATGGAACCAATCATGATACTTGGAATAACGCGGAATGGGTCCTGAGCTGCGAACGGAATAGCTCCTTCTGTAATCCCAAATAACCCCATTGTAAATGTCGCTTTCCCCGCTTCTCGTTCAGTATCCTGATATTTTTTCTTATTGATAAAAGTAGCTAGACCCATACCAATTGGAGGGATACAGATCGCAACCGCAATGGCTCCCATGATATCATAGTTTCCCTCTGCAATCATGGCAGAACCGAACAAGAAGGCAACTTTATTAACAGGCCCACCCATATCAAAGGAAATCATAGCACCTAGGATAATAGCTAAGAGAATGGAGCTTGTACCTTGCATACTTGATAACCACGCTGTTAAAGCCTCAAATACCTGTGCAATAGGCGATCCAATAACATAGACAAACACCAGACCTACAATAAGGGAAGCAAATACCGGAATGATAATGATTGGCATAATAGGCTGGATGGCTTTTGGAACTTTCATACTTTTAATTCCTAATGCTACATAACCTGCTAAGAAACCTGCAATAATACCACCGATAAAGCCAGCTCCTGCTTCACTTCCATAGAAGCTCCCATTCGCGGCAATTAATCCACCAATCATACCAGGAGCAAGACCTGGTCGATCCGCAATACTAAAGGCAATAAAACCAGCAAGAATAGGAACCATGAAGGTAAAGGAGGCTGCGCCAAGCTTCTCAATGGTCTTCCAGAATGAAGCATCTGGAATAACCAAACCACCAGGTGTTTTTTCTCCTCCAAGTGTTAAGGCAATGGCGATTAATAGCCCGCCGATAACGATGAATGGGACCATGTAGGATACACCACTCATCAAATGACGATAAAATGAGTTTTGCTTATCAGCTTTCTCAGTAGTCTTGTTCTCTACCGCATTGGCTTGACCCTGATAGACAGGCACTTCTCCACTTGATACTAAATTGATTAGCTCTTCAGGCTTGCGTATCCCATCCTGAACCCCAACAAGTAATACCTTTTTCCCAATGAAGCGATCTTTGTCGACTGTTTTATCAGCAGCAATAATGATACCATCCGCTTCACGTATTTCCTGTTCTGTAAATTTATTTTCTACTCCAATCGAGCCCTGTGTTTCCACTTTCATCTGAACACCTAATTTATCAGCAGCTTTTTGGAGATTTTCTGCCGCCATATACGTATGGGCAATTCCATTAGGACATGAAGTAATCGCCAAGAGTTTCATCACTAATCCCCCTTTATCTATTTCGAAATCGCTTACATATACTATACTGCGAAATCGATCGGACAAAAGTTTAGTTTTTTTCCGTAGTTTCCGGAAAAACGGATTTTATTTCCCTTGGAGTAGGCAAAGCAAAATGTGAGATTTTATTTACTTTGGTGAAAATGAGATAGAAATTGCATGTTATCTGTTTCCTTTATAAGCGTTTGAATAAAAGCTGGCTGTTCACTGATAAACGATAATTCCCGGAATAGTTGTCGCGTATCCTCTTGATCGTCATTCTTTACTGCCAGCATGAAGACGAGTGATACCTTTTCCGATCCCCACTCAATTGGTTCCTTCAATGTAGCAATCGCAATAGCTGAATGTCTAATCAATTTGGGATTACCGTGTGGGATAGCGACACCTGAACCAATATTAGTCGATGACATTCTTTCCCGGGTAATAGCATGATGCGTATATTCCTTCTCCACAAATCCTTTTTCATGTAAAACAGTTGCAAGCATTTCAATCAACTCATAGCGATGTTTGGCATCCTGATGTAAAAAAACTAAAAAAGGAGTGGTAAACTTCAAAAGCACAGATTCTTTCGGTGCCTGCTGTACAGGTTCATTCAGTTGTGTAATAAAATTCTCTAGTCTTTTTTCTTCCGTAGCCTCTAATAACGGAGAAATAACAATATAAGGGATATTTATTTCAGGCAGCGAAACAGTAGATATAACAAAGTCTACGTCATGATTAGCAAGATACTCTTTTACATCAGCCTTAGCTAGACACGCTACAATATGAATAGAAATAAATTTCCGTTCGAGCTTTGTTCGTAACAGTTGAGACATTCCAATCCCCATATGACAAACAATGACAACATTCTTTGTTTTTTCCCGATTGCTATGAAAGCGCTCAATGGAAGCTTGAAAGTGTAACACAAGATAAGCTGCTTCCTCCTCAGGTATTGAAAGAGAGAGCAATTGATAGACCTCTTCTAATACACAAAGCACCATATCAAACATATACGGATACATTCTCTTTATATCACTTAGCATCGGATTCGATACAGGAAGACCGTAAGTAAGGCGATTTAAAGTTGTATATAAATGAACCTTCAAGCCGTCCAGTAAAGCTTGGTCATTCATAAATTCAATCATATTAAACTCAGACATACGCGTAATCAATAGTGACAAAAGCTGTGAAAGAACTGGATTATTTTCAGTAAAATCATCTATTTTCAATGGTTCATTCTTTTGCTGATAACGAATTTTACCGCCCAAAATGTGTAAGGCCAGATAAGTGATTTCAACCTCTGGAAACCTTACTGCAAAAATAGCTTCCAGTGATGTAAGAAATTCAGCAGTCCATTCATATTCTTTTTTATCTTGTAGAAGGGTTCTTTCTTTCTCCGAGAGAGTAATAGGCTGTTTAAGCTTCGTTCGCCTAATCATCAGCAGAACATGTACGATCAACCCTTCCAGCGTTTCATCCGTAAAAAAGAAGGAATGTCGCTTTTGGAGCTGTTTTAATTCATTTTTGACAATCTCAACCTCATGGGATGAAAATTGCTCCTTAATAAATGAGTCACTAAGCTTAGAATTATTGGTCAATTGTGATAATCGGGCTAATGCAGTTCTTTTGGCTTTTTCGTTCCCTTCAATCATTAGACCTACTTTTTGCTTAGAGACCAACGTAAGTCCCCAAACGTTTAGCCACTTTTCAATTTTGTCCAAACTTTTTTTGATAACCGCTTTGTTGACAAAGTATTTGGAAGCAAGCTCCTGAACAGTTATGGGCTTTACATTCATAACTAACTGATAAGCTATTTCAAGAATCATTTTTTCATCAGATTCATATTTGATTGGATGATTCACCATGTGTAATTTGTGAAATAAGCTTGCTTTTTCATGCTCTTCTATCTCTAGGAAAACCCCTAATCCCGGTTTTCGGATTAAGGTGGCATTTGAATGCTCTCTAAGGTAGTCCTGTATTCTTTTACAATCATTGCGAATCGTCTTTTCCGAGCAGCCTACCTTTTCTGCTATCTCTTGTACTAATACATGTTGGTCGGATTGTGTTAATAGAATACGCAAGATCTCTATTTGTCTCGCATTCATTTGATTCACCTGCTTATCTGCTAACAATGGTATATACGTTATCTATCGGATTTAACATCACTTTTTATACCATAGAATTGGTGAAAATACTATATACCGCACCAGCTAGCATGGTTACATGGGAGTGCATGTTGTTGTTCGCGACAAACTGCGCCAGATGAACCAGGCCACAAAACCCCACAATATGATCGTTACCATACCTGATTCTCCAGCTATGTAAGTCCATCCCTCTGCTTTGGTTGTAAACAACTGCTCCAACCAGCTTCGAGTAAGATTTATCATGGTATGACTAAGCACCGCAGGCCAAATACTACCGCTTGTAAAACGAATCCACCCTATAAAAACAGAAAGCGGAAAGATCATAATCGTAAACAGCAGTATTGTGATAATAAAATTCCCATCTTCATTATAGCCATTTAAGTAGAACGGATAATGAAATAGTGCCCATACTATAGAGGTTCCCAAAATTGCTCTCTTACTTCCATACGTTTCCGTTAGCTTGGGTTGTAGGTATCCTCTCCATCCAATTTCTTCACCGAATGCAAAAATCCCCATTGAGATCAGCATGGCTGGGCTCCAAAATGCTTTTGTCATGTAACCAACATACTCAACTACTGTAAAATGAGCAGCTCCGGTGTTTAAAAAAGCAGCCGTTGGGAGCGCAATATAACCGATTCCCCAAGCCACTAAAAAGCTGATAAGAATTGGTAAACCTGAGACCCCCGCTAGAATGTACCATTTCCAATTCCCAAGCTTTCCGATTCCAGTGGATCGAATTGTAGCTTTACGTTCTGAAAAAAATAGAAGCATTAGCCCTAATACCAGCATCGGCGATAATTGAACGAGCCCGATTAGCAAATAAATCTTTGTTACATTAGCAAGCAAAGTCAATCCAAGAACCAGGGTACTATAAACAATCGCGGCTTTTATTCCTTTTATTTTCATGATGAATCCTTCCTTTCCAGCTCTACGAACACGATTCATCATAAATAGAAATTCTCAAGAATTTATAAAGGAAGAACAAAACGTTCATAGCTTTACTAATTTTTTATATAATTGTTGCTGATTTTCAATATACTTGATAAAATGTAATTTTTAACAAAACCACAATGTTGTTTTACTATTTTTTAAAGTCACAACCTCCCTTCCATAGATAAGGGGGAAAATACTGCAAAGGAGTGGTTACACTGGAAATGAATATAGGAAGAGAAACCAGGATTGAAGGAAGCTAATGCCCCTACATTCGGCCAAGGCGTTAAGGATTGTATCCCTACCTTGTTGGGCTACATTAGTATTGGATTAGCAGCTGGAGTAATTGGTGTCTCTTCTCACTTGAGCATTTTAGAAATTACTTTATTATCGGCTTTGGTATATGCCGGGTCAGCTCAATTTATCATTTGTGCCCTATTAGCAGCGAATAGTCCCTACTCAGCCATTATTGTAACTACTTTTATTGTAAACCTACGCAACTTTTTATTAAGCGCAACTCTAGCTCCCTCCTTCACCAAATATTCTTTATTCAAAAACATCGGAATCGGGGCACTGGTTACAGATGAGTCCTTCGGTGTTGCTATCAATAAGATTACAAAGGGAGAGCAGATAAACGATCGCTGGATGAATGGTCTAAATCTTACCGCTTATATCATTTGGATCTTATCGTGCATGCTAGGAGCTATTCTTGGGAAATGGATTACGAATCCGATGGTATTTGGGTTGGATTTTGCTTTAACAGCAATGTTTGTAGCCTTACTTGTCCTGCAATTGCAATCTATGGAGCCTTCAAAGCTCAAGCATTCTCTCAGTCTTGTTGTATATATGATCATAGCTATGCTGGTTTTATCCTTTCTGGTCCCTTCACACGTTGCAGTCATTTTAGCGACGGTTATTGTAGCTACTATTGGGGTGGTGACTGATAAATGAGCCTTAATCTATCCATTCTTCTTCTCATATTCGGTTGTACATTTGTAACAGTAATTCCGCGTATTCTGCCATTTTTAGTGGTCCGTAACTTACAATTGCCTGCCCCTGTACTTAAATGGCTTTCTTTTATACCTATTTGTATTCTCACAGCCCTCGTCGTGGAGAGTGTCATTGATAAAAGCAGTGATTCAATCGGAGTGAATTGGCTAACACTCATTGCGATAGTTCCTACTCTATTATTAGCTTTGCGGACGAAAAGCCTTGCCATTACTGTCATTTTCGGCGTTATTTTGATGGGATTACTAAGATTATGTAGTACATAAACAAAATCCCCTTTGCTCAACAACAACGAATCCATGCGTGCATGAACTTCATAATTGTTTAACTTCAAGGGGATTTGATTTCTTTTTAGCTTGCTTTCATCATGCTTTTTCTTCAAACAACCGAGCTATCTCGATAATAACCTGAACAGCTTTTTCCATATTATCTACAGAAACATATTCGAATTTACCGTGATAATTTTCCCCACCAGTAAAAATATTTGGCGTTGGCAGACCCATATATGATAATTGAGAGCCATCCGTACCACCTCGGATCGGGCTGATTACCGGCTCGATATTGAGGTTTTTCATCGCTTCATAGGCAATGTCAACAACTTCCTTAACCGGTTCAATTTTATCGCGCATGTTGTAGTATTGATCATTGAGTTCAAAGCTGATATTTTCTTCGCCGTATTTCTCTTGCATCTTTTTCACGATGCTTGTTACTTTCTCTTTTTTGGCATGAAAATGATCTTTATCAAAATCTCTAATAATGTATTGAGATTTACTTTGTTCGACATCACCGTTTATTGAGCTAAGATGGTAAAAGCCCTCATAGCCCTCTGTGTACTCTGGCGCCTCTTCTTCAGGAAGTTGTGCATGGAATTCCATTGCTAGCTTACTAGCGTTTAGCATTTTATTTTTGGCTGTTCCAGGATGCGTGCTAACCCCCCTAAAAGTAAGCTTGAGTTCTGCGGCGTTAAAGCTTTCATACTCCAAGCCACCTAGTGGCCCTCCGTCCATTGTGTACGCAAATTTCGCACCAAAAGCTGCCACATCAAAATGAGCCGGCCCTCTACTGATTTCTTCGTCAGGAGTGAACGCCACCCTAATTTTCCCATGTTTAATTTCCGGATGCTTTAGCAAATAATCCATGGCGGTCATAATTTCAGTGATACCCGCTTTATCATCTGCTCCAAGCAAGGTTGTCCCATCGGTCGTAATCAATGTGTGACCCTTGTAGGACGGTAGCTCTGGAAATAATTCCGGTGATAAAACAATGCCCCGTTCCTTATTTAGCGTAATGGCTTTACCGTCAAAATTTTCGTGAACCTGCGGATTAACATTTTTGCCTGTAAAATCCGTGGCAGTATCTAGATGGGATAAAAAGCCGATTACGGGAACCTGCTTATCCGTATTTGCAGGGAGTGTCGCCATGACATATCCATTTACATCCATCGTAACCTCTGAAAGTCCCATCGCCTTTAGTTCTTCAACTAGCAATTTACCCAGCTCTAGCTGACCTGGTGTAGACGGAACTGTCTGACTCTGGGCATTGGATTGTGTATCAATCTGTACATATCTTGTAAAACGCTCTATGATATCCTGCTTCACTCAAATTCACTCCCTTTTTCATTACATCTTTTTTTATTATACCGTTTGATGGGCGATATTTCCATTTGCTACTCCTATTGCTAACCTATCAACTAGAATCGGGGATTACCGGCTTACCTACAAGTACAAGCATTCCTATATGCGGAGTAGTCTTTCTTAAGAATCTATTGATGATAAAAAATGGAGCTAGGCTGTAGTATCCTCGGCATAATTTAAGTTTCACTAAAAAATATTTGACATTTTTCTCAGAAAAGAGTAAAGTAGAAAAAGCTTAAGCATCCGAGAATAAAATATGAAACCTTCTTATCAAGAGAGGCGGAGGGACTGGCCCTTTGATGCCTCGGCAGCGGACTCGTATTTAGAGTGCTGTGCCAAATCCAGCAAGCATGTGCTTGAAAGATGAGAAGAGTGATTCTTATCCCATATAAGACCTCTTCTCACGAGAAGAGGTCTTCTTCATTTTTTCTCAGAAAAAGGTAGAAATAGAGAGGGTGTTATTGATGAATCAGACAAAAGGAAGTGCGTTGGCTTTATTGCCTCTTGGTATATTTTTAGCACTATTTATTGGCTCTGGAATTATTACTGGAGATTTTTATCAGCTACCTATCATTGTTGCTATTTTGATCGCAAGTACGGTGGCATTAGTCATGAACCGAAAAGAGAGTTTTACCACAAAGGTAGAACGATTTGCTAAAGGTGCAGGTAATCCAAATATCGTTATTATGTTATTAATCTTTGTATTAGCTGGTGCGTTTTCTCAAACAGCTCAAGGTATGGGTAGTGTTGAGGCTACCGTAAACCTAGCCCTTTCCGTTTTGCCTCATGGTCTTCTAGTTGTTGGTTTATTTGTAATCGGATCATTTATTTCACTAGCAATGGGGACATCCATGGGGACTATTGCTGCATTAGCTCCAATTGCCGTAGGAATCAGCCAACAGACTGATATCTCTGTTGCATTCACAATGGCTACTGTTGTCGGAGGAGCTATGTTCGGAGATAATTTATCATTTATTTCTGATACGACAATTGCCGCGGTACGCACGCAAGGAACAGAAATGAAAGATAAATTCAAAACCAACTTTTTAATTGTATTACCGGCGGCCATTTTAACTTGCATCCTATTAATCGTGCTTACATTAGGAAGTCATACAAATATTACAGTTGGAACCTTCAATTGGGTCAAAGTGTTACCTTATGCAGGAGTGCTGCTTGCGGCCTTGCTTGGCTGGAATGTACTTGTGGTTCTAATGGGAGGAACTGTTTTATCAGGTGTCATCGGAATGATAGATGGAAGCTACACACTTGCCACATTCTTCAAAAATGTGACACTAGGGATTAGTGGAATGATGGAGCTTGTATTGCTAACCATGCTCATTGGTGGAATGATTGAGATTATTCAACATAATGGCGGGATTCAATATCTATTACATGTATTGACGCGTAATATTCGCTCAAAAAAAGGCGCAGAATTTGGTATTGCTGGTCTTGTGAGCCTGACAAATATGTGTACAGCTAACAATACAATCGCTATTATTTTTGCAGGTCCACTTGCTAAAAATATTTCAGATCAATATGAAATCGATCCAAGAAAATCTGCAAGCTTACTAGATTTATTTTCGTGCAGCGTACAAGGAATCATTCCTTACGGGGCTCAAATGTTAACGGCAGCAGGATTCGCTGCACTCTCACCAATCGAACTATTGCCATTTGCTTTTTATCCATTGCTAGTTGCTGTTTGCGGTATCGTGTCAATCGTGATTAACTTTCCACGTTTCTCATCGAATGCCAAAAAAGCTAGTATCATAAAACCACTGAATGAGAAAGAAGAAGCTATATTCAAGACATCCTAGTGGTGATTCACCTTGCATCACTAGCAACTTACACGAGTTATGCTACTAATTTCAGAATATCGTTATAATAAATGTCAGGAAAACGAAATACGTAGAATGAAAAAAGCGGTAGGTATAACCTACTGCTTTTTCTATTGGTCATTTTTATCCTTAGCTATCAATCTAAGCGTTTATGTATCTTCGCCGAAACAAAACTAATAGGACCTATCATCTTTTGATTCACTATCTATCTTCCTTCATTCTTGTTGTTCTCACAACAGTTCTTTCATGGTGAAACGTAAAAAGCTACCTTCCATAAAGTAAAGGTAGCTTTACGTTCTAGCACATATTTTTATCGTGCTTCATTGAATGAAATAAACTCTTTAGTTCTTTTTTTTTAAAACAAGATCACGAACCATTTCAATCGCTTTCTCTTTTCCAAGCGGGAAGGTTCCAAGAGACCATGTAGGGTTATCTAGCATATAAACATGTCCATTTTTAACCGCTTTTAGCTTACCCCAAAGCTCTGATTTCTGCATATCATCCAGCTTTTTCTGTGCCACAGCGAGATTGCTCCCGTATAATCCTAAGAAAATATAGTCTGGATCAAACTTATACAGATTTTCAAGCGATACGATTTCTACAAGCTTTTCTTTCGGAGCTCCTTCTGCCATAGGCAAGCCTAAATCAGTAAATAAAACATCTCCTAAAAGCGCCTTACCATAGATACGATATTGGGAAGCGTTTGTTACATATAGAGCAAAGGTTGCATCCTTCGATTGCTTTTTAATTTCATCCCCAATTTGTTTCGCTTTTGCATCATATTGAGCAAGCCATTCGTTCATTTCTTTTTCTTTGCCTAAAATACTTGCCATTTCCGGGAATCTTTCACGCCAAGTGTAAAAGTCTCCTTCCAGTTGAACGGTTGGTGCAATTTGCGTAAGCTGATCGTAAAGCTTTTCAGTGCGGTTGCTTGTAAGAATCAAATCCGGTTGTAAGGCCATTACGTCTTCTACTTTAACTGAACTAGTTTCAACTAACGCTACTCCGTCAAGCTTTCCTTTTAAATAATCCGGCAAATCAGGGCCTGAAGTAGACATCACAGGCTTGATCCCCATAATTAATAATTCTTCGGTCGCATAAGCAAGGTCAACAACACGTTTTGGATGTACAGGAATTTTCACTTCTCCGCGGGAGGTTTTTACCGTTTTAAACTCAGTGTCCCCTGCTTGTTGGGATGCTCCTTCCTGCTTACTTGCTACTGAAGCCGATTCCTTCTGGCTGCAACCTGCAAAAACAAACAATAGTACAAAAATAATCATTACATTCATAAAACGTTTCATAGATTGATCTCCTTTTTTATCTATAAGCACAAGATGTGCCTTACGAGTTACTACAAAAAACCCCAAAGAATATTATATTAGTAGCTTGTTAGGTTTTCGTTTTCATTAAAAGATAGATGAAATAGGGCGCCCCAAGAACAGAGATTACGATACCAACTGGAACTTCCGTACGGGTTAGTATATTACGTGCTACTAAATCGGCCAACAATAGCAGTAATGCCCCCACAAGCGTAGCAGTAGGGATGAGAAATTGATGCCTCGGTCCAACCAGTTTGCGGGCGATATGTGGTGCAACCAGTCCGATAAACCCAATACCTCCACCAGCCGCAACGCATGCTCCAGCAAGTCCGGCACTCACAAAAATTAATTTTCCACGCTCTCGTTCTACTCTCATTCCAACACCAGTTGCTAATTCATCGCCTAGATTAAGTACATTCAGATATCGAGCTTTCCATATCGCATACGGAACAAGAATGAGAATCCATGGAAGTATGGCAATAACAAAGGTCCAACTGGTTCCCCACAGGCTACCTGCAAGCCAGACTGTAGCATACATGAAATTTGCAAAAGCAAGCTTTAATGACACAACAGTATTTATCGCACCGATTCCAGCCGACACTGCTATCCCTACAAGAATTAAGCGAATTGGAGTAATCCCTCGCTTCCACGCAAGCATAAAGATAAGCAATGAGGTAACACCGGCTCCTATTAAAGCAACTATCGGAATCATCATAACAGGCAGAACATTCTTAATATCCTTTGTTTCAAATGCAAAATACATGAACAGCACTACAGCCAATCCAGCTCCTGCGTTAATCCCCAAAATACCCGGGTCTGCCAATGCATTTCGAGATAAGCCCTGTAAAATTACACCAGAAACCGCGAGTCCACTGCCAATGAGCAAAGCAATGACCAAACGTGGCATACGAAACTGAAAGAGTACCGTTTCTTGCTGACGCGTTCCACCATTTAAAAACGTCTCCCATACTTCCAATGGGGAAATAGGAATTGAACCTGAATTCAAGCTAATTAAGATTACTGTAACAATCATCGCAACAAGCAATCCCATGATGAGAGGCGCGCGTTTGTATAAAATTGATTGCATCATAAACTCCTTCCTTCCCTACGAGCCATATACAGGAAGAACGGTACACCAATAACAGCTGTAACAGTACCAATTGGTGTTTCATATGGCGAGTTGAACCATCTTGCTGCAATATCTGCAAAGGTAACAAGTACACCACCAAATACTGCCGAACAAGGTATGATCAACCGATAATCAACACCAACAATCGAACGCATGATATGGGGAATAATCAATCCTACAAACCCAACTCCCCCTGCAACAGATACTGCTGCCCCTGTCATGAACAATACGATTATCGTGCAGCATGTCTTAATCAACATGGTTCGTTGCCCAAGTCCAATAGCTACGTCCTCACCAAAACTAAGAACCGTTACATAGCGTGACAGCATAATCGACAATAGAAGGCAAACGACACTTACTGGCAAAATCATGCCAATCGCATCCCATCGCACCATTGTTAAGCCGCCCGCTGCAAAAAAGCTCATATCCTGAGCGATTTTAAAATAAATGGCTAGCCCAGTTGATAAAGCACCAAATAGAGTGCTTACCGCTGTACCAGCCAAAACAAGCTTAACTGGTGACATCCCTCCTGGTGACAGCGCACTGATTGCGTAAACAACCATGACCCCAACCGCAGCTCCACTAAAAGAAAAAATAACCATTTCAAAATAATTAATTGCTGGGAAGAGAATCATAGCGATCGCAATCGCCAGACCTGATCCTTGTGACAGGCCCATAATGGAAGGGGTTGCTAATGGATTACGAGTGATTCCCTGCATAATTGATCCAGATACCGCAAGGCAAGCGCCGACAAAAATTCCACTTAATGCTCTTGGCATTCGCAATTCGTATATGAGTAGATGTGCAGGTGAATCAGAGTTGAAAAAAAAGATCATATCCTCTACTTCTCGGAACCCGACGTCTGCGGCACCATATGAAATAGACAGTAAAAATCCGAGCACTAGCAGGAAAACACCAATCGTGAGCATCATACTTGCAACCATATAACGCGGTGCTTTATCTACTGCTCTGGATAAAGAATGAGCCGCTCCTTCTTCTGACATCAGTATAACCACCTTTATGTACAATAAAAAATTGCAAAAAGCATCAAAAAACGATATTGATAATCATTATCACCTGTTGGCCAGTACTTATTTTAGCAAATATAACCTATATGTCAAGTGTGTTTATTGTTAATCAATCTATCAATTGAGATTTAGTCATGAGAAGCTATGCAAATGATTGTACCTCTGATCTAGATTGATGATTGTTCATAGAATCATTGAGAAAATAGAAAGAGAGGAATGTTTAAAAAAACAATCCTCTTGAAAAGCAAATGATCTATTCCATTTGACTTACCCAAAATGAAAACGCCTTCAATAATCGACCTCATTATGCGGTAATTTTGTTACCAGCTTAGCAATGTCCCTATAAAACATCGTAATATCCGAGAAGCCAAGTGAATCAGATATACTTAATCCAATTAGATCGAGATGATCCCAGCCTGCTTTTTTACCTAAATAGTTCCATTTCCCGATTTGTGCTTTCTGTCTGTATGGAACAATTTCATCTGTTTCTGGACCGATCATTGAATTTGTATTAATAACCCCATCATTTTCCCACCATGATTCATCAATAATCGGACGATTTTGATCGTTTCGCAAATATGATCCCATAAATAGCGCATTTCCCAATAATGCTTTATTCATTGATAGAATGGGGATATGCACTCCTGTCAATATTCCTGGCTTTGTTGCGCTGGCGCTATAAGAAAAATAATAGACATCTGGTTGCGTTTTTACCCAGCTATTCAATTCCCGGGCCCCATCTGTACTAAGGTCCCATTGGCAGGTATCTTTGGTATCACTCCAAATGGGGCTATTCCATACACGCTTTGAATAGCTAACAACCGATTCGCCCTTCTTTTTCTTAATCCCCCATTGATCCAGTTTAAAGTCATACACCGTGTAGTCTGCACTATGTAGAAAAAAAGCAGTAGCAACAAGAAGATCCTTAGCAAATGGAATAAACGTCCCTACACCATCAGCAAGGGTTGTCCCATTGTGAGGACTAGCAAGTGTTGTAACACTCCGAACAAATGATTTGCCGCCTTCAAACAAAGGAGACAATTCTACTTCAGGATGTTGATTTTTATATTCCTGCTCCTCACGACTACCTTCGTTTAATAATTGGACAAGAGTACGGCTTGTCTGTCCGCCCATACTGTGACCGACTAGATGCACTTTATTGTTCTCATCCCAATTCACATTAAATCCTTCATACGTACGTCCAAAACGGGCATGTCCATGTTCCTCGGCATGAGCCGCTCCATAATCCACTGTTCCCCCATTTATTTGAGCATACAACTCACAAGCACGATCCCAGTTACTTGAAACAGGCCCTACAGCCGAGGTAAATACTTGGTAGCCATCTGTTTTTAGTTTTTCCTGTATATCATGAAATCCACCCCAATACTTAAAACCAAGTACCTCTTCTCTTCCCCAGCCTAGAAATCCATTTACTAGGATGATCGGTTCTTTGTTGTTATTTTCCGAATATTCTTCCGCCCCAACAGCAGGTAAAAATCCGAAACAGGCATACGTCATCAATGAAATAACCAAGAGCAACATCGCTTTTTTCATATTCCTTCTCCTCCTATCAATTTGGATTTGAATGATGATATACCCGGGCAAAACATAATGGGTAAACAACACACCTAGAACAAGACAGCTACCACCTAGAACCTCCTTTCATCTGCAAACTTTTTTCTACAAAATACCATCTATTACTAACATATATTATATTATTAATTTTTACAATATTTTACAATAAAAATAATTTGGATTATTTTTATCAATAGGTGCAATTTGATGAACTAGTAAACGATGTAAATCATTAATTTCATAGAGGAAATAACACATAGAAAAAAAGACAACGAAGGAATCCCGTTGTCTTTTTACTGTAAAAGAATTTTTCTACTACTATTCTTTATCAATCGGAGATTTTATGTAATCTGCGTAAAAATCAAAAACAATTGTCCCGTTTGAGGTTTTTACAGCATAGAAAATCTCATCTAGATCCTTTCCAATCCGTTTGATTTCTTTATGCAACCAGTCCTTTGATAATTTATTTTGGCGTAAATTGTCTTCTAATATTTGCCCTTCCATAACTAGCTCTATCGGAAATTTTTCTTTCCCTCCTGTGAAAATTTGCAAATCCTTCTTAGTTACACTCTGAAATTCTGTTTTCTTTTGTACAGATAATTTTCCATTATTCTCTACAACAGCATTCTCAACCTCTTGGAGATTAAAAATATCTTTTTGCCGAAGAGATTGGTTAAGGGAATCCATCGTATATTTATTTTTCCTCATATTCTCCTCTAAAATTTTCCCATTTTCAATAAGTACGGTCGGCGCTCCTGATATCCATTTTCTTGATTTTTGTATTTTAATAGCTATATTTGACATAAGATAAGAAGTTCCTGAAAATACCGCTAAAGACAAAATCAATTCCATCATTTTAATTTTTTCATTAAAAGCTAGATTGGCTGCAATCGCCCCCATTGTAATCCCTGTCACAAAATCGTGAAACGTCATGTTAGATAAGGTCTGCTTTCCTAGAACTCTGGCTACCAGTAAAAGCAGAACAAATGAAAGGATTGTTCTCCCTATCGTGTCCATATATTCATGCATGATTGCTCACCTCACGTACAGTTTTGACCAAGAGAATAAATACCTATACCCGATCAGTAGCAAGTCTTTTGCATGAGAATTTGCTATGTTACGTTATCGTCATCCTTTAACGCTCTTCTCCCCTTGATACCTCCTTTTGCTCATAAAAAACCTCATTCAACCAATCTCCAATCAATACATGGAGCTACTTGGTCTCATGAGGTATACATCAAATTTCAGTTCTGTTTATTTAGTTGCTTCAGGAATAACTCTTTTTGCAAAAAGAAAGTAGTTATACCAATAGTCGTCCTCTAGTTTATCATTTTGGAAATCACTAATAATTACACCTATTCCTTCTTCATAGGTGTGGAGGATTTTCCCATCTCCCATGTAGATCCCAACATGTCTAACCTTATTTAGACCCGTTTCATTAGGAAATTTTTCATCTGCAAAAAACAAAAGATCTCCCTTTTGGATTTGATCAAATGGAATCCATGTCCCTTGCTTCGCTTGCTCTCTAGCGTGCCAGCCGAGTGAAATGCCAAATTTCCCATACAGGTATTGTACATAAGAAGAGCAATCAAAGGTTTTATCTTGAAAACGTTCTGCACCATAAACATAAGGGGTTCCCATATAGGTTTTCCCTAGAGAAATAATATGATCAGCCGTATCTTCCCATTTCGGTTTTGATACAGTTATTGTAGAGCTATGATTGGTTGTCCCGTTTTGCTTTTCTTTATTTATTCCAGTTGCATAAGCAGTACCACAGGTAAAAGAAAGACCAATGGAACAAATAAGCACGGACTTTGTTAGGATTGAGCTGAGTTTTACACTTGAAACCATACCTATATCCTCCCTTCTTTCCTCACACAATCCTACCAAAGTAATCGATACTTTCCACTAGTAAAAGCTTTCCAACCAAATCACTATCTTCAGAACACAACAAGCTGAAATGTACTACATATAGATTATTCGCCGGGAAAAACGCAGAAAAAAGTAAAGAGACACACAACTAAAGTAAAGTACAACATGAATGAATAAAGGAAAACCTTCTAGCATTCGTCCAATTGTATAGCAAAAAACAATAAATACGCCGGACTCGATTACTATTTTCCATGATAAAAAACGTCGCATGTAATGCAAATTCCAAAGTAGAGAAGCTAGTTCAAACGATACAATTCCAATGACAATCCCACTGTATTGAAAGGAGGGAATTCCAACCAGCCAATAGTTGATAATGATTGAAATAATAGAGCCTACTATTACACCTACTAACGGTCCTTTTTTTCGACCTTTCACCCATAGTATGTTAGTGGAAATGTCTCGAATCCCTGATAAAAAAGGAATCAAAGATAGACTAATCAAAGAATAAGCAAGGGAAGCATCTCCCGTAATCGCTTGTGAAATGTTTTGACCATACAAAAAGAAATACAAGGATGCACTAATTCCCCATAACCAGCCAACCTTCATAGATTTGTTGACACGGCTTCTAAATTGCCCCACATTATTCTTTTCCCAATTCCCCGCAATTTTAGGAATAATCACATGCAGAAATGCAGATGTAACCATCGAAGGTAAATAAACAATGGTTAATGCCATACCTGTTATTTCCCCATAAATGCTGGTAGATTGATGAGCAGTTAAACCTGAATGCATGAGACGGTTGGGAATTAATATCGAGTCTATAAAATCCGTTAATGGAAGTAACAGCCTAGTTGCCAGCACACTTACAGACATTTTTAAAAAAATCGAGGTTTCAGTGCTATGATGAAAACGTGAAGGTAGACTCAAGTAACGTAGCTTCTTGCGCTGTAGAAGATAGATCCCGATAAAAAAAAGAAGAGCTGACAATCCTCCCACCACAGCTCCAAGCACCGCTCCTCCAACCGCAACTGATACTCCATACGAAATCCAAATATTTGCTAAAACAAGCATCGTAATAACTCGCATTGATTGCTCTAGCAGTTCAGAAAAGGAAATAGAACCGTATATTTCAACTCCTTGAAAAAAGCCGCGGAATAAATGGAGCTGAGGTACAAACAAAAAAACAGGTGACAGGAGTTGAATAGCGAAAGTTAGTTTCGAATCTCCGTACCAATCAGCAATGATCTCAGCGTAACTGTATGATAATATCGTTGCACTTCCACCTAAAATGCACGTAAGAATTAGGGAGACCTTTAGAAAATACATGCCCTTATGAACATCCTTGGCTGTTGCTAAGGACAAAGAGGTAGGTAGCCCTGCTGTTACTAAGGTTAAAACAAATCCATAAAAGGCATACACCATTTGATACAATCCCATACCTTCTGCGCCAAAAATCCGAAATAAGAAAATACGTCCGATTGCACCAATTATTTTGACGAGAAATAGAAGACCACTACGTAAAAGAAATTGACGTATGATAAGTGGCAGCCCCATAGGTCTACTCCTTATGAAGAGTTTTCATTAAGAGATGTGTATGTGGGGCTGTCCCATGTTATTCCATAAATTCTTTCTGTTAATCTCTGATATGGATCAGATAAAATTTGGTTTTCTTATCCCATCCCAAATCCCACGGTACATGATAACGATCAGCGGAATGAGAGTTTACTAATACATAGCCCTGATCATCCCTAGCGGTTACGATGGAGAAATGATCAATATTCCCTTCAAGTTCATAAGCAATCAAATCGCCTGGTTCAAGATGGGAAAGGGCACCTTGAGGAAATTTTTTGTTCGGTTTCGCTACCTCTTTATATGTCCCTCGTGCAATTAATTTCCCGTACCCACTATGAATAAGAAATTGGTACAAGGCATCGGTTCTGATCCAAGCAACGCTCCCACCTTTTCTATAAAACCACCCTCCATTCATAGGGAGTCCTCCACCCTCTAGTGGGTCCCCCAGCACTTGAGAAGTGAAATTGGTACAGTCCCCTCCTTCATATGTATAATCTGCGTATTTCCGGTTGTATCGGTGATTGTTCCCTGCCATAGGGGCTGCACCAGCATACTTTTCCGCGTAAGCAACCGCTTTCTCACGGTTATATCTTATTTTTTTCTTTCTTTGCTTATATGCGGCTAACTCTTCTTTGGTAACGAATTTTTTTGATACAGGAATTAAATTCGGATTTTCCTCTAAAGGGTCCAGATACCATTCTTTCACAATGTACCATTTGCTATCTTTTTGCTCTAAAGTTAGGAGATGTCGCGTTCCAATTCCAAATTTTTGTGGTTGAAAGGGGACACCATTATGTTGGTACGTGATTAGTTGTGATTGTTTTAAAAAAACCTTTACTTTCCCTCCTATACGCTTAATATTTACAATCTGAATTTTACTTTCAGCATCTATAAATGATAGGTTTCTTTTTGATCCCCATGTATGAATATACGTACTCCGATCTCTTTCATGTTCTAGTGCAGATCGACTGCTTTTATAAGTAGTAAGATAATGATGCTTGATTGCCTCATGCTCCTTCGTGATCATTGCTTTGGAACGTTCGTTATACATACTATGTAACAAGCTTTCAATTTCTGCATGCTCCGCTTTAACCTCTTCTGTATTATTTATAAACATAATGGTTAAAGCTACAAGAATCCAAAATACCTTTTTCATTTTGAGTCCCCTACATTTCGTATTTTATCCGATCTTTTACTGGTATAACTTGTTCTATTTCCCTGTGGACCATAAAAATAATTCATTTTATAGGATATCCATTGATTCTCAGGAGTATTTAGGATTCATTTACCAGTTACGATACGAAATGTAGAGATTAGTCCAATCGCAGATGCTTCGCTTTGATAACTTTTTCTTCTATAAAGGATACCAAAATGGACACGTTTGTAGGAATTTTTTACTGTCATATCCCTTTGCCAAGTGGAGACTATATGAAATGTAGTACACCATTAAACCTTGAAAGGACGAATAAAATGAAAAAATTAGCAGCTGCAACACTTGCTATTTGTTTTGTGTTCTCTAATGCTTCCGTATTCGCTATGGAAGAAGGACATCATAAACACCATAAGGTAAAAACAGTGTCTCACAAGAAACACCACAAGGCAAAAACAATGTCTCACAAGAAACACCATAAGGCAAAAACAATGTCTCATAAAAAACATCACAAATTCCATATTAAAGGAATGCCTAAAACAGGTATGGGTGGAGCAAGTAACTAAACAGTAAAAACTCTTTCAGTCTTTTCCATCAGGGAATGTTTTATGTAAAAACGAATCCCTGATGGAATATTTTCAATCAATTAATAAGTAATGCTGTTATGAATAAGAGGTATGTAAGATGAGAATATTTTTCCTTGCTTTACTGATATGTATCCTTTCAGGGTGTTCAGGCTCCACTAATCCGGAAAAGCCTGCCATCCCCCATTATCTATCTAGGGATCAAGCCTTTCCTCATGTTGAAGAAAAGCAATCAAATACAACAACTGGTTCCTCTTCAACTTCACAGAGAAAACCGGTAACAGCATCCTTCATACCAAATCGCCTACAAATTCCCTCTATTGGATTGGATACAACAATAGAAACAGTAGGAATAACAGTGGAAGGAAATATGGATGTTCCGAAGGCATTTGATAAAGTAGGCATTTTATCTCCGTGGACAAAACCAGGTGAAAAGGGAAATGCTGTTATTGCTGGTCACTTTGATCATTACACGGGTCCAGCGATCTTTTATCATTTAAAAAAATTAAAGCATGGCGATCATGTTATCGTCTCAGATTCAAACGACCATCGGCTTATCTATGCAGTCAAAGAAGTAACCACTTTTAAAACGAAAGAAGCTCCCTTAGAGAGAATTTTCGGTGAGTCAAATACCTCTAATCTGAATCTGGTCACTTGCTCTGGTAAATTTAATAAAAAAACTCAAGAACATGCAAAGAGATTAGTAGTATTTACTGAATTAAGTCAATAATTCCTGTATTCATGATAGGTAAACATAAAAAAGACCCTGATTAGGGGGTCTTTACTCGCTGAAGTATTAATTTTTTCAATTGGTGAATACCATCACTAGACCTTTTCTGTGTCGTATTCTCCTTCCAGAGTACGGTCTATGTAATAGCCAGGGTCTTTCCACTGCACCGTTCTTGATGAGTAGCTTAAAACCCCATGCCCATCCAGATATGTACCATTATTCAATGAAGCATTCACATCTATACCTGATGCAAATCATTAGAAATGAAAAAACAGCTCTACCGCAAAAGCTGCGAATAGAGCCGTTTAATCGAAACCAAATCTTATACTTGAGGGATCGTAATCACTGCACTGCGGTCTATAACATTACGAGCACTTGGAAAATCCGCAAGTTGTACATGTCTTGCACCCTTCTGCATGCAATAATGTCGCAGAGCCGCATGATGGGCAGAAGTCTTTGTGATCAGCATCGCCGTATACGTCGTGATGCACCTCTTCTTTATCTGGAGCTGAGGTGATTGAATAGCTGCTAGTAGCTGCTACTGCCTGATGCTCGTCTTCCCCGTCAAGATGCATTTCTAACGCTTTTGCTACAGCATCTGGGATGGATTCCACACGGTTTGCTCCAAAACCAACTGCTCCTGAGCCACCAATCCCTTTTAAATGTTTAATTAACAACCGGGCCTTGTTGCCATCTGGTAACTCTCCAAAACGTAGGAATAAGGTGGATACGCGCCCTAAAGCCTCTGACATTGCAAACACATCGCTTCCAGCTTTTCCTACATTCACAATCACTTCAAACGGAGCATGATCTACATCATTGATTGTAATATACGCTTTTCCAAGAGGTGTGTTCATTTTATAGGTAGCACCACTTAAACGTTTCGGACGTTTATTATAAGCACGTTCTGTAGCTCCATCCCTTCCGCTTTTCACACCCTGAGCCTGACCAGCAGACGTAGCTTCCTGGCTTGTTTTGGGCTCTGAGTCCTTTTGTTCCTTCGCTGATGCTTGATCGTTACTTGCCCCTACCTTCTCTTCCTTTTTCTCCGTAGACAATACCTGTACATCACGGCTGCCATCTCGATAGATTGTTACCCCTTTGCAACCTAAGTCAAACGCCAGTTCATACAGATTCTTTGTATCTTCTACTGTGAAATCGTGTGGAGCGTTAGCTGTTTTCGAAATGGAAGAGTCCACCCATTTTTGAATTGCAGCTTGAACACGTACATGATCTTCAGCGGCTAAGTCCATCGCACAAACAAAATACTCTGGCAGGTCTAGACCCGGATGGGCATCCATCCATTCCTGAGCGATCGGTACGTACTGTTTATCAAAGCCAAGGCGACTTTGACGGTAGTATTCGAATGCATAATACGGCTCAATCCCTGTAGATGTACCTACCATCGTTCCAGTAGACCCCGTTGGTGCCTGTGTTAATAAGGTTACGTTGCGAATTCCTTTTTCACGTATTGCTTCTCGTACTTCTTCATCAAACTGTTTCATAAAACCGCTCATGAGATATTTTTCAGCATCAAATTTAGGAAAGCTACCTTTTTCCTTTGCTATATCAGCAGATGCCAAGTATGCTTCGCGGGCGATAAAGTTATAAAGCTTGTCCAAAAAATCTAAAGACGTAGGACTGCCATAACGAATCCCTAATTTAATCATCATTTCGGCAAGACCCATAGTTCCTAATCCTACACGACGCTCTGACTGCTGATTTTCTCTGTTCTCTTCAAAATGATAAGGAGTCGCATCAATTACGTTATCCAAGAAACGGATCGAATAACGAACAGCTTCACTTAGGCTTGTCCAGTCTACCTCGTTATCCAGAACGAATTTAGATAGATTTAACGAGGATAAATTACATACGCCCCAAGCTGGAAGTCCTTGTTCCCCGCACGGATTCGTGCAAATGATTGGGTTAAAATACCAGCTATTAGACATGTCATTATAATACTCTGTAAATACAACACCAGGCTCAGCCGATTTCCATGCAGATTCAATGATGGTATGCCAAATCTCCCGGGCACGGACGGTCTTAACCAATTTGACGGGTTTACCTAGCTCCTCGCGCCATTTTTTCATGTTTCCGTCCCATAATGCATCATAATCCGGATCATTTACATCTGGAAACACGAGCTCCCAGTCCAAGTCCTCTTTTACAGCTTTCATGAAGCTATTGGAGACACAAACCGACAGATTGGCATTTGTAACAAGCCCCATCGTTTGTTTTACCGTAATGAATTCCATAAGGTCCGGATGCCAATCATTCATCATTAGCATCAGAGCACCGCGGCGTGAGCCCCCCTGCTCAATAAGACCTGTGGTATAGCTGAATAAGCCGCCCCAGGATACTGAGCCACTTGAGGAACCATTGACTCCACGTACCAACGCACGCCGAGGACGGAGGCTGGATAAGTTAATACCAACACCGCCTCCACGTGACATTATCTCTGTCATTTGAGTCAGCGTATCCATAATGCCACCTCGTGAATCATGCGGTGACGGAATTACATAGCAGTTAAAGAGGGTTAATTCTTCGCTTGCTCCTGCACCTGCTGCAATGCGGCCGCCTGGTACTAGTTTCCAATCATCTAGCAATTCACGAAATTTGCTTGTCCATTCTACTTGTTTTTCTTCTGTCTTCTCTACAGAAGCAATTGCGCGAGCCAAGCGATCCCACATTGCTTCCGGCGTTACTTCAATTGGACGGGTCGTTTTTTCTACCGTTGTGGTAATGGTTTCTCCGTTTCTTAGTAGAATGGATACTTGATTTTTCTCCAGGGCAACAATTTCACCCACTTCTTTTTGCGGAAATTTCGGGTCATCCTTGGTTAATACGAGAACGGTATCTCCAACCTTTGTATTTATGTAATCCAGATCTTTCATTGCATAACGGTCCAAAAAGATCTTTTCACTTAACCCTTCTAATGGCTTATGTTCTACTAAACCCACGGTCTTTTCCCCTCCAAAATATATTTCAAATTGACCCTCTCAGATCATTTTGTTATCTTTATGTAAGACGGTTTTAACGATACCATACGCCTGTCTGCAAATCAATATATTGAATATATAAGAATTTTTTTCGACATTTATCACTAGATATTGTGTTACTATCATCCTATTCCCTTGGGAGGAACTTTCATGTATTATGTAGATGGAGTTTGGTATAAACCCGATGAGCCTGCTATTTTTCCAGAGGATCGAGGCTATCAGTTTGGGGACGGAATTTATGAGGTTGTGCGTATCTATAATGGTCGCTTCTATCAGTGGGACGAGCATATGATTCGCTTGGAACGCAGTGCAAAGGAGCTTTCTCTAACGATCCCAACTCGCACAGAATTAACCGAAATTGCTCATAAAGTCCTTAGACAGTATTCCTTGCAATTTTCTGAAGATGCAATCCTTTACATGCAAATTACTCGTGGCGTGTCAGAGCGGCAATTTACATTCCCGTCAAATACCCGCCCTATTTTAACGATGTATGCTGTACCTAAATTACGCCCGATTCAACAGATGCAAAATGGTTTAAGGGCTGGACTTGTCGATGACATTCGTTGGTTGCGCTGTGATATTAAAAGTCTTAATCTGCTCGGTGCCACTTGGGCTAAACAGCAAGCGACAGAGCAAGGAGTAGACGAAGCAATTCTTCACCGAAATGGAACCATTACGGAAGCTACTTCAGCTAATCTATTTGCTGTGAAAGATGGCAAAATACATACCCATCCAGCTACTAACCTAATTTTGCACGGGATTACGCGGCGTACTGTTATTCAATTAGCCAAAACTCTGGGCATCTCGGTAGTAGAAGAAGTATTTTCTGTGAATTTTGCTCAAATGGCTGATGAATTATTCATTACTGGTACTACAAGCGAAATAACTCCTATCATTGAGCTTCAAGGTACGCCTGTAGGAGATGGTAAAGTGGGTACTATCGTTCGACGTTTACAAAAAGCCTTTGAAGAGCACATCGCTATTGACCGTAATAGCATCACCAAGTAAAAGACAGGGTGTACATCTTTTATAAAAAGAGCCCTCTTTTTATAAGCGAAGGTATTTTTCTAGTAAAAAAGCCGTTCTCCTCGTTGATGGGGACTGACCCCCGTTTGTAGGACAGGGATCAAAACACCTTACAAGTTTAAGCAGCCAGTCGTCGGAATTCAACCGGTGACTGGTTGTTTAGTTTTGTTTGAATGCGAATTGAGTTATAGTAAGAGA
>NZ_JAPTNK010000016.1:0-113882 GCF_026891775.1 Brevibacillus halotolerans
CTCTTACTATAACTCAATTCGCATTCAAACAAAACTAAACAACCAGTCACCGGTTGAATTCCGACGACTGGCTGCTTAAACTTGTAAGGTGTTTTGATCCCTGTCCTACAAACGGGGGTCAGTCCCCCCTTCGCTTGCGGAGGTTTTTTTGTGGATTTACCTGAGAAACGCAAGCTGAAAGTGTCTATTTTGTGTGTTTTAAGTAGAGAATGGAAGATTATTACCTTTACATTCTCCCCTTCATACCAGATAATAAAAGGTAATACGTTTAAGGGAAAGATAGACGGTTTTCATCTTCAGAGTGAAGATTAAGGAAGGGAAATATGACTACGGGCATCGAGGAAATTTTAAGCAAAGCGAATAGCTATATGTCAAGCGAGGACGTTACTATGCTGGAGCGTGCCTATGATTTAGCACGCAAAGCTCACGAGGGCCAAGTGCGTAAATCTGGGGTGCCTTATATTATGCATCCGATTGCGGTTGCAGGCATTTTGACGGATATGCACATGGATGCAGTAACTGTTGCTGCCGGTTTTCTCCATGATGTTGTGGAAGATACCGATATTACGTTGGATGATTTACGTAAGGAATTCGGGTCAGAGGTAGCACATCTGGTAGACGGGGTCACAAAGCTAGAAAAAATTAAATACAAATCCAAAGAAGAGCAGTTAGCGGAAAATCATCGTAAAATGCTTGTAGCCATGGCACAAGATATTCGGGTCATTTTAATTAAATTGGCGGACCGATTGCATAATATGCGTACGTTACGCCATATGTCCGAGGAAAAACAACGTGAAATTTCGGATGAAACGCTAGAAATCTTTGCCCCACTGGCTCATCGTTTGGGGATTGCGTTTGTAAAGTGGGAGCTAGAGGATACAGCTCTACGCTATTTGAATCCGCAGCAATATTATCGGATTGTAAACCTCATGCAGAAGAAACGGACGGAGCGCGAGGAGTACATTTCAGAAGCAAAAGCAATGATTACTGATAAATTACATGAGTTGCATATTGAAGCGGAAATTGCTGGCAGACCTAAGCATATCTATAGCATCTATAAAAAGATGGTGTCACAAAATAAGCAGTTTAACGAAATCTACGACTTGCTGGCTTTACGTATCATTGTGAATGATATTCGTGATTGCTATGCTGTCCTTGGAATTGTGCACACGTTATGGAAGCCTATGCCAGGACGATTTAAAGATTATATTGCTATGCCAAAGGCTAACATGTATCAATCCCTGCATACCACTGTAATCGGGCCAAAGGGTGAACCGTTAGAAGTACAAATTCGTACATGGGATATGCATCGAACAGCAGAGATTGGTATCGCTGCTCACTGGGCCTATAAAGAAGGAAAAGGAGAAGTGCAGGGCTCCTTTGAAGAGAAAATTGGTAATCTCCGTGAGATTATTCAAGGTGGACAAGAAGAGACACCAAATGCCCAGGAATTCATGGAATCCCTCAAGCAGGATTTGTTTTCTGATACGGTATTTGTCTTTACGCCAAAAGGCGATGTGGTGGAGCTTCCAAAAGGCTCGGTTCCTTTGGACTTTGCATATCGCATACATTCGGCTGTCGGCAATCGAACCATTGGTGCTAAAGTGAACGGCAAGATCGTTCCGCTAGATTTTGCGTTGCGTACGGGTGACATTATGGAAATCTTGACTTCCAAGCATTCATATGGTCCAAGTCAAGATTGGCTCAAAATAGCAAAGTCTGCCCATGCCCGCAATAAGATCAAGCAATGGTTTAAGAAAGAAAAGCGCGAAGAAAATGTTGCTAAAGGGCTATCGATGATTGAAGCTGAGGTAAAAGCGCGCGGCTTTGATTTAAAAGAGACCATGACTGCCGAGAATTTAAAAGAAGCAGCAGCTAAGTTTAATTTCCAATCTGACGAAGATATGTTTTCTGCTGTCGGATATGGCGGGCTTACTTCAGCACAAGTAGCCAATCGATTGACGGAAAAAATACGTAGAGATCGAGAAGAACAGCAACAGCAACAACAGCAAACTATTCAGGAATTTAAATCTCATGCACCTACCCAGAAGCAGACGCGAAGCGACACAGGCATCCGCGTAGAAGGCGTAGACAATTTGTTGACTCGTATTTCTCGATGTTGTTCGCCGGTCCCAGGGGATGACATTATTGGTTTTATTACAAGGGGACGAGGGGTCTCCATTCATCGCAAGGATTGCCCGAATGTGACGGTAGAAGAGAGTGATCGACTCATACCTGTACAATGGGAAGGTGACCAGAAACAAAACTACAATGTAGATATAGAAATCACTGGCCATGATCGCACAGGCTTATTAAACGATGTGCTACATGTAGTTGGGGAAACGAAAACCAATATAGCGGCTGTGAGTGGAAAAGCGGACCGCAATCGGGTAGCTACGATCAACATGACAATCTGTATTAACAATATAGATCATTTGCATCGTGTGGTAGAACGGATCAAGCGTATCAAAGATATTTATTCCGTTCGTCGAATTCTAAATACCTAGCATATCTTTATTATTATGTGGCAGACAGTGGTTCCTTGGGGACACTGTCTTTTCTTTACATAACCATAAATGCTGGCATAAATTCAAAACAACAGAACCGGAGTGATAAGTAGTGCGAGTCGTTGTCCAAAAAGCAAAAGCATCTAGTGTATCCGTAAATGGTGAGGTAGTCGGTAAAATTGAGCGAGGGCTGGTTTTATTAGTCGGTATTACTCATGAGGATACGATAAAAGATGTAGAGTTTGTAGCAGATAAGGTAGCCAATTTACGGATTTTTGAAGACGAGGAGGGAAAGATGAATTACTCTGTTCAAGACACAAAGGGGCAAATTTTATCTATTTCCCAATTTACGTTATATGGAGATTGTCGAAAAGGTCGTCGCCCTAATTTCATGGCAGCCGCTCGCCCAGAAGCCGCTGAACCATTATATGAGCAGTTTAATGAGATGCTGCGGAGTAAAGGGCTTCATGTAGAAACAGGGCGGTTTGGCGCAATGATGGATGTGCAGATACATAATCATGGACCGGTGACATTAATTGTTGAAAGTTAATGTCAGGTGAAAAAAAGGGCTAGTTAATTTGCGTAAGCTCGATACCTAGAAAGAAAGCAGCTAGTCTATTTTTTGACTAGCTGCTTTTTGGTGTAAAAAACTAACTTGGATAAACCTGGAAGTAACGTAGTATGCCTCGGAACAACCCTTCCGCCGCATTTTGCTGATGCTGGTCGTCACGTAAGTTAGCTTCTTCCTGTGGATTGGTTATAAAACCGATTTCAGCAAGAATCGCTGGTTTTGGATTCTCGCGAATAACATGAAAATCACCAAATCTGGATGTTAAATCCTTATATTGAGTTGTCGCGATGATCTCTTTTTGAGTCATTTGGGCTAATTCCATCGATTTTCCTTTGTGATAGTAAAAAATGATGGTACCATTGGTAGCTGCGTTAGGATGTGTATTGTGATGGACACTTACAAACATATCCGCATTGTTTTGTACAGCAACCTGAACACGCTGATTCAACGTAAGAGTCGTATCATCGGCACGAGTCATAATGACACGTGCTCCAGAAGCTTCTAGGCGTTGTTTTAGCTTCAGAGCAACCTGTAGGTTAATCTCTTTTTCAAACGTCTTGTACGTCGTCCCTACAGCGCCACTATCTGTTCCGCCGTGTCCAGGATCAATTACAATCAATTTGCCTCCTGCTTCATTACCGGTTAAAGGAGGCAGATTGGCTATATCTGTTGATTCCTTTTGAACGACCCAGCTAGCGATGTAGGCTGTTGAGTTATCTTTTAGGCGAATTTGATACCAATCGCCCTCTGTTTTGATTACCGAATAGCTTTCTCCTGCCTGTACAGTACCTACCGGTTCATATTGGGTGCCAGGGCCAGAACGAATATTTGTGCCTTCGTTTATCACCTTGATTTTCATTTCTGATTGATTATTGCTTGGCACCGAGGGCTGAAGAGAGTTTTGGTTCCTATGTTCATTTGGATCAACTACTCCGAGTGTAGGAGGAGCTTCTGTTGATTTCGTAACTAACCAACTGGCAATCCAACCTGTTTTCCCATCCGGAGTTTTTACCTGAAACCAATTGTTGCTTTGAGACAGTACCGGTAGAACTACTCCGTTATTTACTTGGGTGAGAACTTGGCTTGTTGTATTAGCCTGACTTCGGATGTTTACATTATTTGCCGTTACCTTCACCGTAGAGCCTGATGTAGCTGTAGCAGGGTTTTGCTGTGTCGGAGGAGGTGTTGCTTGTCCGGTTTTAGGAGCTGCTGGATTAGCAATCCAAGCTGTTGTTCCGTTGTACAGGATTTGATCCCATCCATTTGACTCCGAATATTTACTTACCTGATCCCCTGCGCTTAACTGCCCGATAATCATGGCTGAGACATTAGGCTCTGCATACACGTTGGTTACTGCAGAGATTTTAATACTACTGGTAGATGGTGGCTGTACAGTTGGTTCTACAGGTGGCAATACAACAGCAGGTTGATTACTCTGACCCGGTGATGTTGCTCCTGATACGGGTGCTGATGTAGTAGGCGGCGTAGCATGTTTTACAAATTTAGCATTAATCCAGCCTGTTACCTTGTCAGACACCTGAATTTGTGCCCAGATGCCTTCCTTTTTAATCATTTTATAGCTTTTTGTCTTATCCATTACCTGAATGATTTGAGCATCAGTCTTTGGTGCAGTCCGAATGTTTAACATATCAACCGTGCTTTGTAAATAAATCACCTTTGGTGGTTGAGGAGCTGCTTTAATCTCCTGAAGGTATGTATTCAATCCCCAGCCTTGTTTGCCATTCGGTAATTTTACCTGTATCCATTTATCTTTTTTTGATATAACGGTTAGTTTTGTCGACTTAGGCACGGAACTTACGAGTTGATAGTTGGTTCCTGGACCAGAGCGAATGTTTAAATTATCGGCAGTTACCTGCACCTGGCTGGCTGCCCAGACCATTTGGAAGGGGGCGACCAAGCTAGTGAGACACGTTGCAAGTCCGATAATCATCTTCTTGCGAGAAAACACGTTTGTCCCATCCTTTCTGTTTTTCATAATTCCTACGAGCGGAATATCAAATTTTCCACAAAACAATAATCTTCTTCATAGACCTTGGATTTTCCTGCAATTTTCGACATTTTTTTCGAGATGCATGCAAATCTTCCCATGCGGAAACAATAGGGCAAGGAGGGATTAAGCATGCGCCAATCCAATAAAGAACGTTTCGCTCAAGAATTAAACCGTCGTATTTTTTCTGTCGATTTTCATGATTTCTTGCAAAAAGAAGCCATTTTAAACGATGTAGAAATGTCTCAGGAGTTTCATATCAGCATCCGCGAGGTACAAGAACTACGTCGGCGTGCTAAACAATAGCAAAGTAGCGAAAAGCTGTTAACGTGTGCAGGAATCAAGCTAGTTACGTTTGATAGGGGCGTAGCTTCATGTAGCGAAAATCAATGATCCAGTAGGGAATCTCATGTACTTCTTTTTCGCAATGATTGTGCCAAATCGTTCTGATGAAACGAACGGCTTTCTAAATCCGTCCATTTTTGAAGGGAACAGTTGGTGTCTTCTCTGAAATTGACCACCTTATGCTGGTAAGGTAAGATGAGAAGGATTGCGAAAGAAGCAGGTGAAGAACATGTTGCAAATAAAATGCGTGGGTCATCAGTTCGAACGTGAAATCGGCTTTATTGCCGCACTGTTCTATGAAGATCCCGCGATTCATTATGTACAAGATTGGGAGAATTGCTCCCATCAAGATATGAAGATAGAGCTGTGCTGTGAGTCACAAGCCGATGGCGTCCATGCTACTGGATATCTATTGTTTGCCGATCAAAAGCATACATTTGAGTATGATCGTCCCTATAAGGAGCTTTCCGAAAAAGGTATGCGCAAAACAGCTAAGCAAGCCATTAGCTATACGCTATTAACATTGCTGGAGCGTCATACTGGAATGGAGCAGGGATGGGGCATTTTGACCGGTATTCGACCGACTAAATTGCTTCACAAGATGCTACAATCTGGGTTGAGTCGCGAGGAGGCTCATCGCCAATTACGCGAAGACTATATGGTTCGCCCCCACAAACTACAGCTCTTACAAGAGATAGTGGATCGTCAGCTACATGTTGTTCCTGATTTATATAAAATAGATCGGGAAGTCTCTGTCTACATTGGAATCCCATTCTGCCCAACAAAATGTGCGTATTGTACGTTTCCAGCTTATGCGATTGGTGTGCATCGCCGGAATGTAAATCCATTTTTGGCAGGTTTACATGAAGAGATTCGCTTAATAGGTGATTGGTTGACCCGCCAAGACTTGGTAATCACCTCCATTTACTTTGGCGGAGGTACACCTACCAGTATTACTGCTGACGAGTTAGACGAGCTTTTTGTTACACTTTATAAGCATTTTCCTCATATGGATAAAGTGCGTGAACTAACAGTGGAAGCTGGAAGGCCTGATACCATCACTCCTGATAAAATTGAAATCATGAAAAAATGGAAGGTTGACCGTATCAGCATCAATCCGCAGTCGTTTACACAAGAAACCCTTCAAGCGATCGGTCGACACCATACAGTTGAAGAAACCGTGGATAAATATAAATTGGCCATGGAGATGGGTTTAACGAACATTAATATGGATTTGATCATAGGGCTGCCAAATGAAGGGATGCAGGAAATGAAGCATTCTCTTCAGGAGGTTGAAAAGCTAATGCCTACTTCTCTCACAGTCCATACACTTTCATTTAAACGTGCTTCGGAAATGACCCAAAATAAAGAGAGATATCAGGTGGCTAGCCGTGAAGAGATACTAAGCATGATGCAAGAGACTGAAGAGTGGGCCAAGAAACAAGGATATGTTCCATACTATCTGTATCGACAAAAAAACATTTTGGGCAATCTTGAAAATGTTGGCTATGCGCTACAAGGTCAAGACTCTATCTATAACATCGTTATGATGGAGGAAGTGCAAACGGTTCTTGGCTTAGGCTGTGGGGCTGTCTCCAAATTGATGCGGCCTGGTAGCGGTGTATTATCACGTTGGCCGAATCCGAAAGATCCGAAAACCTATAATGATACGTATAAGCAGTTAATTGAGAAAAAGGTGCAGGATTTAGATGCGCTTTACTCTGATAAATAATCGGGTGATTGTATAGTTGACGCTCACTCGCGATTTTGCTATGATCTGTAATATATTTTGATCTGATGACGGGACCAAGTAACCTTTAGACGGATAGCTAGAGAGGAAGCATCGTGGCTGAGAGTGCTTCTCTATTACGTTTAGGCGAATGACCTCCCTGAAGACCCCAGTGAAAGATAGCGTTGCTACGAGTAACTGTAAGGCGCGGCATCGGCGTTACGATGAAAATGAAGTGGGATATGATTACATATATATCCAAGCAGGGTGGCACCACGGGAGAAGAATACAATCTCTCGTCCCTGACATGTACGTAAGTTGGGCATGTCAAGGACGGGAGATTTTTTGTGTTTTCTAACAATTATTTTTCCTGACTTGCCCTGTACGGATTCTTTTTATATAGCACGTAAAAAACAAAAAAGGAGAGACTCACATGGCGAAAATCCAAATTCCACGTGGTACACAAGACATTATGCCTGGCACAGTGGAGCTTTGGCAGCACATTGAAGGAAAGATGCGAGATCTTTGCACACGCTACAATTACCAAGAGATCCGGACGCCCATTTTTGAGCAGACAGAACTGTTTAGACGAGGCGTAGGTGAGACTACGGATGTAGTGGAAAAAGAGATGTACAGCGTTGAATCCCGTGGAGAAGGGGATTTCACCTTACGTCCTGAAGGCACAGCAGGGGTTGTGCGCTCTTATGTGGAGAAAAAATTGTATGGTGTTCCCAATCAACCTACGAAACTGTATTACTTAGGGCCAATGTTCCGACATGAGCGTCCGCAGGCAGGTCGATTCCGCCAGTTCGTTCAATTTGGAGTGGAAGCAATCGGTTCGGCTGATCCTGCAATTGATGCCGAAGTAATTGCTGTGGCAATGCGAATCTATCAGGAATTAGGGCTTACAGGCTTGTCCGTAGAGTTAAACAGTGTAGGAACTCTGGAAGATCGCGCCCGTCACCGTGGAGCATTGCTTGAAGTATTAAATAGTGTACGAGACGAGCTTTGTGAAGATTGCCAATCACGTATTGATCGGAATCCTTTGCGAGTTTTGGATTGCAAAAATAAAAAATGTCAGACCCTTACAAAAGATGCACCTTCTATTTTAGATTATCTAAGTGATGAATCTAAAAAGCATTTTGAAGAGGTGCAGGCATATCTTACTGCAATCAACATTCCGTTCCACATTAACCCGCGTCTGGTGCGTGGTCTTGATTACTACACACTGACTGCTTTTGAAATTAAAATGGCAGAGATTGGTGCAGTTGAAACGTTATGCGGTGGCGGTCGTTATAATGGGTTGGTTGAACAAATTGGCGGCGAAGATATGCCGGGTATTGGTTTTGCGATGAGTATTGAACGCTTGTTAATGGCCTTAGAATCGCAAAATATTCAATTACCAATTGAAACAGGGCTAGATGCTTACATCGTTTTACAATCTGAAACAGCAAAAACGAAGGCATTCCAGTTGTTAGATTCTCTGCGTGCTAAGGGTGTTAAGGCAGAGATGGACTATTTAGGCCGTAAAATGAAGGCACAGTTAAAAGCAGCAGATCGTGTAGAAGCAAAGTATGCTGCTATCATTGGCGAATCAGAACTGGAAAAAGGCGTGGTCATGCTAAAAGAACTAGCGACCGGCGATCAGCAGGAAGTAAGTTTTGCAGAAGTAAGCGATTGGCTATTGGCTAAACGTTAAGGATATAGAAAAAAGAACGAAATATTGACCTATTGGAGGGACCAACGATGAAATTTGATGTACGCACTATCTATTGTGGCGAAGTAACCAAAGAACATGTAGGACAAGAGATAATTTTAAATGGTTGGGTTCAAAAGCGTCGTGACCTTGGTGGTGTTATCTTTATTGATCTGCGCGATCGCTCAGGAATTTGTCAAGTGGTGTTTAACCCAGAAGTAAATAAAGAAGCATGGGAAAAAGCAGATCGTGTGCGTAGCGAGTATGTCTTATCTGTAAAAGGTAAGCTGATCAATCGTGAACCGGAAGCAGTGAACCCGAAAATTAAAACTGGCGAATTCGAATTGCTAGCAACGGAGATTACCATTTTAAACGATGCGAAAACCCCTCCGTTCTTAATTGAAGATGAGATTGATGTAGATGAGCAGGTTCGCCTAAAATATCGCTATTTGGACCTTCGTCGTCCTGAAATGCAAAAAGCATTCTACTTACGTTCAAAAGCTACAAAAGCGTTCCGTGATTTCTTGGATCAAAAGGGCTTCTTAGATATTGAAACGCCAATGCTTACGAAGAGCACTCCAGAGGGAGCTCGTGATTACCTAGTTCCATCTCGTGTACACCCAGGTGAATTCTATGCGTTGCCACAATCTCCTCAGATTTTTAAACAATTATTGATGGTTTCCGGATTCGAGCGCTACTATCAAATTGTACGTTGTTTCCGTGATGAGGACTTGCGCGCTGACCGTCAGCCAGAATTTACTCAAATCGATATTGAAACATCCTTCTTGCCAATGGAACAGCTATTGCCAATGATGGAGGAAATGGTTCAACATGTATTTAAAGAAACAGTTGGTACAGATGTAGGGACATCATTCCCTCGCTTAACGTATGCAGAAGCGATGGATCGCTTTGGCTCTGACAAGCCAGATATTCGTTTTGGCATGGAGTTGACCAACGTATCCGATCTTGTGAAGGATAGCGGCTTTAAAGTATTTGCAAGCACAGTAGAGGCCGGTGGACAAGTAAAAGCGATTAATGCAAAAGGTTGCGGGCATTATTCACGTAAAGATGTTGATGATCTAGGCAAATTCGCTTCACGTTATGGAGCAAAAGGTTTAGCATGGATTGCATTTAAAGATGGCGAAGTAAAAGGGCCAATCGCTAAATTCTTCTCTGAAGAAGAAGTTACAGCAATTAAAGAGCGCTTGCTAGTAGAAGAAGGCGATCTATTGTTGTTCGTAGCTGATAAACCGAAAGTAGTAGCAGATTCTCTAGGTGCTCTACGCAGCAAGCTAGGTGCTGAACTAGGCTTGATTGACCACAGTAAGTTTGCTTTCCTATGGGTAGTAGATTTCCCATTGGTAGAGTGGGATGAGGAGGCTAAACGTTATGTAGCTCTGCACCATCCATTCACTCGTCCAAAAGACGAAGATTTGCATCTGTTTGAAACAGACCCAGGTGCAATTCGCGCACAAGCCTACGACTTAGTTCTAAATGGTTATGAATTGGGCGGCGGCTCCATGCGTATCTACAAACGTGACGTACAAGAGAAAATGTTTACTGCGCTTGGATTCAGTCCAGAAGAAGCAAGAGAGCAATTTGGCTTCTTAATGGATGCGTTTGAATATGGTACACCTCCACATGGTGGTATCGCACTAGGCTTAGACCGTTTGGTAATGTTGCTTGCTGGACGTACGAACTTACGCGAAGTAATTGCTTTCCCGAAAACGGCAAGCGCTAGTGACCTAATGGTTAACGCTCCAAGTCAAGTAGACGAAAGTCAATTGAAACAGTTGTTTATTGCAACTATTGAAGAAGAGAAAAAAGAAGAAGTAACAAACAAATAACAAACAAGTAAATTTACTTGGGCAAATGGGTCCAACCAAGGCAAGGAGTCTTTTGGTTGGACCTGTTTTTTGTTTGCTTTGTAGAATTCAATGTGCTAGCATATGTCTGATTCGACAACCACTTAGAGTCCTAGTGGAATAATAGGAATTGAATATCAGCCTATTGCTAGGTATAATCGGAATGTCACTATTTTTATGATTGTATAAAAAGTATAAATCTGAGAAGATTACTAGGTCATATATGGATGACATGAAACTGTAATTATAGATTAAATGCTACTTGCAAAATAGATGAATGTAGGAAAGGTTGTTAGTGAACATGTTACATCAATTCTCGCGTTGTGAACTGGCATTTGGTCCAGAGGGCTTGGAGAAAATGAGGAACAGTACCGTTGCCGTGCTTGGTGTCGGTGGAGTAGGGTCCTTCACAGTAGAAGCTTTAGCACGTACTGGCGTAGGAAAACTGATCCTAATTGATAAAGATGACGTTGACATCACAAACATTAATAGACAAATTCATGCTACTTTACACACGATTGGTCAACAAAAAACAGAGCTAATGAAAGAGCGTATCCACTCCATTAATCCAGAGTGCGAGGTACTGACGCTTCAGATGTTCTATGACGATGAAACAGCTCCTCGTCTATTCGAGCATAAGCTAGATTATATTGTTGATGCTATGGATACCGTGTCTGCAAAAATTCATGTTATCCTGGAAGCAAAAAAACGTAATATCCCAATCATCTCTAGTATGGGAGCAGCTAATAAGATGGACCCAACGCGTTTTGAAGTGGAGGACATCTCTAAAACCAGCTATGACCCTATTGCTAAGGTAATTCGTCGTGAGCTTAAAAAGGCACGCATTTATAAGGGTGTTAAAGTGGTATATTCTAAGGAAATCCCTGTAACAATTCGTACGGATGTACGGGAACAGATTGTTCAAAATCCGGATTCCCCTATTCGTAAAGTAAAACAACCGCCGGCAAGTAATGCATTTGTGCCATCTGTGGCAGGCTTGATTTTAGCTAGTGTGGTTGTTCAAGATATAGTTGGCTGGGTACCGAAAAAAGGGTAGCAAAAAAGAGTGCCCAGATGTAGTACGCCTTTTACAAATAAGTGATTCACAATGTTGAAATGGATAGCGCAGAGGCCTTCGGGCTTTTCTGCGCTACTTTCTTTACCCGAAGGAAAGCTTTCTTTTATGTCTTGAAGCAATTGTGATCTATAAGATAATGATTTGATTGATGGTAGTAAGCATCAGCTTGCCTTGTTACTTACCTTTTCGAAACTTGGCGTAGCTTGGTTTTCTAAGTAAAATGAACAGGATGATAGTTTAAGGTTATGGTAACAAAAGACAGATTATAGTTGCAAATCGTTTGAAGAAACCAGATTGGGGTTGAGAAGGATGGATTTATTTTCTTTCGCCCATGAACAGGAAGATTCCAAAGGGCGCACCAAGCCGCTTGCGGCACGAATGAGACCAAAAAATCTAGATGAAGTAGTTGGTCAACAACATATATTAGCTAAAGGATCACTGCTTCGAAGAGCTATTGAAGCAGATCAAATCTCTTCTTTAATTTTCTACGGACCCCCGGGCACAGGAAAAACAACCTTAGCAAAAGTCATAGCACGTACAACTAAATCGCACTTCAGTGAATTAAATGCGGTTACTGCAGGAGTAGCAGACATTCGCCGTATCGTAGAGGAAGCGAAGGATCGCTTAGTAATGAATAACCAGCGTACTACGTTATTTATTGATGAGATCCACCGTTTTAATAAATCTCAACAGGATGCGCTGTTGCCTTATGTAGAGGAGGGAACGGTCATTTTGATTGGAGCAACAACAGAAAATCCTTTTTTCGAAGTCAATGCAGCGTTGCTCTCTCGTTCACAAATTTTTTCCTTACAATCCCTAACAGATGAGGATTTGGGGCAAGTTATTGATAGAGCATTAACGGATGAGCTTGAAGGGCTTGGAGAATTACGGGTTAAAATGACACCAGAAGCCAAGGAACATCTTATGCACTATGCAGAAGGAGACGCTCGTCGCTTATTAAATGCATTGGAATTAGCAGCAACGACTACACCACTAAATGAAGCAGGAGAGATTGTCATTACGTTGGATGTGGCCGTAGAATCAATCCAGCGTAGAGCTGTCCGCTATGATAAAAGCGGAGATAATCATTATGATACCGTTTCCGCCTTTATTAAGTCTATTAGAGGGTCCGATCCAGATGGCGCATTGTACTGGTTAGCAAGGATGATTGATGCAGGGGAAGATCCGCGCTTTATAGCACGCCGCTTAATAATCTCTGCATCAGAGGATATCGGTAATGCTGATCCTAAAGCTTTATCCGTTGCTGTATCTTGCTTTCAGGCTCTTGAATTAATTGGTATGCCAGAGGGGCGCATTGTCTTAGGACAAGCCACTACCTATCTTGCAACTGCTCCGAAAAGTAATGCAGCTTACATGGGCATTAACCAAGCGCTTATGCATGTCCAAAAAGAGGGGCATAAGCCCGTACCTGTTCACTTACGGGATCGCCATTATAAAGGGGCTGCTAGGTTAGGGCACGGGGAAGGGTATCTATATCCGCATAATTATCCCGAAGGCTATGTGAAACAGCGCTATTTGCCTGAGGGTGTAGAAGAGAAATTTTATGAGCCTAAGCCGATAGGATATGAGGCAGAAATTCAAAAGCGTCAAGCATCTCGGAACTAACCCCTATTATTCCGATGCCTTTACATTCTTTTGGGAAAAGTTTATATTTATCGTAATAAAAAACAACTAGAGCGTACTGATCATTCTTTGTTTTAAGAAAAAGAAGAACTTCGACCCTCTGAGCAAGAGAAATCGAAGTAATAGCATGCGAGAAGGGTTTCTTACATAGTACATGACTATGGGCGTTAAAATACTACATTACATGTAGGAACGAATATTTTTCCAAAAAAATAATGATAAAGGAATCTGTCGGGAAAGTACAAAGCTTTAGTAAGGCAAAAGAAGGCCAATTCATTCTTATTGTTTTTACGTCCGTACATTTCCGCCCGGTTTATTCGGTAAATCTCCGTTCTCATTTGGTTGCTTGCTAATTTTGCTTGCACCAAATCTTGCTTTGTGAGCAATGGTTCCGGCTGGTACTTCATAAAGAACGTCAGATGGATGGTTTCGTCCACGTTCGGAACGCTTATTGGTTGCCATATAAGCTCACCTCCCTGACCATATTTTGACCGAAAGCAAGCAACTCATGTGCTACAAATTCAGGGAAGTTTGTCAGAGACGTACAGTGAAACATAGAGGAGAGTTGTTAACGTTGAAAATTTCGACTAAGGGACGCTACGGCTTAACGATTATGATGGAGCTAGCCACCCGCCATGGGGACGGCCCTATTTCATTGAAAAGCATTGCTCAGAGGCATGAATTATCTGAGCATTATTTAGAGCAATTAATCGCTCCCCTGCGAAATGCAGGGTTAGTAAAAAGCATCCGAGGGGCTTATGGTGGCTACGTGCTCTCAAAATCACCTGATGATATTACATCGGGAGATATTTTACGAGTGCTAGAAGGTCCAATTAGTCCTGTGGAGTTTGCGGAGGAAGAGGATCCGGCAAAACGTTATCTATGGTTGCGCATTCGAGATAGTATAACGTCTGTAATTGACTCCACTACATTGCGGGACCTCATCAATTATCAAGATGATGGACGCACTGATAATTATATGTTCTACATTTAGGTTGTTAGATTATAAAGTAGGGGATTAGAACATGAACTCACACATTTATTTGGATAATGCAGCAACGACTCCTGTTCATCCGCAAGTGATAACGGCCATGCAACCATATTTCTCTGAGGTATATGGAAATCCATCCAGTATTCATGGATTTGGCCGTGAAGCACGTAAAGCATTGGAAAAAGCACGGGAAACAATCGCAGACTTTCTCGGGGCTGATCCCAGTCAAATCATTTTTACTAGTGGCGGAACAGAAGCTGATAATATGGCATTGATCGGTGGAGCGCTTGCTAATGAACAAAAAGGTAAGCATATTATTACAACTCAGATCGAGCATCATGCGGTATTGCATGCTTGTGAGCATTTAGAGCGAATGGGATTTGAAGTAACGTATTTACCAGTGGATAAAACGGGAATGGTTAGCCTAGACGATGTTAAAAAAGCGATTCGTCCCGATACCATTTTGGTTTCTATTATGTATGGAAACAATGAGGTTGGGACAATTCAACCCATTCAAGAAATCGGGAGCTTTTTACAGGAGCAAGGAATTCTATTTCATTCAGATTGTGTACAAGCCTTTGGTTTATTGCGCATTAAAGCAAATGAGCTACCTGTCGATTTAATTTCGTTATCTGCCCATAAAATCAATGGACCAAAAGGTGTTGGTGCGTTGTGCATGGGACGTAAAACGACAATTACTCCGTATTTACACGGGGGAGCACAGGAACGTAAGCGACGGGCGGGGACTGAAAATCTTGCTGGTATTGTAGGGTTTGCTCAAGCGATCGAGCTAATGCGTTCCGACCGGGAAGAGCGTCGACAAAAATATTTAGATATGCGTGAAGCTATGCTACAGGTTTTTAGGGAAGCAGGTATTGCTTTTGAGCTAAATGGTCATGAGGAACAATTTTTGCCCCATATTTTAAATGTTAGTTTTTTAGGGGTAAATACGGAGACAATGCTGTTTAATCTAGATTTGGTTGGTATCGCAGCAGCAAGTGGTTCTGCGTGTACATCAGGCTCGTTGGAGATATCTCATGTGCTTACAGCTATGAATTTGCCCAAGGAGCGCTCAAATACAGCAATTCGCTTTAGTTTTGGCATGACCAATACAACAGAAGAAGTAATAACAGCAGCTCAAAAAATTGTACAGATCGTAAAGCGCTTAGTAAAATAAAGAATAAATATACGGTTTGTTATCAGCTTAATTAGTTGTGAAAGGTTTGGAACGCTTGTTCGAATCAAGTTGTCAAAACCCTTTTCAGCAAAGTACAATAAAGTAGCACACATCCACTATCACATCGGATAGTGGAATTTTTTTTACGATGAATTTTTACTTATAAAAAGCTTAATAAAGCAGTTCGAGCTAAGGCTTTGCTGGGCCCAGAAGTCTTCCAAAGCCAAGGCTTTATAGAAAAAAGGAGGCGTACTACCGTGCAACAACAGGCGCTCCCGTTGTTTCGTGAGACCTTTATCCGAGGACAAGTAAAACACGAAATTTTTTATAACGAAGAGAACTGGTATGCCATCATTCGTTTTAAAGTGGAAGAGACAACGGAACCGATTAAAGATAAAGAAGTCATTGTTGTAGGGCATTTTCCGCGTCCTCACGAGGATGAGACGTATACCTTTTATGGTGAGTGGAAAGATCATCCTAAATACGGAAAGCAGTATGTGGCTGAACGTTACGAGCGTGAAACACCAAAAACCAAATCGGGTGTTGAAAAGTATTTAGCAAGTGGACTTTTTAGTGGGATTGGTAAAAAGCTAGCAAAGCGGATCGTGGAACATTTAGGAGTCGATGCACTTACCATCATTGCTGAAAATCCTGACGATTTAGCCGCTATTCCAGGGATCTCTCCTAAACGCGCTAAGCAAATCTATGAATCCGTCCTAGAGCATCAATCTTTAGAACGTACCATGGTTTTCTTATACGAATTTGGAATTGGCGTTCATTTAGCTTTACGTATTTATCAAGCCTATAAGCATAATACCATGACTGTATTGACAGAAACTCCATATAAGCTCATTGAGGATGTGCAAGGCATCGGGTTTAAACGTGCAGACGAGATTGCCCTATCCACAGGAATTGCGGCCTCGTCCCAGGAACGAGTGATGGCAGCATGCCTGTATGTTTTACAAGAAGCTGGTTATAGTGAGGGGCATGTATATTTCCCCCATGAAGAATTAATCGCGCGGGCGATTTCGCTATTAACGGAATGCGGCGGACACGTTTTCGAGGCAGAGGATGTAAAGGGCGCGATTGAACAACTAGTAATGGATAACAAAGTACACTGGGAGGAAGAGCGTGTTTATCTTCCGTCCTTGTTTTTTGCAGAGATTGGTCTGGCCAAACGACTTCATTATTTTGCCTCAAGAGAAAATCCTGATAGCTATCCGGCATCTGAGTTTTACCAAGCGATCGGAAAAGTAGAGGAAGAATTGGGGATTAGCTATGCAACTAAACAGAGAGAAGCAGTAGAAAAAGCAATGGATTCGGGACTAATGCTACTGACTGGAGGACCTGGTACGGGTAAAACAACAGTCATTAGGGGAATTTGCCATGTTTTTGCAAATTTGCAGGGAATTAGTTTAGACATGAAGAAATATGACACACAAGATAATCCTTTTCCTATTTTACTGGTAGCCCCTACTGGTAGGGCAGCAAAGCGTATGTCTGAGACAACAGGATTGCCAGCGATGACGATTCATCGTCTTCTTGGTTGGAAAGGTGAGAGCTTTGAGCACGATCAAGATAACCCGGTTCGCGGCAAAATGATTATTATTGATGAAATGTCGATGGTAGACGTTTGGCTAGCCAATCAGTTATTCCGCTGTCTCCCGAAGGATATAAATGTTGTGATGGTAGGAGACCCTGATCAATTGCCTTCTGTAGGTCCAGGAAATGTTTTGTTTGATATGCTGGAGTCCAATGTGATTCCGGTTGTCCAATTGACGGAGATTTATCGGCAGGCAGAGGAATCCTCCATTATTCGATTAGCTCATGACATTCGGGCGGGAAAAGTACCACAAGATTTACTTGCTCCAACCCAGGATCGGAGATTTTTCACAACTTCGCCACAAAATGTTGTTGAAGTTGTGAAACAAATCTGCTCCAGTTCCGTAAATAAAGGATATACAGCAAAAGATATACAGGTTCTTGCCCCCGTGTACAAAGGGGTAGCTGGTGTTAATCATATCAATGAAGAGCTACAGCTTCTATTCAACCCGCCTTCGGATCAGAAGCGGGAGGTAACCTTTGGTGAAACGGTTTTTCGGGTAAAAGACAAGGTACTTCAATTGGTAAATAATGCGGACGAGCAGGTATTCAACGGAGACATGGGTGAAGTCGTTGCTATATTTCGTCCTACAGAAAATGAGGAAAATGAAGAGCAGCTAGTGGTGTCCTTTGAAGGACGAGAGGTTGTATATCGTCGATCACAGTATCACCAGCTTACTCTGGCTTATTGTTGCTCGGTGCACAAATCACAAGGCAGTGAATTTCCAATTGTTATTTTACCTTTAGTGCGTAACTATTATCGTATGTTACGCAGAAAATTAATTTACACGGGTGTAACACGTAGCAAGTCATTTTTGCTAATGTGTGGCGATCCAGATGCTTTTCGCATTGCGGTGCAAAATGATGAGGAAGGAATTCGTTATAGCTACTTGCAAGATCGGCTACGTTTGTACGGATAAAGGAAGGTTTGGTTTAGGTGGAACAGTTTTGGCAGGATATAAGGGCATCTCAACCGCAATACTAACATAACGGGAGGAGATGCCCATGAAGAGAGCATTGGACGTAGTAGGCTTGCCAGTTTTGGCCATGAACACCGGCGAAGAAATTGGGATTGTCCGAGATATCCTCTGTGATCTTCACTTGCAAGTCATTGGTCTGGTTTTGCAAGAAGCAGGCTGGTTCCAGCAGGGACGCTATATTCATTCCAACCATATCGGTACAATCGGGGACGATTTCATCACTGTAGAGGACAAGCACGTTGTGACCTCAATGCGCCATCTAGATACGAATCAAATGTTCTGCCTATTTACAGGTGAGCATGCACTAAAAGGAAAACAAGCTGTAACAGAGACCGGTGCTTGGCTAGGAAAAGTGGAAGATGTTTATTTTTCTGTTGACTGGGAAAGGATGGTAGGGTACGAGTTATCGGACGGTTGGATTGCCGATATTACCGAAGGACGCAAGCGAATTAATGCGGCATCGCCTGTATCAATCGGAAACGAACACCTTATTATCCCCATGCACACCGGATTTAAGGCGCATTAGCGTTTAGGAGGTTATTTTGCATGATGACGTGCCCCAATTGTTCATCAAAAGATATTGGTAAAATTGGAACGAATCAGTACTACTGCTGGAATTGTTATGTTGAGATGAGTATGTCTGGAGACCAGATTTCTTCTATTTATCAGGTAGAAGAAGACGGTTCATTAGAATCGTTAAATGACTTGTTCTTAGATGACCAAGAGCTAAGAGCGCAAGCGTAACACCTCAATCTTACCCCATGAGAATCTGAAGGAGGCTGCTAAATGAGACGCGGAATTTTTCGAACTTTGATCATGAGTGGGATCGTAGCTGCTATTGGATATTTGATGAGGTCTAAGCGGAGTCAAAAATTCTTTAGCGGATGGGGAAAAATGAAGTTTTCCCAGCGAGATATTCAGAGACTAGGTCGTTTTGTGAAGCGTTCGTTCGCACGTTAATCCTCTATTCAAACTGGAATGCATGCAATGTGTGGCAGTAGATTTTTACCCATAGAAAAAAGGAATGAAAAGCAACCTGTTTCCTTAGATGGAGCAGGTTGCTTTATTTTGGATTCAAATAACAGCATTCCCGCATTTTTCCTCTCTATTTCGCACATCCTACCAAAAGGAGTTTTTAGCGAGGATATGGGGGATATGCCATGGACCAACTGACAAAACAGCCAACACCGCAACAAAAACGCTATCGTTTTTATCATATCGCTGTGTCAATTATCTTATTGCTCATTATAGCTAATCTTTTTGTGTTGCTGCGCCCTGCATTGAAGCCTCTGTATTTTTTGATTGAAGAGGTAACTCTTCCATTTTTTGCGGGGCTTATTATAGCTTATTTGCTGCATCCTGTCGTTGCGAGTTTAGAAAAAAGGAAGGTACCGCGCTTAGCGGCTCTTCTTTTAATTTATCTGGGGTTCGTACTGCTAGTAGTCATTACTGTGATGAATGCAATTCCGGTTTTTACGAAACAAATGATAGAACTATCAGACGATCTGCCCCGTTTAACGAGCTGGTATGAGACATGGATACAGGAGTGGGAGGCACATAAATATTTCTTGCCGGATAGTATCCAGCATGGTGTCGATCGGGCTATCATTCAATCGCAGGAAAAAATGTCGCGGGATATCTCTTTGTTTGTGGATGGCGCTAAAAAAACGCTGGGAAAGGTGCTGGGATATGCGGTTGTTCCCTTTATCGCATTTTATCTATTAAAAGATATGAAAGAAATTCATCGGAATCTGATCTTATGGGTCCCGCGGAGGTTCCGTCAACAAACCCAAGTAGCCTTACGAGATATTAACGATTCACTGGGAAAATATATTCATGGACAAATGGTTGTGTCTCTCATAGTAGGAGTGCTGGTTTTTATTGGATACTGGGCAATTAAGATGCCCTATCCATTTGTCTTAGCTTGCTTTGTGGCTTTAACCAACATCATTCCCTTTATTGGTCCCTTGATTGGTGCTGTGCCTGCGTTGCTGATTGCCCTTACGATTTCTACTAAACAAGCCTTATTTGTTATAGGAATAAACTTAGTCATACAAATCATTGAAGGGAATATCATTTCGCCCAATATTGTGGGAAAAACACTTCATCTTCATCCGCTCACGATTATTTTTGCTTTGCTTGCAGGGGAAGCGATCGCGGGAGTGGTCGGGATGATCTTGGCTGTACCCGTACTCGCTGTACTAAAAGTGATCATTCAACGCGTTATTTTGATTCGAACTCAAAGTTGACATGACTTAGAAAAAAACACTATAATGACGTTGAAACGTTATTCACTAAAACCAATTATAAAGCGACTAGATCGTTGATGGAACGAGTAGGTTGCACCCTTTTCCAAGAGAGGACGCTCCCTGGCTGAAAGAGCATCCAAAAGAAGGACAACCGAAGGCTACTCCGAAGACCGGAAAAAACCGGCGGCAGGACCCCGTTATGGTCATGAAAGCGACAGATTCTCTCATAAGAAAAGCGCTGTTTCAGTGTTGGAGAATGAGAGTTCTGTAAGCAGGGTGGTACCGCGAGACAATAGCTCTCGTCCCTGAGGGGATGAGGGCTTTTTTTATTTGTCTTCTAAAGGTAAGCAAATGTATACAAAGACGATGGTGGACCGAATGAAAAAGAAGTTGGTCATTCCCTCGTGTTGAAAAATAAAGGAGGAAAACAGCATGAAGAAGTTGACAGGTAATCAGGTTCGTCAAATGTATTTAGATTTCTTTGTGAGCAAAGGACATCGAATTGAACCAAGTGCATCTTTAGTACCGGTGGATGACCCATCTTTGTTGTGGATTAACAGTGGGGTAGCTACGTTAAAGAAATATTTTGATGGACGAATTATCCCTGAGAATCCACGCATTACGAATGCCCAAAAATCCATTCGTACAAATGACATTGAAAACGTAGGACGTACAGCGCGTCATCATACCTTCTTTGAGATGCTGGGTAACTTCTCTATCGGGGACTATTTTAAAGTGGAATCCATTCATTGGGCATGGGAGTTCTTGACAAGTCCTGAATGGATTGGTTTTGACCCAGAAAAATTGTCGGTTACCATACATCCTGAAGATGATGAAGCATTTGAAATTTGGAATAAGGAAATTGGCATACCAGAAGAGAGAATTATTCGTTTAGAGGGTAACTTCTGGGATATCGGAGAAGGTCCGAGCGGTCCGAACACAGAGATTTTCTATGATCGCGGTGAAGCATTTGGGAATGACCCAAGCGATCCAGAATTATATCCTGGTGGGGAGAATGAACGTTATTTAGAAGTATGGAATCTAGTATTCTCCCAATTTAACCATAATCCTGATGGTACGTATACTCCATTGCCTAAGAAAAATATTGATACAGGTATGGGCTTGGAGCGTATGGTTTCTATTATCCAAAATGTTGATAACAACTATGAAACAGACCTGTTATTCCCGTTAATTGAACAGACGAGCCAAATTTCAGGTGTAGCTTACAAAACCAATGATGAGCTAGATGTAGCACTAAAAGTAATTGCAGATCACGTGCGTACAGTTACGTTTGCTATTGGAGATGGGGCTTTGCCTTCGAATGAAGGCCGCGGTTACGTGCTTCGTCGCTTGCTTCGCCGTGCTGTTCGCATGGGTAAAATGCTTGGAATTCAGAAGCCATTCTTGTACACATTGACCAAAACAGTTGGCGATATGATGGGAGAATTTTACCCAGAAGTGGTTCAAAAGCGTGACTTTATCGAACGTGTAATTCGTGCTGAGGAAGAACGCTTCCATGAAACATTGGAGGAAGGCTTGTCCATTTTAGAGGGTATGGTAACAGCTACAAAGGCTTCTGGTGGAAACCAGCTAAGCGGTCAGGATACCTTTAAATTGTACGACACATACGGCTTCCCGGTTGACTTGACAGAGGATTTCGCAATGGAGCATGGTCTTTCTGTTGACCGCGATGGCTTCGAACAGGCAATGGAAGAGCAACGTGAACGCGCTCGTGCAGCTCGTCAGGATGTAGACAGCATGCAGACGCAGGGCGGGGCATTGTCGGAATTAACAGTAGCAAGTGAATTTATCGGGTATACAACATTGTCTACTGACGCTAAAGTTGAGGCAATTATTATCGACAATCAGCTTGTAAAAGAAGCACAAGAGGGTGTTACCTGCCAAGTGGTACTTGATCGTACACCTTTCTACGCAGAGAGCGGCGGGCAGATTAATGATGAGGGAACTTTGACAGCAGATACGGTTAAAGCACGCGTGATTGACGTACAAAAAGGGCCTCATGGTCAAAACGTTCATCAGGTACTAATTGAAGCCGGTACGTTACATGTAGGAGATCAGATTGCGGCTGAGGTAGACCAACAAGGACGCAACGCTACGATTAAAAACCATACAGCAACGCATTTGTTGCACCAAGCTCTAAAAGATGTTCTAGGAACACATGTCAATCAAGCAGGTTCTTTGGTATCTCCTGAGCGACTTCGCTTTGACTTTACACATATCAGCTCCATTACAGCGGAAGAGCTGGAGCGTATCGAACAAATCGTGAATGAGCAAATTTGGAGTAACTTAGCTGTAAGCATTTCGAACATGAAGATTGCTGAGGCCAAAGAATTGGGTGCGATGGCGCTCTTTGGCGAAAAGTATGGAGACATTGTGCGCGTAGTTAATGTTGAGGGCTTCAGCATTGAGCTGTGCGGTGGTTGCCATGTAGGAAATACAGCAGAGATCGGTCTCTTTAAAATTTTAAGCGAGAGCGGCATTGGGGCTGGCACACGACGTATTGAAGCAGTGACAGGTCGCGGTGCTTATCAATATTTAAATCAACAGCTAACCACACTAAAAGAAGTGGCACAAGCAGTTAAGTCACCACAGTTGCATGAAACTCCTGCTCGCGTAGAAGGCGTGTTAGCTCAATTGAAGGAATCGCAGCGCGAAGCTGAGTCACTACGTACAAAATTGGGCAATATTGAAGCAGGAACTCTCACAGAGCAGGTACAAGAAATTAAGGGCGTAAAGCTTTTGGCTACTCAAGTATCTGCAACGGATATGGACAACCTTCGCGGTATGGTCGATGAGCTTAAAAATAAACTAGGCTCTGCTGTAATTGTCCTTGGTTCGGTTGAAGGAGATAAGGTAAACATTGTAGCTGGTGTGACCAAAGACCTGATGAGTCAAGGATTCCATGCTGGTAAAATCGTCAAGGAAGTTGCTACACGTTGCGGCGGTGGCGGTGGCGGTCGCCCTGATATGGCACAAGCGGGTGGTAAGGAACCTGCTAAGTTAGGCGAAGCACTTTCTATTGTTGCAAGTGTAGTTGAAGGACAGGCGGTTGCAAACCAATAGGTAAAACGTCTACAATATAAAGTAACAAGGTGAACTGGATTCATTCGCTTTGCGGGTGAATCCTTTGCCTTTCCGATAAACACGAAAAGTGAGTTACTCATTATATACTTATAATAGGCTCATTTTTAAATAAAGCGAGGTGTTAGGCTATGTCTATGGACAATACCATGAAGTTTAGCGCTCCAAAGGAAGCAAGTGAAGCTGAAGTACGTGCCACTTTGGAAGAAGTATACAGCGCTCTACAAGAAAAAGGCTATAATCCGATTACACAGATTGTAGGATACCTATTATCAGGAGATCCTGCATTTATTCCTCGCCATAACAATGCTCGCAGTTTGATTGGTAAAATTGAACGCGACAAGCTAATTGAAGAAATGGTGAAAGCTTACTTGTCACCAAAAGGTTCATAACATCATAGGAGATAATTATGCGAATACTTGGATTGGATGTGGGTGAAAAGACCATAGGCGTCGCAATAAGCGATGAGCTAGGTTGGACCGCTCAAGGAATCGAAACGATTAGACGCTCGTCCAAAGAAAATGATTTTGGGCGTATCGAAGAATGGATTGCGACGTACCAAGTACAAGCATTTGTGGTCGGTCTGCCGAAGAATATGAATGGTACGATTGGCCCTAAGGGTGAATACTGTCAAGCTTTTGCTGAGCAACTGAAGGAGCGGACAGGGTTGCCCGTTCATCTCTGGGATGAGCGATTGACGACGATGGCAGCGGAGAAAATGTTAATATCAGCTGATGTGAGTCGCCAAAAGCGCAAGAAAGTGATTGATAAAATGGCAGCCGTACTCATCCTTCAGGGGTATTTGGATGCTAATTCGAGGTGAAAACAATGAGTGAAGACATGCAAAATGACTATGAAGTAGGCGACGTGATCGCATTGGTGGAGGAAGGAGAAGACGATTCAGCTACCCGTGATTTCCGCATTATGTACATCCTAGAAGTGGAAGACCGTAATTATTTAGTTTTAGTTCCGGTTGATCAGGAAGATGACGAGGAATATGAAGTTCATTTCTTGCGCTATGATGGAAGCGATATTCTTGAGCCGATTGAAGATGATGCTGAATGGGATGCTGTAGAAGCTACCTTTGAAACATTGATCGACGAATTGGAAAGCGAAGAGAACTAGGATTTGATCACGTAGTAAAAACTAGCATGGGTCCACTGGAGAAAAGGACGTCACAGGGATGATGACTTTTCTTCAGTAGCTCATGCTTTTTTTAATCAAAGACGAAAGAGGGAGCTTATGGCGACAAAAATGGTAAGTACGATAATTGCACACGAAGATCAATGTTTACTGATTCGAGAAGATAGGGAAGAGCTTGGAAACGTATGGAACATCCCATCAGGAATTGTACAAGCAGGGGAAAAAATTATGGATGCTGCTGTGAAAAGAGTAGCTGAGAAAACGGGTCTACAAGTAGAGTTAACCAGCCTTTCAGGTATTTATCAATTTGTTGATGAAACGAAAGACTCAGTGGTGTGCAATGTTTTTACAGCGACGGTGAACGAAGGCACCATTCAGATAGATGGAACAAAAATTAGGGAAGCAAAATGGTTTCGTTTCACAGAGATTGAGCAGTTGGATGATGATTCTCTTTATCAGGCTCATTTGCTGAGAAGAGTTTTTGCAGATATAAAAAATACGGGTAAAAATTGATAGATAAACGGTAAGACTCTATCAAAACGTGCAAGATATTTGATCTTTTTGTATAATGAATGGCGATGTAATGTGAGGAGGAGTGTGTGAGCTTGGCAAAAGGTAGTGAAGAGAGACAGGAATTATTGAGGAATCAATCCCGATCGCGGAAAAAACGAAGCGGTGGGTTTATCGTAAAAGGATTGCTTTGGTTTACATTGCTTGTCCTTGTTGTGGGCGGAGTGGGAACCTATTATGTATATCAACAGCTACAACCAAATCCAATCACAGCTACAGCCGAAATAGATATCCCTTCAGGTTCTAGTGTTAAGCAGATAGCTGCCTTGCTAGAGCAGAATGGCATTATTAAAAATGCCACTCTATTCTCGTATTATGTGCGCTATCAGGGAGTAGCTGGTGATCTAAAAGCAGGAACCTATCAGTTTGATCAGCAGGTAACCATCGATCAATTGATTAAAATGCTGAGCGAAGGAACTCAAGCAGAAGTGGCGCGCTTTACCATACCAGAGGGGTGGAATGTAGGCCAGATTGCAGATGCGCTTGCTAAAAAAGGACTAATTGAGAAAGATATTTTTATACAGGAAATAAATGAAGGTGATTTTCCAGAATTTCCATTTGTCTCGTCTATTCCGAAGAAAGAAGGGCGAAAATATCGGCTAGAGGGATATTTGTTCCCAGAAACCTATGAGGTTCGTAAGGGAGCAACTGAGCATGAGATTATCGCCAAAATGCTGGGGCAGTTCGAAAAAGAATGGAAGCCAGAATGGAACGAACAAATACAGAAGCACAAGTTAACAATGGATGAAGCAGTTAATTTGGCGGCGATTGTCGAGCGTGAAGTGGTAGTAGACGATGAAAGACCAATTGTAGCCGGAATTTTTTATAATCGCATACGTGATGGCTGGAAATTACAATCATGCGCCACTGTACAATTTGTTTTAGGCAAGCAACGTGACCGCATTACATTTGATGATTTAAAGATAGCAAGTCCATATAACACGTATCTTCATGAGGGCCTGCCACCTGGGCCCATTGCGAGTCCTGGTAGAGCGTCGCTTGAGTCAGTCGTAAATCCGCAAAAAAACGAATACTTCTTCTTTGTGACGAAAAAGGACGGGACACAGGAGCATTATTTCTCTAAAACATTTGCAGAGCATGCTTCCAAAAATGCGAAAAGTCAAGGAAGCTGGTAACAAAACGATAGTGGCTGTTTTGGCGAAATGTGTTATAATAGAACGGTTGTGAATTAGTTTATGACAGATTCTATACCAAAATGTATATTATCTGGTTGAAAGAGAACGGGGGACCTTCCACATGATTACGAACCCTGCTATAGATCATTATTTACAAAATCTCATTCCACAGCGCTCCCCGCTATTAACGCGACTAGAGCAGGAGGCACATGAAGAGAATATCCCTATCATTCAATTGACCGGGGCTCAATTCTTACGTACCTTACTGTTAATCAAAAGACCCAAAAGCATCTTGGAAGTAGGTACAGCCATTGGTTATTCAACAATCTGGCTGGCTGAGGCTGCTCCTACGGCAAAAATAGTAACAATGGAACTTGATGAAGAGAGAATCACCCGCGCGCGCGCTTCCTTTAAGGAAGCTGGCCTAGAAGATCGAATTGAACTAATTGAGGGCGACGCGACAAAGGGTTTGTCTGGGTCATATGAGTTTGATTGTCTGTTTATTGATGCTGCTAAAGGGCAATACCTCACCTTTTTACAATTATACCTTCCTCTGTTAAAAGAAGGAGGATTAGTAATTACGGACAATGTTTTATACCGTGGTCTTGTTACCGATCCGCAAGCGGCGGGAAAACGGCAAAAGAAAATGGTTGAGAAGATTGATGGATTTAATAAGCATCTCATGGGACACCCCCAACTAGAAACGTCAATTGTACCTATAGGGGATGGGATCGCGGTTAGTGTAAAGCAGACGAGAGGAGAGGGCAATGCGTGAAAAAGCCTGAACTATTGGTTACGGTAAAAAAATTAGCTGATGTCCTGCCGCTAATTGAGGCCGGTGCGGATGCTCTAAGCATTGGAGAAGCACGCTACGGACTACGCAATGCAGGAGACTTTACCGTTGAAGAAATAGACGAAGCGATTCGCTTGGCACATAGCAAGGGTGCTAAGGTGTACATCAATATAAATTCGTTATTACACAATGAAGAATTAGATGGATTAGACGATTATCTCATACATTTGGAAACAGTAGGAGCAGATGCGGTGGTGTTCGGTGACCCTGCTGTGATAGTTGCTGCTAAACAAGTGGCTCCGAAGCTAAAGCTACATTGGAGCATGGAAATGTTATCCACAAGCTACGATACCATTAATTATTGGGCAGAAAAAGGGGCAAGCCGTGCTGTATTGGCACGTGAATTAACCATAGATGAGACGATCGAAAATCAGCAGGAAGCAAAATGTGAAATTCAAGCACAAGTACATGGACCAACCTGCATTTTCCAATCCAAACGTGATCTTGTTTCGGCTTATTTTGGTCATCAAGGACGCGATATGGAGCAGGAAGGTACCAGCATGGATCGCGGGATGTATGTGAAGGAAGAAAAACGCCGCAATATTAGCTATCCTGTGTATGAAGATGCCCATGGGACTCATATTATCAGTGCAGAAGATATTTGTATGGTTGATGGTCTTGAGGACTTTGTGAATGGTGAATTGGACAGTTTGAAAATTGAAGGATTGCTGCATACATCTGAGTATGTAATCGCAGTGACGAAGCTATATCGTGAAGCATTAGATTTGTGCGTATCTGATGTAGAACAATATCGTGATAAAGCGGCTGAGTTTCTGCAAAAAATGGAAGCTCTGCAACCAAAAAATCGACCTTTAAACACTGGATTTTATTATAAACCACCGATTCCTTACCATGCTTAAATGGGAAAGAAGACTTGCGTAAATTGAACTTGAGAGGTGAATCATCTTGAGCACGATTATAACTCCAAACCAAGCCGGATTGAAACCGGTGATTGCTAAGCCTGAGCTACTGGCTCCAGCAGGTAACCTAGAAAAATTACAATTTGCGATTCGCTATGGAGCAGACGCCGTATATATCGGTGGTCAAGTATACAGCTTGCGTGCGAATGCTGATAACTTCTCCTATGATGAAATGCGTGAAGGGGTTAAATTTGCCCATGCTCACGGAGCTAAAGTATTTGTAGCGACCAATATTATTGCCCACAACGAAGATTTAGGCGGTATGGCCGAGTATTACCAGGAACTGCAAAATATTGGGATTGATGCGGTTATCGTAGCAGACCCTGCTTTGATTCAGGCATGTAAGAAGGCGGCTCCTAAAATTGAAGTTCATTTGAGCACTCAGGCCTCCACAACGAACTGGCGCTCTGTTCAATTTTGGAAAGATGAAGGAATTTCCCGTGTCGTGCTAGCACGTGAAGTTTCCATGAAAGAAATTTATGATATAAAATCTCATGTTGATGTAGAAATCGAAGCGTTTATTCACGGCGCGATGTGTATTGCTTATTCCGGTCGATGCGTATTGTCTAATCATATGGCGATGCGTGACTCTAACCGAGGCGGCTGCGCACAATCCTGTCGTTGGAAATATGATCTATTCGAAGACGGATTTAACTTTGAAGAGGCAGAGAAAAACGGTGCCAAGACATTGTTTGCTGAAGGAGACGAGCAATATACGATGTCTCCGAAGGATTTAAGCATGCTACCATATATTGCTGATATGATTGAAGCCGGTGTTGATTCCTTAAAAGTGGAAGGCCGAATGAAGTCTATCCATTATGTAGCGACCGTTTCTCGTGCATATCGCATGGCAATTGACTCTTACTTTGAAAATCCGAAAGACTTCAAGATCAAACAAGAGTGGATCGACGAAGTGTATAAGGCTGCGCCGCGTACGCTGTCTACTGGATTCTTTTACGGAAGCCCAAGTACACAAGAACAAATCTTTGGTGAACCAGATCATCCGATCCCTTACGATTTTGCGGGATTGGTTATGGATTACGATCCGGCTACAAGCATTGCAACTGTTCAAGTGCGCAACCACTTTAAAGTGGGCTCGAAGGTAGAATTCTTTGGACCAGATACATTCTTTGCACAACAGGTAGAACAAATTTGGCACCATGTCACCGATGAAGCATTAGATGCAGCACGTCATCCAATGTCATTGGTCAAAATGAAGGTTAACCAACCGGTGAAGCCTTATGACATGATGAGGAAGGAGCTATAGAATGGGTCGCCCCGTACTGATTGGGGTAGCCGGGGGAAGCGGGTCCGGTAAAACCACCGTTGCAAGAGAGTTATACCGCCAGTTTAAAGACGAAAGCGTCTTGATGATTGAGCAGGATTCTTATTACAAGGATCAAAGCTATATGACAATGGATGAGCGTGTAAAAACAAATTACGACCATCCGTTTGCTTTTGATAATGACCTGTTGCTAACACACCTCCATGAGCTACTCAACTATCGAGCAATCGAAAAACCGCAATATGATTTTAAGGAGCATACCAGAGCGGCAACGACAGTCCATGTCCAGCCAGCCGATGTTATTATCCTTGAAGGTATGTTAATCTTAGAAGACCAACGTATTCGCGATATGATGGATATTAAGGTATTTGTTGATACAGATGCCGATGTTCGCATCGTGAGGCGTATTCAGCGCGATATTGAGGAGCGCGGACGTAGTTTAGACAGTGTTGTCCAACAATATTTAAATGTTGTTCGTCCTATGCATTTGCAATTTATCGAACCTACTAAGCGCTATGCAAATATCATTATTCCAGAGGGTGGCTATAACAAGGTAGCACTTGATCTGCTCTCCACAAAGATTCACAACATCCTGCATGATAAGAACCAATGTTTTTTTGAATAAGCATAGCTATTACATGAATGGAGAAAGACTCATGCCATCTTATATGGTGTGAGTCTTTTTGGTTTGAAAAAGTGCCTAGAGGGAGATACTGGTGAGAAAAAAGAGAGGAGGTTAGTTATAGAAAATGGATCTGCAAGTGCTAAATAAACGCAGAAGCTTTCTCATCCTATTAATCATTAGTTTGTTGTTCGGGGGCTTATTGCTTAGGCTTTGGTGGATTCAGGTAGCAGCAACTAATTCGTTTTCCCCTCATAAAATTGATTTGGTTAAAGCGGCGGTTAGGCAAAGACAGCAAGCTATTACATTAAACAGTGGTCGAGGCGAAATCACAGATCGTCATGGAGAACCGCTTACAGGCGTAGAAAAGAATGCGCTCATTATTTTTCCGTTGGCTCGTGGAAATGCGGAGGTAAATGAGAAGATTAGAAAGGTAGCAGAGATTGTGCAAAGCAGGGAGTCTGAAATCATGAAAATGATTCAGAAAGGAAAAAATCCGGCTCCTTTGCGTGACTTCGCTGGAAATATGATTGAGTTAAATGAAAAACAGATGAAGCAAATTAATGATTTAAAAATTCCAGGCATTTTATCCGTAGCAATGACGGAACGCTATGCTCCAAACGGTATCGCTAAACAGGTGATCGGGTATGTAAGTCAAAATCCTGAGCGTTTTGCACAATTATATCCAGATGATTTGCAGAATGGAAAAATGATGCCAGATACCCCAATTGGTTCTTCAGGACTGGAGAGAACGTTCGATCGATTTTTACAAGGAATGCAGCCTTCCATCCTCTCTTATTATGTAGATGGTCAAGGAAATCCATTGAGTGGATTGGATACCAGATTTTCGATAGAGGATAATGCCTTTTACCCGTTGACAGTTAAAACAACAATGGATCGCCAAATCCAGGCATTTATGGAACAAGCAATGGATATGGCAGGAATAGAAGTTGGGGCGATCGTAGTGCTCGATGTGAAAAATAGTGATATCCTGGCAATGGCTTCTCGTCCCAAGTTTGATCCAACAAAGGTGAATGTGGAAGAAGGAAATTGGAAAAACCAAGCATTGATTCAGATTTCTCCAGGGTCGGTTTATAAAACAGTCGTAGCTGCTGCTGCACTAGAAGATGGGGTTGTATCCCCTAGTGAAACCTTTACCTGTGAAGGCAGCTATGGAAAATACGGATTCTCCTGCTGGAAAAAAGAAGGTCACGGACACTTAACGATGCTGGAGGCCTTTGCAGAGTCATGTAATATTACTTTTGCAGAAATCGCCAAGCGTTTAGGCGGAGAACGGCTCCTGAAGCAAGCAGAGAAAATGGGACTTACCAAGCAGGTTGGCTGGCAGATTGATCAGTTATATAAAATGGAGAACTTTACACAGCTAGATGGTGAAGAAAGTGGACAAGTGTTTGCTAAAGAGGTTTCACCAAATGATGAGGGTGTTCTCATTCAGACAGCAATTGGTCAGCGAGATGTACAAATATCTCCTTTGCAAGCAGCAAATATGATGGCGATGATTGCCAGAGGCGGTACAGCAAAAGAAGCTCGCCTTGTCTCGGATATTGAATATCGAAATGGAAGTCGTTTTTATGAGTTTTCACAGAAGGATGTAACTGGAGTAGGAGTGGATAAGGTTACTTCTCAAAAGCTCTCGCGTTTTCTACAGGAGGTTGTCCGGCAAGGTACGGGCAGCTCCTTGAAAGACCTGCCGTTATCTGTTGCTGGTAAAAGCGGAACCGCACAGGTCTTATATAAAGGAGAGCCTAAGGTGCATCAGTGGTTTGCTGGATTTGCTCCTGCTAATAGTCCTCGATACGCTATTGCAGTGGTAGCGAAAAACCAGCAGATATCTGGGGCGAATAAAGCGACTCAAGCATTTAAATTAGCTATTGAGCGGCTTGCGACGTTTGAACTTCGATCTTAGAAAAAGAACGAATCCCTTTTTCTAGGAAGTATCCACGAGCCATTAGCTGTTTCTGTCGGTTATATCCGACAATCAACATGATAGGTGAATTTGATCGATATTCATTTTGATTACTTTTTTGAACAAACGTATTTTTGTCGGTTCGACTGGGCGTAAGACGCGGCATAGTATGACTGTGCCAGTCACCAATGTACTGTATTTTACTATTTGGTCGTGTTTTACGCTTAATGATTCGGTGAAGATAATTATCATCAAATAAAATGGAATGCTGCATGCGTAGTGCATTAGGACCAGGTTCACTAGCAAATGTAATAATCCAACTATTGGCATCTTGTTTATAGCCTAAAAGAATCCCACCTGTTTCTAATTCTGGATAATGTCCAACCGCCCTTCGTATCTGTGACCATGCGGTTTCTGTAAGGTATAAGGTTGTCATTCCAAGACCTCCTTTCCAAAATGACGGAACTGCTAACTATCTTGCCAGTATATGTGAGAGGCTAGGAGGACGTGTATTGGTCAAGTGGTTATAACCAAAAATAAAAAAAGAAGAATAACAGGACAAAATACCCTGTTCTTTTGTGTAAAAAGCTATAATCTCGAATTTTTTACAAATAGTATGTAATTAGGCCTAAATTTTTTGATGTATATTGACGATATAGATAATGCATAGGTCTGTTCAAATCACTGAAAAATGTGGGGGGCGATACCATTTGAATCACAAAAGCCTTTCGTTTCGTGCGATAGCTTTCATCTCAGTCATCATTTTATTATTTGCCTCGGTTTCTATTGTTTTATCGTACGATCGTCAGAAACAGATGTTTATTCAAGTAATTTCAGCAATTTCAAAAACAGTCGATACCCAGCTTGAAACCTTATCTTCAGAAATAGATGCCGTGAAGCGTCTACTCACTGACGATTCAAGCACCTATTCGGGGTACACCAACGTGTTTATAAGTCTGTCCAATAAGTTGGATAATTCTTTAAAAGCGGAATATATAACAGATGGTTATCTATTTGCTCCAGACCTTATTGAAACAGATCAAAAGAGCCAGCTTAAGGTTATTTTAGCAAGTGATAAGCTTGTCGAGGCGGGAGTTAAGCCTAATACTGTGGTCGAGCTTAATCCGTCACAGCTTACCGCTTATCAAACAGCATTGGAAAAGGGAGAAAGTATTTCAAAACCCTTTTTTATGGAAAACAGAGAGATTTTAACGGTATTTACCACGATTAAGAACCGTTCTGATCAGGTCTCGGCTGTACTCGCTATTCACTTTGATTATGATTTGATGCAAAAAGATCTTTTGCAAAGCTTACAAATACCTGTATTAATAAGTTTATGCATGGGTGGTCTTTTACTTGGTGGCAGTATCTTTGCCATTCGTCATACGTTGAAGCGCATCAAAGATATATCTGACCTATCTTTACAGACTGCACAAGGAGATCTTACTGTTCGTGTGCCAGTTACTTCTAAGGATGAGATAGGGGTACTAGCAGAGAACTTTAATGCGATGTTATGTAGCATTGAAGAGGTGGTGAAGGGGATTGATCGAACAACAGCAAGTATGGTCGACTCTTCAGAAAATCTCTTTGTTCACGCGGAACAGACAACACAAGCCACGACACAAATTTCCGCCGATATTCAACAGGTAGCAGCCGGTTCGGAAACCCAGATGCAAGGGGCTATGGAAAGTGTACGTTCCATGGAAGAAATGGCTACAGGAATTCAGCGTATTGCCCAGTCTGCTTCTCAAGTAGCAGAAGTAGCTGTTGAAGCAACAAAAGAAGCCGAGCAAGGAAATATAGTGGTCCAAAATACGATTGAACAGATGAAAGCATTAAGTCAAACCGTGAATGAAGCTGTAATGGTTATTAATATCTTAAATGAGGTTTCTACTGAAATCGGACATATTACTGGAGCCATTACTACAATCTCTAATCAAACCAACTTACTTGCATTAAATGCAGCGATTGAAGCGGCACGTGCAGGTGATGAAGGAAAAGGCTTTGCTGTTGTAGCTAATGAAGTGCGTAAACTAGCTGAACAATCGAAAGAATCATCAGATCAAATCCGATTGCTGGTACAAGGCATTCAGGAGGGCACGCAACAAGCAATGGACTCCATGACAAGAGGAGAAAAAGAGGTAGTAGAAACGGTAGAAGCTGTCGAGCAGGCTGGACAGGCTTTTGAGAAAATTGTTTCGTCCATTCAAAATATTACCGGACAAATTGAAGAGGTGTCCGCTTCCTCCGAACAGATGTCAGCTAGTTCAGAGGAGGTCACGGCGACGATAGAGCAATTATCACAAATTGCTCAAGGTGCTACACAATATACACAAAACGTAGCCTCCTCCTCTCAGCAGCAGTTAGTTGCCATTGAAGAAGTTGCCGCTTCCGCAAGTGAAGTGAATCGAACGGCAAAAGCGTTACAGACTGCGGTTGAACATTTTACAGTGAGAAAAGAATAGTAAAATTCACAAGTACAGCCTGATACTTTTTTAATAAGGAAGATACCTACACAGGAACAGACTAGAGAATTGTAGGGAACGAATCATTGTAGGCAGATAGATACATGTAGGTTCGAAATCATGTGGAAAGACGGCAGGGAAGCAAGCATCCTGTCGTCTTTTTTAGAACGGATACGTCTATTCTCTTTGTTAGAAAAGAAGGTTTCATAAAGCACTTTGGAATTGGACAAAAATCAGGTATAATATAAAGTTTAGGGGCCTTTAGAGGGGCCAATGAAAGTAGCAGAGAAAAGTCAGGAGCGGAGTATAGTATGAGTCATCAGTCAGAACAATGGACTTCACGAATTGGATTTATTTTGGCAGCAGCCGGATCAGCAATTGGATTAGGCGCCATTTGGAAATTTCCATATGTAGCGGGAACCAGTGGGGGAGGAATCTTCTTTCTATTATTTCTATTCTTTACTCTACTGATTGGGTTGCCGCTGTTACTATGTGAATTTGTTATTGGCCGTAGTACAGGAAAGGAAGCGGTGTCTGCCTACCGAGAATTAGCTCCCGGAACGAAATGGTACTTCTTGGGTATCATGGGAGTCATCACGTGCTTTTTACTATTCTCCTTTTATAGTGTAGTAGGAGGCTGGATTTTACTATATTTGGGCATGGCAGTCACAGGAAATTTAAGCCATCCCAATATGAATTATGAGCAATTATTTGGGCAAGTCATTTCCGAGCCTTATCTAGCGTTATTTGCTCAATTTATTTTTATCGTGCTAACAATTATCATCATTTCGCGCGGCGTTCAAAATGGCATTGAAAAGGCCAATAAGTATATGTTTCCTGCTTTATTTATTTTGTTTATTGTGCTTATGGGACGAGCCTTAACGTTACCTGGCGCATGGGAAGGAATCGTTTTCTTCTTAAAGCCTGATGTGAGCAAAATCGAATCTTCCACGATTTTAGCTGCGATGGGACAATCATTTTTTGCACTAAGTCTTGGGGCATCTGCGATGGCTACTTATACATCCTATTTGGATAAATCAGTAAGCTTAACTCGATCAGCCGTTTCCATTGTAAGTCTAAATTTACTCATATCCTTGCTCGCAGGGTTAGCGATTTTTCCAGCCGTATTTGCACTTGGATTTACACCTACACAAGGACCGGGATTACTCTTTCACGTGTTACCCGCTGTATTTAGTCAGATACCATTTGGGGGACTCTTTTTAGCTTGTTTCCTGGCCCTTTTCTTTTTTGCCACGATTACATCTGCTTTCTCCCTTTTAGAGATAACGGTAGCTTCTCTGACGCGAAAAGATCCAAGCAAACGTAGACGCTATTCTTGGATAGCTGGAATGGGGGTATTTGTACTAGGAATACCATCCTGTTTGTCTTTTGGAATTTGGTCAGATAAACTTATTTTTGGCAAAAGTATTTTCGAAGCAGCAGATTATCTAGTTAGTAACCTGTTGCTACCATTAGGAGCCTTGCTTATTGCCCTGTTTGTTTCTACAAAAATGAAACGAGAGCTACTACAGGCCGAATTCGTACGCGGTTCCAAACTGGCAACAAGATTCTTTGGGATTTGGTTTCTACTAGTCAGATATGTGTTACCTGTTCTCATTATTCTTGTGTTCTTAAATACGTTGGGAATTGTTACGTTTTCCTAAAATCTAGATTACATTCGTATTAGCCAGCTAATTAGCTGGCTTTTTTTGATAGTAGCAAGCTTATATGTTCATTTTATTGATAGATAATACTATTTTAGGTTATTTATTTTATTTCGAGATTTAATTCGTTTTGTTCCTGTACAGGCACGTATAGGCAATTGCCTACATATGGATAGGGAGAGGAGCAGACTGAAGGGGAGGTGGCAGATTTGTCAAGTGTCTTCGTGGCGCTTTCGCTACTGTTTAAGGAATTGGTTATGTTTGTTGCGTATGTAAAAAACAATGCGTTTCCGCAACCGCTGCCCGAGGTAGAAGAAGAGAAATATCTTAAATTAATGGCAACGGGAGACCCCATCGCTCGAAATAAATTAATTGAGCATAATTTGCGATTGGTGGCGCACATCGTCAAAAAATTCGAAAACACCGGCGAGGACAGCGAGGATTTAATCTCTATTGGTACCATCGGACTGATTAAAGCCATTGAGAGTTACCAGGTGAATAAAGGAACGAAGCTTGCTACCTATGCAGCAAGATGTATTGAAAATGATATTCTAATGTCATTAGTCATGCGTTTCCTTTTTGATCAGGCTAAACGTGGTTGTGTGTGAATTGTGCTACTATTGTTGTCAAAAAAAGAAGCAACCGCGCTGAGCAAGATATCAGCTCCTACGGTTACTTCTTCTTCAAAGGTGGACTCTCCAGTGTGGGAGAGACTATGTATAGTTTGGAAAGCACCCACGGGTGTTTCGTGTATAAAGTAGCTATTGCAGTTTGGTGGCATGAAGCAATAATTAGGCCTTTTTAACAAATTGAGATTTTAATTTCATAGCCCCAAAACCATCAATTTTGCAATCAATATCATGATCCCCATCAACTAAGCGGATATTTTTTACTTTTGTACCAATTTTAATGACGGAAGAGCTTCCTGTTACTTTAAGGTCTTTGATTACTGTTACAGTATCCCCATCGTTTAAGACATTTCCATTTGCATCCTTAATAATTCTTTTATCCTCACTATGTTCAGCTTCTGCTGCTAAAGTCCACTCGTGAGCACATTCAGGGCAAATAAACAGACTTCCATCCTGATACGTGTATGCTGAATTACACTTTGGGCAATTTGGCAAATCTACCATTCTTTCATTTCCTCCATTCGTTTCATGCTAATGAATATATAAGAATAATTTTCAATTTCTGTTTTACAACTTCGAAAAAAGCAACCAACTCGAAATCCACAAAAATATAGGTAGTTTCTTATATCCTTATATACTGCCATAGTCTTCTCTTATTGACAACCTTTCCCTTTATGATCCTCATAAAAAAAGCAGGTAATACCTGATACAATATTGCTTGTTTTCCATGTGAATGGGATATAACTATTTTCCTATGTACATGTACCCCTGAGGCAAGATAAGAAAGGATACCGCCCGTTTATCAGGGGGACGGTATCGGAGTAAGATCTAACAGAAGAAGCGACGACGACAGCAGCAACGACGACGTCTTCTGAAACAGCAACGACGGCGTCTGCGGAAGCAACAAGACATGTACGCCACCTCCTTATCGTTTAATACTTTATAATAAGCAAAAATAGTGACAAATGATTGGACGAACCTTCAGGGAAATGCGTTTGTTTATTCGGATTAGCTATTTGGGAAAGTATAGGGTTACAAAAACAGTAGGTGCTGGAAAGTATGGACGGGCCGGTAAAAAGATAAGAGGCAGTAAGTCAAATCATCTGCCGCTCTCTATGATCAACTCAGCATCAGTCATGTGAAAATGATGGCTAGTCCAACTTTTTTTCCAAGCTATAAAAAACTTTATCCTGGTAGGTTCTCCCATCAAAATGTTTATAGCCATGAGAGGTCCAGAAACGTCACTTACTATACAACGAAACTGTTGGCTGATAAATAAAGAAGCTTTTTTCGAAAGCAGACAAGCACAACCCGCATAACCTTTATGGGGGGGATGCCTAGATGCATATCAAAGTGATCGAAGGTGATTCTACTAGCGAGATACGTCTATCCTGCTATGCTTATCTGGAAGAAAAGTACAGAAGGGAGAGGTTAGATGGTCGGGGTATATGCGAGGGTAAGCACCGAGGAGCAAGCCAGGAAGGGGTTCAGCCTGAAAGACCAGATAGCCGAATGCCGAAGAAAGGCCAAAACGGATAATGTTTTAGAATATGTGGATGAAGGAGTTTCAGGGGAATTTCTAGATCGGCCTGCATTAACAAAAATGCGTCAGGATGCTCAGAACGGACTTATCAAAAAGATCATATGTTTAGACCCGGATCGACTTTCGCGTAAACTGATGAATCAACTTATTATTACTGATGAGCTAGATAAGCGCGGTGTTGAATTGGTCTTTGTTAATGGCGAATATGCGAAGACTCCAGAGGGTAATCTGTTTTACAGTATGCGCGGTGCCATTGCCGAATTCGAGAAAGCAAAAATTACAGAACGTATGAGCAGAGGGCGCAGACAAAAAGCACGGCAGGGTAAAGTTCTGCGAGATTTTCAAGTCTACGGATACAACTTCGATAAAGAGCATGACCGAATGATTGTCAATGAAAACGAAGCGGAAATTGTGAGACTTATATTCGATTTATTTACAAAACCGAACAATCTCGTAAAGGGGATTAATGGAATTGCTCATTATCTTACAAAAAAAAATATACCGACAAAACGCGGAGCAAATGTCTGGCATCGTCAAGTAGTTCGACAGATCCTTCTAAATCGTGCATACATCGGTGAGTTTTATCAAAATCGTTGGAACACGGAGGGGATGCTAGGCAATAAGCATAGGGCTCCAGAGGAACGTATCCCAATGAGACAACGCCCGAAAGAGGAGTGGATACAAATACAGTGTCCAGCCATTATCAGGAAAGAAACGTATGAACACGCACAACAGTTAATGGAAGAGTCACGGCGTAGATGGGCGAAGGAGAGCAACCACAGATATCTTTTAAGTGGGCTGGTACGCTGTGGAAATTGCGAGAATACGATGACAGGTAGAAAATCAAGTAACTGGGGAAAGCCCATACTTGAATATACGGATGTAAAAAATTTCTCTGGTGCGAAACATTTTGGTTGCGGTAGGAAAATAAAAGCGAAGGAGCTGGAGAATGAGGTATGGAGAACAATTAGGACCTGGCTGAATCAACCGAACGAAATTGCGGCAGCAAGTGAGATAGCGCAGCTTGATCAAAATTCTTCTTTGGAGGAAGCTGAGATATCTCGATTGGAAAAAGAGATCGTAAAGGCGAAGTCGGGTAGAAAACGGCTACTTATGTTATTTTCTCAAGGACTTGATATATCCCAAGAAGAGATTCAACAATCTATTCGTGAGCTTAAAGAAAGAGAAGCAGAATTAACAAAGGAATTAACTGCTCTTACAGCTTCAGTTTTGCATCAGGAAAGGAACAGGTATAGTAAGAGCCAGCTTCTGGAGGCTGTCGAATATTACCTAAATAAAGGACGAGAGGAGCTTACCTTTGAAGAGAAACAGAAAATGATTCGTCACATCGTCCGTGAAGTAAGAGTTTTTGAGGACAGTGTAGAAATTTACACATTCTAACCATGCATCACTATTGACTGTAAAATGGAAATTCTGATGCACCTACGTAGTTTGAAAAAAACCAAAAAGGATGTATCTCTGCATGATCCGATTGGAATGGATAAAGAAGGAAATGAAATTACCTTGATAGATGTTCTGGGCACAGAAACAGATGAGGTAGTAGATGCGGTCCAGCTTAAACTGGAAAGCAATAAGATTTATCAGCATATTCATATTTTAGATGAACGTGAGAAAGAGGTCATCATCGGTCGTTTTGGCCTAGATCAAGACAAGGAAAAAACACAGCGGGAAATAGCGCGTGAATTGGGGATTTCTCGCTCATATGTATCTCGTATTGAAAAAAGAGCATTGATGAAGCTGTTTCACGAGTTTTATCGAACGAAACAGACGCAGGGCGGGAGATGATTTGATCGTGGGGGAGTACAAGAGAAACGTCAATCGAACACTCCCCCAAAAATTTCATCATTGATCCGTACCTTTGTTATTTACATGCTTAGAACCAATACATAGAAAAGTTCAAGTATTGAAACTTTTTTTATTGATGGTTTACTTAACGTATAAGGAAAAGAACATAAGGGATGTGGCATATGATTACGAATCTTCATGTAAGCGACGAAGAAATAGCTAAAAAAATTCTTAACGTACAAATTCCTGCATATAAAATAGAGGCAGAGATCATTCATTTTTACGGAATTCCTCAGTTAAAAGACACAGTTGAAACCATTCGTACATGCAATGAAAATTTTTTAGGCTATCTGTTAGAAGAAGAATTAGCAGGGGTTATTTCTTATACAGTGGATCAAAATCATTTGGAAATCTGTCGATTAGTGGTTCATCCTAACCATTTTCGAAAAGGCATAGCCAGAAGCTTGGTGGGTTATGTAATAGAGAATGTGGCCAAAGGAAAGAAAACAACGGTTAGTACTGGTGCAAAGAATATTCCGGCGAAAAAGCTCTATTCGATGTTTGGATTTATAGAAGTGCAAGACATTGAAGTTGCACCTAATGTTTTTATTACATTATTAGAAAAATAGACAAATAAGTATGGTTCATGATGAACGAATGAAATCTCGTTCGAGAGGAATCCAAAAATATTACATGTATGCTAGTCTTGGTCAGTCTGGAAATCTTGTAATTGTGATGTGTAGATAAAGGTGTTAAAGGTCATTAAATTTACATTAGGATGATCAGAGAAAAAGTGATATAATTTGATTATTCAGTCATTTATTCGATGATAAGGAAGTGTTCAGAATGCCTATTCAAACATTCAAAGCAACTTCACATTTGCAAGATGGAATGGTCGTTAAAGCCCGCTCCAGAAATTTTGAGTTGACGATTGATGAACCAAAAAGCTTAGGTGGGACTGATACTGGAATGAATCCTGTAGAAGTGGTGCTTTCCGCATTAGGTGCCTGCCAATCTATCGTTGCTAGAGTATATGCCAAAAAATTTGACATTCATCTTGATGATTTTTGGGTAGAGGTAGAAGGTGATCTCGATACAGATGGTTTCATGAATAAATCTGATGTTCGTCGTGGATATTCTGAGATCAGATACACCTTTCATGTCAAAACAGATGCTCCAAAAGAACGAGTAGAATCATTTGTAGAATTTTTAGAGCGAACTTGTCCAGTTGGAGACACAATTGCTAATCCGGTGAACCTAAAATTAAACGGAATTATTATTGAAGCCTGATCTATAAAATACGTAAATGATACTAGCGGTTGTAAAGGCACCTCTTACAGGTGCTTTTTCATTTTTATACATATAACGTTAAGATGATAGCTATACAGGAATCGACTCAGTTAGATTACTAGTCTCCTGATAGTAAGAAGATCTTCCATGTAACAAAAGAAATTACAATTAGGTTTACTTTTGGTAGTAGATTAAAATAAAATAAGATATAACTTCTTTTAATTAAATACTTCGATGAGGAGTGTGGTTACTAATGAATGTCTACACCGAACCTCCTAAAAGATGCCCAGTTTGTAAGAACCAAAAGCTTCACAAAACCGAAAGCCGCATTCAGGTATTCGACGATCTTGTAGACGGAGAGCCAAGAAAAATAGAGGTAAAACGCCAAAGATACAGATGTCCGAATTGTCTGACTAAGTTGTGGGACAAGGTTCACGGAGCATGTTCATATCGAAGGAAAACGTACACATTTATGGAAAGAGAGCAAAATATCCGCAAAGAAAAAAACATTCGATAACAGAATCGTATGTTGAGAAAGAAGAGATTCTGAAATATTCAATGGCTTTATGATCACTCTCTACGTATATAGACAGGTGTTCCGATTGGCACTAGTTTGGCAAGGGTCTCTACGTCACGATTATACATACGAATACAGCCGTGTGATACATATTTTCCGATGGAGGCTGGATTGTTGGTACCGTGGATTCCGTAGTGAGGTTTGCTCAGACCCATCCAATATGTACCAAACGCACTTAAGGGACCGCCTGGGTAAGAATATGGATAAGGGACTTTGCTAATAATGGTAAAATTCCCGTACGGTGTTGATGTAGCGATTTTACCTAAAGCTACTGGGTATGATCGAACGAGCTTGTTTCCATTGAATAAATATAATTTTCGCTTAGATATGGAAACATGGATGTGATAAGACAAAAGATATCACCCCCTTCCTTTAGCGTTATACATTTTATGCGTAAGAAGTGAAAGGGTAACAAATCTTTGTGTATGATTCTAAGGATAGCTTGAACAAAGAAAAGATCGAAAAACTCCCTACCAGGATTGATTTAGATTCGGAATATGAACGAGAAATAGGGTAAGCTTATGGGAGCTTACCCTATTTCAGACCTTATTTATGAGGAATGACTAGTTTTTTCCGATGTATCTAGCTGTGTTACATAAGCATCTTTACCTGCACCTAGACCCACGAGTAGCTGTAGGAAAATAACCACAATAATCCCAAGCAGAGAAGGATTCCAATCATTCATGATATCGTGTAAAAATCCAAACAAAATAGGACCACAAGCTGCTAGTGTATACCCTATTGACTGGGCCATACCAGATAACTCTGCTGATACCATAACGTTGGGAGCGCGCAGGGCAAACATAGTGAGAGCCAGACTGATACTTCCACCCTGCCCTAATCCAATAAACATAATCCATAGAAACAACAAAGCGTCATTACCTAAAAGAAGCCCAGTAAAGCCAATCATGCCAAGCAGCGAAACGAGAGCGGCTAGTCCACTCTGATTCCTACTGCGACCAGCTATCATTGGAACAATAAAACTAACTGGTAAACTGACAAATTGCATGAGAGACAAAATCCACCCTGCTGATTCGGCACTATAGCCACGATCGATTAAGATAGCCGGTAACCATGAAATACTTACGTAAAAAGCTAATGACTGCAAGCCCATAAAGAGTGTGACCTGCCAAGCAAGAGGACAACGCCAAATGCTTTTTCCAGACACCTTATTTATTGATGATTTTTGCGGAATATGTAGAGAGTGAAGCTGAGGAATCCATATCAATGTAGCCACAATGCTCAGAAAGACCACACTGAATAGCGAGCCCCTCCACCCAACCTGTAATCCGTGTGCAATCGGTACACTAAGTCCAGATGCTAGTGCGGCAAAGATCCCCATTGATAGAGAATAAGCGCCCGTCATAATTCCAATGTTATGGGCAAAATCACGTTTGATCAGGCTGGGTAACAAGACGTTTCCGACTGCGATTGCTGACCCAATCAAAGCGGTACCAACAAATAGAAAAACAGTTGAAGGAAAGTAGCGTAAGAGAATACCTAGGCTAAGTACAAGTAGCCCAATAAATAAAGTTTTTTCCATACCAAATTGACGGGCTAGTTTTGGGGTAATGGGAGATAGGATTGCAAAAGCAATTAAAGGCAGGGTAGTTAACATTCCAGCAGTAGTGCCAGATAGACCTGTTGTATGAAGAATATCACCAATCAGAGGTCCAACTGCTGTTATGGCAGCACGGAGATTGGCGGCAATTAAAATAATTCCGAGAACGGTAAGGATTGTCCGGATTTTGGACTGATGTGCATGGATACGATTCGACTTATATGGCTGCGTATTCATTTAATCCTGTCTCCTTCCCAAGCATATAGGATCTGCTGTGGTCTAGTTATAGATGAGCAGGCGATTGCCTCCATGGTGTCTGCATCTGGGATGATAATATAATGTAGATGGTACCATATAATGGATATTGACTCAAAGAGAAAGGTTCATACATGTCTAAGCGTTTTTTTAGTGCTTCAAAAAAATATAAAAAAATTTTATTTCACTCTTGCTAAATAAATTTACATCAGTTATAATAGATTTTGTTGAGAGGTTGTTACCAACATTTACTACACGGAGGGATACCGAAGTGGTCATAACGGGGCGGTCTTGAAAACCGTTAGGCGGCAACGTCACGGGGGTTCGAATCCCTCTCCCTCCGCCATACTTTATAGAAAAGCCGATGAAGATAATTCATCGGTTTTTTTGTGTTTTATAAGATAGGCGTCTAAGATAACAATATAGATGATGACGACCGTTCCTACTAGAATTACTAGAGCGCTTAGATTTGAAGAAAGGAGAATAAAAAGCTACTTACGATATCAGAAATGCCTCCTAAAACAAATACTCGCCCATCTACATAGCATGATGAGCATAAAGACAAGAAAAAGGCATAGCTAAAGTTTTTGATCAGTACTCTTTACCTTAGTATATGTTTCCTGACACAGATCAAGAATGTAGCGTCTGATTGGATCTGCTATCATCTGAAGGCGAAATAGAAAAATTGAGGATAATACCAGCTTTGTATATAGCAAAACGCTCCCTTTCTAAATAAAAGGGAGCGTTTCATTGGACATATGCTGCTGATAACATGTTGTGGATCACCTGCCATATCTATTGCAAAGAAGATAGCTTCTTATACTGCTCGAACGTGGTAAAAGGAGAACATAATTTTGGTCGCTAGGGCTTTTGATTTTTCAATAGCCAATACCTTTGCTTTGCGAGCGGCGTCCAACATGCTGTTCGCTTCTACACGTTCTTCCCATCTGTTCGTTTTTGTTTCGAACAAAAATGTGTACGTCCTCATCACTCTTTCAACTCCTATTTATATTCTTACTTGTTTATACGATGCAGAAACAAATAAGTTTCAAAAAGTTTGGTAATACAAGAGGCTTTCTACTTCCTATTATGATCCAAAATAAGGAAAAAGATAGGAGGTAATTGTTAATTATTTTTGAACATTTAGAAAAAATATCATGATTGGTAAAAGGGAGATAGCTAGTGTGATACTAAAAACAGCACGAACTATTCTATTCCAAAAAAAGAAAAAAGATACCATTTACGCCCTGTTTTTTTTAAAAAGGCAAAAAAGACAATCGAACCTCACCATCTGCCGTTTCGCTTCATGTACATTGAAATAAGATAAGGTAGGAGGTGAAATCAATGAGTCACGAACTTATTGTTGACCCGCGGGTCTTTCCTCCGACTTCGCAACCGTCTTATAAAAGTTATAGTGATTGGGCGATAGAATGGTGGCAATGGGCTTTTTCCATTCCAAAGGCTATTCATCCATTATTGGACCTAACTGGCGACTACTCAGAAGTGTATCAAATGAAACAACACGAAAGACCCGTTTGGTTTTTGGCTGGAAGTTACAGTGGACGCCCAGCGAATCGTACATGTACGATTCCACATACAAAGCCGATCTTTTTCCCCGTATGTAGTGCAGTCAGTAATGACCTTCTTTTACCAAAAATAACAGGAATGCCCCTAGATTTATCCGGTGGTGCAAAATATCTAGCAGACCATATTGTAGAAGCAAACGTTATTTTGGATGGATATCCAATTAAAACGGAAGTGTATCGTGTTTCTTCTCCAATTTTCCCCATTCAGCTACCTTATGATAATCTTCTTGACATAGAGGTTCCTGTTGGTACATGTAAAAAGGCGAATGCAGCTACCGATGGCTTTTGGCTCATGCTAAAACCATTAAGCATTGGAGTTCATCAATTACAGATACGTGGTAAAATGAAGCTTCCTGATACGCCAGACCCATATGTGACAGAGGTAACATACGAATTGCTAGTTCAATAGGGAGAATAACAACAGTAAAAATGGGTGAGAAAGTGACCCATTTTTGTCTTACATAAATGAACAATCAAAAGCAACGAAAGATGCTCCAAACTGTCAGTGAAGTTTTATTGGCTGGATTATCCTATGCTATACTAGCGAAAAGCATGCGTAACGCTGGAGATATCGCTAACTTGAGACAATCACTTATCATGAAAAAAAGGGGGAGTTGAGCTAATGAAAATTCGCTCCATTGAACCAACACCAAGTCCTAATACCATGAAGCTGACGTTAGATGAACAGCTTCCGAATGGTGTTCAACATAATTTTACCCAAAAAACAAAAGGACAGGCCCCGCAGTATATCCAAAAGCTGTTAGGTATTGAAGGAGTGAAAGGGGTTTTTCAGGTTGTAGACTTTATTGCATTAGAACGATTGTCAAATGCAGCTTGGCAACCAATACTAGCAGAAGCGAAAGAGATATTGGGTGCCGAAGAAATGAGTAGCAATGATTGGGCTCATAATCAGGAAGAAGCACCTGCCTTTGGCGAATTACAAGTATATGTACAAATGTTTAGAGATATTCCTATGCAGGTAAAGGTTATTGCAAATGGAGAAGAAACCCGTACGGGACTTCCAGAACGGTTTGCAAAAATGGCTATGCAGGCTGGAGTTAGTTCCCCGAACTTAATTACAGAGCGTCAGTGGGTTGAGCAAGGCGCACGTTATGGAAATGCAAAGGAAGTCGGTGAGGAAGTAGCACAGGAATTAGATGCTGCTTATGACGAGGCGCGTTTACAAGCGTTACTGCAAGTAGCATTAGCTCAAGGGGGACAACAGGAGCTGCCAAAACCCCAGCCACCGCTAAAGGTGACGATAGAAATGTTTACCGATCCTGATTGGCGTAAACGCTATGCTGTATTAGAGCGAATGGAGCCAACCGAAGAAGACCTTTCACTGATGAAAAAAGCATTGGAGGATGAGAAAGCGTCTATACGTCGCTTGGCTGTTGTTTATTTGGGGATGATTGGGACAGAAGAAGTTCTTCCTTTGTTGTATCTAGCCTTACGGGATGCTTCACCTTCCGTTAGAAGAACAGCAGGTGACACCTTATCTGACTTAGGGAACCCTAAAGCGATCCCAGCGATGATCGAAGCTTTGCGTGATTCCAATAAATTGGTTCGTTGGCGTGCTGCTCGTTTTCTATATGAAGTAGGCGATGAATCAGCCTTGCCAGCTCTACACCAAGCTGAAGAGGATAGGGAGTTTGAAATTAGCTTGCAAATTAAATTAGCTATTGAGCGAATCGAGGGTGGAGAAGAAGCAAGCGGGACAGTGTGGCAACAAATGACGAACCGCTCAAGAGAGTAGAGGGGGGAGATCATATGGGGAAAAAAGGTTTAGCAATCGGGCATAAAGCTCCAGATTTTGCACTGGAATCCACCAAAGGAACGATCAGGCTAGATCAATATGCGGGTAAGCCTTTGCTTCTTTTATTTATTCGGGGAACCTGGTGTCCGAATTGTCGTAGACAGTTGGAAGCCTTACAGACGGCCTGTACTCGTTTTGACAAGCTAGGTGTACCTATTGTTATTATTGCGGGTCAAAAATTACAAAATCTCATGCAGTATGCCGATAGCACCAAGCTGCCATTTCCCATGCTCTCAGATTCAACTCGTGAAGTAATAAAAGCGTATGAGGTGTTTACTCCTATCAAATGGGATTCTGTTCGGATTGCTGTTCCGAGCGCGTATTTATTGGACAAGGAACAGGTTATCCGCTATGCCTATATCGGCAGTTCTCAGTTTGACAGACCAGGCGTAGAGGAATTGCTAGAGGAAGTGCAAAGACTCATAGCGGAGCCATAGCAAGCCCTAAGCATAAGTAGAAAAAACGGTAGTAGTAAAAGGCGTTCGTGTTGTTACGGGCGTCTTTTTGTGTTGAAATCAGATTATTTCTTTTACAACATGGATTAGAGAAGTACATCGCTAAACAAACTATTGGTAAGCTAGGTAAAATGGTCTTTGATTGATTCAAGACTAGCTGAATAGAAAAGATTGTTTTCTTTATGCATAAAATATTCACCCGTAGAAAGATACTCTATATAGATTTCTCATTGGCCACCAGGCTTTTCCGTCATTTCCAGCATCTGTGCTCCAAGTGATCTTATCATGAAAATATCACCATCGTTTGATTACATTTGTATATACATGAATAAACGAATCCACTATAATAATAAAAAGTTTTCACTGAGGGCATGAGCCGAAAAGCGCATTAGGACAAGAAAATATACCGTTGATGGTATGAATGATTATGCAAAAATTCGATTTCTTACTCTAATGGTAAAGTGCTTTTCCTTGTGAACCTCGTGAAGAAAGATCGAAAAGATTTTTTGCTATTTGAAAAATGAGGAGTGTAAACCGATGAAGCGATTTCCCATCCGTTCCCTCTGTACTATCCTGCTTCTGTCTTCCGTGCTAGCGGGGTGTGGTGTAGTTAGTACAAACAGTTCCGATTCAACTTCTAAACCTGAAAAGACAGCAAATGCTGGGACGAAGGAACAGAAATTACGCCTCAATATTAAAACCGAACCGCCAACTGCTGACCCAGGTTTAGCACAGGACGCCATTTCCATGGCTGTTGCCCGCTCCGCCTTTGATGGCTTGTTCCGTTTGGGCGAGGATGGCAAGCTGCATGAATCAGTAGCAGAGAGCTATACGATTTCAGACGATTTGAAAACATATACTTTCAAATTACGTAACTCTACATGGTCAAATGGTGATGCGGTTACCGCTAAGGATTTTGAATATGCTTGGAAACGTGTCTTAGATCCCAAAACAGGCTCTGAGTATGCCTACCAGCTTTATTATATTAAGAATGGTCAAAAGGCCAATGCCAAAGAGGTAACATTAGATCAAGTAGGTGTAAAAGCGCTTGATGATAAGACACTGGAGGTAAAGCTAGAAAATCCAACTCCTTTCTTCCTGGAGTTACTGTCCTCCGTGACCTACTATCCAGTGAACCAGAAGGTGGTAGAGGCTAATGAGAAATGGGCAAATAATGCGTCCACACTAGTTGGAAACGGCCCATTTATTATGAAAGAATGGCAGCATAAATCTAAGATTACATTTGAGAAGAATCCGACGTATTGGGATAAAACGAATGTAAAATTGGAAAAGTTAGAGTTTAACATGATTGAGGATTCTACAACAGAATTGAGCATGTATGATAACAACGAGCTAGATTGGTCTGGTTCTCCCCTAGGAGATATTCCGTCAGATGCGATTGGTGCATTAAAAGATAAATTGCATACGCAAGCGACAGCGGGAACGTACTGGTATGTATTTAACACCAAAAAAGCTCCATTCAACAATAAAAAAATACGTCAAGCATTTGCCTATGCGATCAATCGTCAGGCACTGATTGATAACATTGTGCAAACGGGGGGAACAGCGGCACTTGGAATCCTACCTCCATCCATGTCATTAAACCCTAGTGGTTATTTTACAGATAATAATATTCCGAAAGCGAAACAACTGTTAGCAGAGGGCTTAAAAGAAGAGAAGCTGACAAAATTACCGGAAATCGAGCTTTTGTATAATACGGATGAGTTACATGCAAAGCTTGCGCAAGCTATACAGGATCAATGGCGCAAAACCTTGAACGTAGAAGTGAAACTGAAAAACATGGAGTTAAAAGTAGTACGTGAAGCGATGAAGGAAGGCTCCTTCCAAATTGCACGTGCTAGTTGGATTGGTGATTTTAATGATCCAATTAATTTTTTGGAGGTATTTAAAGCAGAAGGTGGTAGCAACAAATCTGGATGGTCTAACCCAACATATACCGAGCTTTTAGCCAAGTCTTCAGCAGAAGGTAATCAGGAGAAACGTAGGGAGCTATTAAAACAAGCTGATACGATGCTCATGAATGAGATGCCAGTCACTCCGATCTACTATTACACATATAAATGGTTACAAAAGGATGATGTGAAAGGCGTAGTCATCGACGCACTAGGCTTCGTCGATTATAAATACGCCCGTCGCGAGTAGAAAGGGAGCGAGAGGCTTGCGTCCGGTTATCGGGATCGCTAGTTCCAAAATGTATGTTTCAGACAATCGTGTGGATCATTTTTTCTACACGAGTCATTGTTACGTGGAAGGCATTATCAGAAGCGGAGGAATACCGCTTCTTTTGCCGTTAATACACGAGGAATTCTATCCAATTGCTGAGATGCTTGAGGCTGTGGACGCTGTGCTTTTGACTGGTGGCGTTGATCCTGCCCCTCATCTCTACGGAGAAGCTCCTCATCAACGGCTTGGTGAAGTGGACTACGAACGTGATCAAGCCGAGCTCCGACTAATCCGTGCTCTATTACGTGCACGTAAGCCAATGCTTGGAATATGCAGAGGGGCACAAATGATAGCTGTAACAGTCGGGGGTAGCCTGATTCAGGATATCGAGAGTGCATATCCAAACGCGTTGCAACATCAGCAAATTGGTTCAAAGCAGTACGGCTCTCACTACATTCAGGTGTCAGATGGCTTTTTAAAGAGGGCTTTACGATCTGAAACAGTTTTAGTCAATAGCTCTCACCATCAGGCTGTTAAAACATTGCCTACAGGTTACCGTGTGACGGCTGTGGCTCCTGATGGGGTCATTGAAGGCTTTGAAAGCGAAGATGGTCGGACAATTGCAGTCCAATGGCATCCTGAACGTATGTGGATGCATGACGAACAAATGCTTGGGATTTGTATGGCGTTTGTACAGCTAGTGAACCAGCAAACAGAAGCATAAGGAAAACGAAAGCGCGTGAACAAGGAACGAGGGATTCCTTTGTTTACGCGCTTTTTTGCTAGATATAAAGCGTAACATAAGGGAAAAGTTTGTTAGATTCTATGCACAAATCGGCTAATTTTGGGCAATCTAAAAAAAACATTTGACAAAAGGTTTAGTTGTAACTAAAATAGTTACAAGAAGAGCGGTTGTCCAATGACTTGATCTGATCTGATTTATTCAAATGAGCACCGTGTTTGATATTTGATTCCTAAATAAGGAGGCCTATACGATGAAAATCGCTATTATTGGAGCAACAGGAAGAGCAGGAAAATTGATCATGCAAGAGGCATTGCAAAGAGGTCATGAAGTGACAGCTATTGTCCGCGATGCATCTAAGCTTGATCAAAACCAAAAGGTAGCCGTACTACAAAAAGACATATTTGACCTAACTACTCAGGATTTAAATAAATTTGATGTTGTTGTTAATTCCTTTGGTGCAAAACCAGGCGAAGAACATTTACATGTGGAAGCAGGAAATGTTTTGATTGAAGCGCTAAAAAATGCTCCACAAACAAAGTTATTTGTAGTTGGAGGAGCGGGAAGCTTGTTTGTAGATGAAACGAAAACGGTTCGTCTATTTGAAACACCAGAATTCCCTAAAGAATATTTGGCTACAGCGACAAATCAAGGCAAAAATCTAGAGATTCTAAAGCAATCCAATCTACCTCAATGGACTTTCTTGAGCCCATCAGCCATGTTTGAACCAGGTGAGCGCACAGGGCGTTATCAAAAAGGGGAAGACAATTTATTGGTAAATGCAAAAGGTGAAAGCTCTATCAGCATGGAGGATTATGCGATTGCAGTACTAGACGAGCTTGAAAATCCACAATTTGTAAACAAACGTTTCACTGTTGCGTCTGTATAATTTGACGCCAATAGGGCAATGTTTTGAGTAGCATTATTTTTTCTAACAACAGGGAGGCATCTACCATGGCAAAAGATTTCTATACAGCAGTTGAAGGAAGACGTTCTATTTATGGTATCAGCAAAGAAGTAAGCATCTCAGACGATAAAATCAAAGAAATCATCGAATTTGCCCTAAAGCATACGCCATCTTCATTTAATTCCCAAACAGCTCGCATTGTGCTTCTATTAGGAGAACAACATGATAAATTGTGGAATTTGACAGAAGCAGCATTGCGTAAGGTAGTTGGGGATAACAACTTTGCTCCAACTGAAGAAAAAATGAAATCTTTCCGTAATGGTTACGGAACAGTGCTTTTCTTTGAAGACCAACAAGTTGTAGAGCAATTGCAAAAGGATTTTGCGCTTTATAAAGATAACTTCCCTATTTGGTCTCAACAATCTTCTGGTATGCATCAATTTGTTATCTGGACTGCTCTTGAAATGGAAGGCTTAGGAGCTACCTTGCAGCATTACAATCCATTAATTGATGAAGACGTGAGAAAAGAGTGGAATACTCCAGCTCATTGGAAACTAATTGCTCAAATGCCATTTGGTCAACCAACAATGGCTCCTAACGAAAAAGAATTCAAACCACTAGATGAGCGTTTTAAAACATTTAAATAAGCAACACAGTAACATACAAGACATGTAAGATTTCCTTGATCGTAATGAACAGTGTAGTGGAGAAAACCTAAAAAAAGATAAATGGGAGCTACCTAACCTTGTGGGTAGCTCATTTTTTTGTCTGCATGTTTATCTCTATTCCCATCCACCTAACATCGCGTTATAATGAACAAATCTTTGAGAATGAATCGATGTCAATGGAGTAAAGAAGGGTGAATGTGAACACAGAAACAAATAAATATCAGCGTCAAACTCTATTTCAAATTACGTGGCCGATCTTCTTTGAATTAGCGCTACATATGGGGATGGGGATTATTGCAACTCTGATGCTGAGTCATTATTCCGATGACGCAGCTACAGGTGTAGGCGTGGCAAATCAGCTCTTAAATATTTTTATTTTAATTTTTAACGTGACGTCAATTGGTGCGACTATTTTGATTGGTCAAAGACTAGGAGCTAATCAATTAGATCAGGCAAGACAGCTAGCACGATCTGCTTTTGGCTTAAATTTTTGGTTTGGAATGGTTGTTGCTGCAATTGTAGTAATATTTGGTAAACAATTCCTTGGTCTTTTTGAGCTTGAAGGAGATGTTCTTACCTATGGACTTTTGTTTGTACAAATTTGTGGGGCGTCCTTGTTTCTAGAATCAATTGCCTTAGCTTTAAGTGCTGTACTTCGCAGTCATGGATATACGAAGGACTCCTTGATGGTTACCCTGTTGATGGACATGATTAGTGTTGGTGGTAATGTTATCGCGATTACCGGTATTTTTGGATTGCCTATTACGGGAGTGACTGGCGTAGCTTGGGCAATGGTGGTCGCACGTGCCTTTGCAGTGGGTGCTTTGATCTATTTGGTTGTTCGTCAGCTTGCTTTACGTATTCGATTTAAAGATATCTTTATTGTAAGAAAAAAGGACATCCAAGGCCTTTTAGCGATTGGGATTCCTTCGGCTGGTGAAAATTTGTCCTATCAGCTATCACAAGTAATCATTACAGGATTTATTGCGATGATGGGAACTGCATCGCTGGCAGCACGTGTCTATGTATTGAATATTTCTATGATCTGCTATCTATTTACATTAGCGATTGCACAAGGTACACAGTTGCTGGTGGCCCGTTATATTGGCGGGAAACAATACGATCAGGCATTACGTCGAGGGATGCGCACCTTAAAAATTTCAATGTGTGCCTCGTTTGCCACGACACTGATTATCGCATTGTTAGGCTCACCGATCTTACAAATGTTTACGACTGACCCAGCTATTATTGCTGTAGCCCTCCCTGTTTTGTGGATTATGGTTCTTACCGAAACAGGTAGAGCGATGAACATTGTTTTAATGGGTTCGTTAAAGTCTGCTGGTGATGTTCGATTCCCAGTAATCATCGGCATTTTTGCGATGTGGGGGATTGCGGTAGTCTTTAGTTATACGCTTGGTATCTATTTTGGACTTGGTTTGCTTGGGGTATGGATTGCACAAGGAATGGATGAATGGTTCCGCGGGTGCTTTGCCATGCGTAGATGGGTAAACAAACCCTGGGATACTACTCAAAATGCAAATAGCCCAACGAAGTGAATTGAATCGTTACACCCAGTGTTCTATAATAACAATAGATTCGGATGAGAATATATGTTTGGGTGAAGCGGCTATGAAAAAATTTATTCATGTGGACATCGATGCATTTTATGCTAGCGTAGAACAACTGGATCATCCAGAATGGCGGAATCAGCCTGTCATTGTGGGAGGCACCGGCAATCGGGGCGTAGTAGCTACCTGCAGCTACGAGGCACGTTCGTTTGGTGTGCGTTCTGCTATGCCAGTTGCTCTTGCACGAAAAAAATGTCCACAGGGTATTTTTGTTCCATGTCGCTTCGCTCGTTATCATGAAAAATCCGAGGAAATTAGACGGATTTATACCGAGTATGCGGAATTGTATCAGCCCATCGGACTAGATGAAGCTTACTTAGATGTGTCCCATTACGAAAACGCAGTTCCCATTGCCAAAGAGTTGAAAAGACGTATTAAACAAGAAACGGGTCTTACCTGTAGTATCGGGTTATCCTACAATATGTCTCTAGCCAAAATCGCCAGTGATTTGAAAAAACCAGATGCTTTTGTCATTATCCGTGCGGAAAATGCTTTGGATGTTCTGGCTCCGTTACCAATTAGTGTTTTACATGGTGTAGGTAAAAAATCGCAGGAGGTTTTATCTAAAAAGGGGATTGAGTCAGTTCGAGATTTGTGGGAACTGTCTGTAGAGGAAATGGTTCAACTATTTGGCAAGTGGGGACATGCGCTATACGGGCGTGCACGCGGAATTGATCAACGAGAAATTGAAATGGATCGCCCTGTTAAATCCATTAGCCGCGAAACCACCCTAGTGTACGATTTGCAGGAGCGTGACCGAATCGCTGAAATTGCCCGTGAATTACTTGCTCATATAAAAGAAGAAGCGGAGCAGGAGGGGGTACATCCTCAAACCCTCACGCTGAAAGTAAGATTTACTGACTTCACAACAAAAAGCAAACAGCGTAAAGTAATGTCAGGAACATCCTGGGAGGAATGGTTAGAATTTTTATTGGACGAATTTGATTTCTCAAGCGGTGTTAGATTGATTGGTGTCGGCTTTTCTAATTTTCTGCGGGAAGAGGAACAGAAGGAAAGATTTGAACAGCTTAGTATTTTTTCACTCCCCGCTTGGAAAGAAGGAATGTAACATGAGTAAGACTATTGTTTATTATGATGAGCATTGCAAGATGTGCTGCTTTATTCGTGAACGGCTAACTAGTTTATTGTTACCCGGGAAAAAGCATCAGATAGAGTGGCGTCATTACGAGGATGCGCCTGCTTGTGATTTACAGGATAAAGCATGCGGAGAAGCAATGGAGGTCCTTCTTCCCTCAGGAGAACGTCTACGAGCATTTTATGCAGTGAGACAATTGCTTGCCCTTACTTATTTTTGCTGGTTATCCCCGTTCTTTTATTTGCCCGGTGCTGCTTATTTTGGTGAAAAAGCATATGCTTGGGTTGCCCGAAATCGATATCATTGGTTTGGAAGAACAGAGGAATAAACGAGATGGCTGATACGAATCGGTTTCATTGCTGTGCGACATGTCAGCATTTTTGTGTGCACAAGGGCGGTCAGGGTGATAAAACCACGTACTCCTGTGGAAGGCTCGGGTATGAGACGAAGCCTTCTTATCGTTTTGATTGTTGGCGGCCAACAGAGCGGGTTTGCAAATTAATTGAAAAAGAGAACCTTTCTTTATAGCAGATTTGATTTTGTTTTGCAACAAGCCTTCCAAATATGGTATAGTTAGTCCCGATATCTCGTTCGTGGTGCATGCAAGACCAGTGAACGGTGAGCGGGAGGTACGGCATTTGCTTTTACAGAAGTTAACCCCAAATGAGTATGTGGAATCCATCTTTTCCATTAATATAGATGAACTCCGAAAACGTAACATCAAAGCGGTAATCACTGATTTGGATAACACGTTAGTTGGATGGGATACACCTGATGCTACTCCAGAAGTAATGAATTGGTTTAAGCGTTTGGATGAAGCAGGAATTCAAGTGACGGTTGTATCCAATAATAATAAGGCAAGGGTTTTACACTTTTGTGAACCCTTACAATGCCACTATATTCCAGCTGCGCGAAAGCCTACCAATCAGGCGTTTAAACGTGCGATTGAAATTATGAATGTTCGCATTGAGGAGACAGTCGTTATTGGAGATCAATTGTTTACAGATGTGCTGGGCGGCAACCTTTTAGGGTTTCATACCATTTTGGTTGTTCCAGTTAAAAATTCGGATGGTTTTTTTACGCGATTTAACCGGAAAATGGAACGACTTGCCCTGCACTGGATGAGCAAGAAAGGAATGATTTCGTGGTACAACAACAAGAAGTAAATCAGGACTTCGAGGGCCCAGTTAGCTGTGCGGGCTGTGGAGTTGAAATACAGACAGAAAATAAAGCGAAGCCAGGCTATGCACCAGCTTCTGCATTGAAGCGTGAAGTAGTGATTTGTCAGCGTTGTTTTCGCATTAAACACTATAATGAAGTAGCGCCTGTAGAAATGCATGATGATGATTTTCTCCGTATTTTAAATGGAATTGGTTCCACAAAATGCTTAGTGGTTATGGTAGTTGATTTATTTGATTTCCAAGGTTCCTGGCTACGGGGATTGCCACGCTTTGTTGGACAAAATCCAATCTTGTTGGTCGGAAATAAAGTAGATTTATTACCGCGCAATATTAATCTTAATCGTGTGAAAAACTGGATTCAGCATGAAGCGAAAGAACGTGGTTTAAAGCCGAATGAAGTGGTTCTCGTGAGTGCGGAAAAAGGAACAGGGATTGATGAGCTGCTTGCTCGGATTGGTGAATTCCGCAAAGGACGCGATGTTTATATTGTAGGGGTAACGAATGTTGGTAAATCCACGCTGATTAATCGGATTTTACACGATTACGGTGCAGCGGACATGGAAATCACCACATCGCCTTTCCCAGGAACTACCTTAGATAAGATCGAAATTCCTCTAGAGGATGGACGTTCTATATTTGATACACCTGGTATTATTAATCGTGATCAGATTGGTCATCTTGTGTCACCTGAGGATTTACGCAAACTTACTCCGAAATCACGGATTAATCCGCGCGTCTTCCAATTAAACGATAAACAGACGTTGTTCTTCGGTGGATTGGCTCGCGTTGACTATGTAAGGGGAGAACGTCAGCCATTTGCTTGCTATTTGGCTAATGACCTGTACATTCACCGTACAAAATTAGATAATGCGGAAGAAGTGCTGGAGAAGCATCATGGGGAGATGCTTGCCCCACCTTCAGGAGAAGCGGCTAAAGCGTTATTGCCATTTACCCGCTATACGCTAAAAATTGATACAAATGGACCAACTGATATTGTTATTGCTGGGCTTGGCTGGATTGCGCTTCAGGGAAAAGTAAAAGGGGTCGTAGAAGTACATGTGCCAAAGGGTGTAAGTGTCGGATTACGAAAAGGCTTAATTTAATCAAGTCTGTGTCGATCACTTGAACAACAAGCAAGCCCCTTCTTTGCGGAGGGGCTTTTCTAACTTTACTTGGGGGAGGGGTCTTCCTGTTACATAGTAAAACGACAATGGTTGGGCTGTTTGGACGTCCTGTAGGACATTCCTTATCTCCAGTGATGCATAATACGGCTTTTGAACAAAAACAATTGCCATTTGCTTATGCAGCTTTCGAAGTTAATGATGATCAGATTAAAGAAGCGGTCGAGGCTATTCGTGCTTTAGGCATGCGAGGCGCTAACGTCACCATACCGCATAAGGTAGCCGTTATTCCGTATTTGGATAAAATTGATCCCTTGGCAGAACGGATTGGAGCCGTTAATACTATTGTAAATGAAGATGGCACCCTGATTGGATATAATACGGATGGAACAGGGTATGTTCGCTCGTTATTAGAAGAAACAGGGATTGATTTAACAGGGCAGACTGTTACGCTATTAGGTGCTGGTGGTGCCGCTCGCGCAGTTGCATGTACATTGGTAGAACGTGGAGTAAAAGAAATTCGGATTGTGAATCGCTCACTTGAGCGTGCAGAATTATTGGCACTGGCTCTAGGGTCTCAAATCCCTATACGTGTATATTCATTTGCTCAAGCGGAGCTAGCGATTCAAGACAGCACCCTTTTAATCAATACGACTTCTATTGGAATGTACCCTCATATTCATGAAATGCCTGTAGATAGAAAATGCTTACGGCCTGATTTAATCGTAAGCGATTTAATCTATAACCCATTAGAAACACAATTGTTACAGTGTGCCAAAGAAATCGGAGCAACCCATCACTCAGGTCTTGGCATGTTTATAAATCAAGGGGCGCTGGCTTACGAACTGTGGACAGGTGAAGCGGCGCCTACTGACAAAATGAGAGAAATTGTGTTGCAGCATTTGCAACAAGGAGGAAATTAAATGCTAACTGGTAAACAAAAACGTTATTTGCGCTCTATGGCTCACCACCTTACGCCTATTTTTCAAGTAGGGAAGGGCGGAGTAAATGAAAATATGGTAAAGCAGATTCAAGAGGCTCTAGAGGTACGCGAGCTTATTAAAGTATCCATTTTGCAAAATAATATGGATGACAAGCATGCAGTGGCAGAAGATTTGGCAACTGGAGCAGGTGCGGAAATGGTACAATTAATCGGTCATACCGTTGTTTTGTACAAAGAGTCAAAAGAAAATAAAACGATCGTGCTACCATAGGGATTAAAGAAAGCATATGAAACGTATTGGGATAATGGGTGGCACATTTGATCCAATTCATAATGCACATTTATTAATTGCCGAGCAGGCGAGAGAGCAGGCAAAACTTGATGAGATTTGGTTTATGCCTGCTCATGTTCCGCCCCATAAACAACAGAAAAAAAGTGTAGCAAACGCTATTCACCGAGTAGAAATGGTACGATTAGCAATACGTAATCATCCGCAGTTTCAAATTACGACGGTAGAGCTGGATCGAGAAGGTCCTTCTTACACTGTTGACACGATGCAACAATTAGTTACATTACATCCTACTTACGAGTTCTCATTTATTATTGGAGGGGACATGGTAGAGATGCTACCACAGTGGCATGCCATAGAAGAGTTGGTAAAGCTGGTACGTTTTATTGGATTTCATCGTCCTCACTTCGCACCACAACCTTCAAGATGGACAACCTATGTGGATTTTATCGAGATTCCGCTTTGGGACCTTTCTTCTACGTATGTCCGCGAACAGATCCAGATTGGAAAAAGTATTCGCTATCTTGTTCCTTCAGCGGTGGAATGCTATATAAAGGAGAGCGGGTTATATGGAGCAGATCCAACATAGAGAAGCCTTGCTTAAGCAGGTTAGAGCTCAAATGCATGAAAAGCGTTACCAGCATACCTTAGGTGTCGCAGAATCAGCCAAAAAGCTGGCCATTCGCTACGGAGCAGATCCGATCAAAGCTGAGTTAGCGGGACTGCTGCATGATTACTGCAAATGCTGGGAGATTTCGCGGCTACGAGATTATCTTCTTCGTTATGATTTACCTCAGGATCTGCTCTCAGGGGATAAAGAATTATGGCATTCTTTTGTAGGAGCGATTGTGGTACAACAGGAGCTACAGATACAGGATGCTGAGATACTGCAAGCGATTCGTTATCATACGACAGGCCGTGAGAACATGTCCTTGCTGGAGAAGGTTGTTTGTCTGGCTGATTACATTGAACCCAATCGCAATTATCCTGGTGTAGAGGACATTAGGTGCCTAGCAGAGCAAGATTTGAATCAGGCGTTAGCACTTGCGCTCGGAGGAACAATACGGTTTTTAATTGAAAAAAAACAGCGGGTATATCCGCTCACTTTGCTTGCTTATAACGATCTTGTAATAGAATGAGGAGGCCTTTCATGGTACAATTAGACAATCAATTACTTCAACTAGCATATAAAGCGTGTGAAGATAAAAAAGCAGAAAATATTGTGGTGCTTGACATCCACACCATCTCAGTTATGGCAGACCGTTTTATCATTTGTCACGGTAACAATGAGCGTCAAGTACAGGCGATTGTTCGTGAAATTCGTGATCAGGTGCATAAAAATGGGTATAATATTCGTGGTATTGAAGGGGAAGAACAAGGTCGTTGGGTATTAGTTGACTGTGGAGATGTAGTTGTTCACGTTTTCCATAAAGAAGAACGCGACTTCTATAATCTTGAAAAACTATGGTCTGATGCACCTCGCGTCACTGTAGAAGTGTAGGAAAAGGCTATGTCATATACGCATTTAGCTACAGTCTACGATGCGTTGATGGCGGATACGCCTTATCAGGATTGGCTGGTTTGGGCGGAGGATTATTGGCAGCTACACGGTAAGCCACAGACAATTCTTGACTTGGGATGTGGTACAGGCAGTATTGCCATTCCTCTGGCCCAAAAAGGCTATCAGGTAACCGGTGTTGACTTATCGCCAGAGATGCTTGCAATTGCCTACGAAAAAATGAAGACAGCACATGTTGATATTAATTGGGTTGAACAAGATATGACAGAGCTCTCTGTCAGCCCGGCTGATTCGGTTATTTCCTTCTGTGATTGCCTTAGCTATATTACGGAAAAGGAAGCTGTGCAAGCTACGTTTCAGCGTGTGTACCAGCATCTAAAACCAGGTGGAACTTTCCTTTTTGATGTACATAGTCCTTATAAAATTCTCACCTTTTTTGGAAATAACACATTTACGCATGTAGATGAAGAGATCAATTACATCTGGCAATGCTATACGGATGAAGAGCGAATGGAAGTAGAGCATGATCTTACTTTCTTTATTCGGGTAGAAAATGGATGCTATCAAAAACGGGAAGAAACACAATACCAAAGAGCTTATCAGCCAACAGAGATTATTTTGTGGCTACGAGAGGCTGGCTTTGAAGAAATTAAGCTAACTGCTGATTTTGTGAATCTTCCTCCTGTTGCTGAAAGTGAACGGCTATTTTTTTCAGCCAAACGTCCTCATGATTGACATGTTCCGGTAAAAACGACTATAATCGATTCATATATGAACAAAGCGAAAATGAGGCCTAGTACAAAAGCTAGATCCGGCATAAGAGAGTTGACGGTAGGTGCGAGTCAACCCGATTCTTTTTGGAACTCCCCTCATTGCTTTTTTGCTGAAGACTTTCGTTGTGTAGGCAAAAGCGTCTGTCCACGTTACGGAAAAGGAAGGGAGTAGGGCACTGGGGAACATTTCATCATGTTAAACAGTTGCTTTGCTAACTAGGGTGGTACCGCGAGAAGAAAAACAACCTCTCGTCCCTAGCAGCTTTTTCGGCTGTTAGAGATGTGAGGTTTTTTGTGTGTCTTAGAAGCTAGACGGTTTTTTATCTGCTAATCATGAGACGCGGGTAACCTTTTAAACATGTTATTAATGTAAGAAGGATTTGTGAAAGAGTAGAAGGAGGATGTAGCAAATGTCTATGCCGTATAATCCACAAGAGCTGGAAGTCAAATGGCAGAAAAAATGGAACGAACAAAAAACAAACAAAACGGTGGAGGATTCCTCTAAGCCTAAATTTTACTGCCTTGAGCAATTTCCGTATCCATCTGGGCGTTTGCACATGGGCCATATGCGTGTATATTCAATCGGGGATGTTATTGCTCGTTTGAAGCGTATGAGCGGTTTTCAAGTATTGCACCCAATGGGCTGGGATGCATTTGGTTTGCCGGCTGAGAATGCTGCAGTTAAATTTGGAGCACAGCCAGCTAAATGGACATATGAAAATATTGATTTTATGAAAATGCAATTAAACCGTCTGGGTGTAAGTATTGACTGGAGTCGTGAAGTGGCGACTTGCTCCCCAGATTATTATAAATGGACGCAATGGCTATTTTTAACTTTCCTAGAACAAGGTCTTGCATATCGCAAACGTGCTTTTGTAAATTGGTGCCCAGAATGCTCAACCGTACTTGCGAATGAGCAGGTAATTGATGGCTTATGCTGGCGCTGCGATTCAGAAGTAACGAAGAAGGATTTGGAACAGTGGTTCTTTAGTATTACTGATTATGCAGAACGTCTGTTGACGGATTTAGACAAATTGTCTGGTTGGCCGGAAAAAGTACGTACGATGCAAAAGAACTGGATTGGGAAAAGCGAAGGAGCTAATGTTACTTTCACAATTCCAGAGCTTAATGATGAGCAGGTAAAAGTATTTACAACTCGTCCTGACACGCTTTATGGCGTAAGTTATATGGTATTGGCACCGGAACATCCATTAGTACCAAAATTGATCGCTGGTAAAGAACAAGAAGCTTCTGTTCTTGCTTTTGTCGAAGAAATGAAGAAAGAAAGCGACATTACTCGTACAGCGACTGATGCTGAAAAAGTTGGCTTGTTCACAGGAGCATACGCGAAGCATCCTCTAACAGGAGAGCAAGTACCGATCTGGGTAGCCAACTATGTACTGCTTGATTACGGTACAGGCGCTGTAATGGGTGTGCCAGCCCATGATGAACGTGATTTTGCATTCGCGAAAAAGTATGATTTAGCGATTAAAGTAGTTATTAATCCGGAAAATCCAGAAATTCTAGCTGAGGAAATTGGTATCGATGCGCCTTATACAGAAGACGGCACCTTAATAAACTCTGCTCAATTTGATGGAATGCCAAACCGTGAAGCGATTAAAGCGATTGCTGATGTCCTTGAACAGCAAGGTAAAGGTGGATTGTCTACCACTTATCGTCTTCGCGACTGGCTGGTTTCTCGACAACGCTATTGGGGCGCGCCAATTCCAATCATTTATTGCGATAGCTGTGGCGTAGTACCAGTACCAAAAGAACAACTGCCTGTGTTATTACCAGAAGATGTAGTTATCGATGGAAAACGGAATCCATTGACTAGCTCTGAGGAATTCATGAAAACCACGTGCCCAACATGTGGTGGAGTAGCAAAACGCGAGACGGATACAATGGATACCTTCATCGATTCTTCTTGGTATTATTTACGATATACTGATGCAAGCAACAAGGAACTGCCTTTCTCTAAAGAGAACGCAGACAAGTGGATGCAAGTCGATGAATACATTGGCGGTATTGAGCACGCAATCCTGCACTTGTTGTATTCTCGATTCTTTACCAAAGTGCTACATGATGCAGGCATGCTGTCCTTCGATGAACCATTCCGTAGCTTGTTAACACAAGGAATGGTATTAAAAGACGGGGCTAAAATGTCTAAATCAAAAGGCAATGTGGTAAGCCCAGACGAGATGATTGAGAAGTATGGAGCGGATACGGTTCGTTTGTTTATTCTGTTTGCGGCTCCACCTGAACGCGATCTAGACTGGACAGATACTGGAGTAGAAGGAAGCTTCCGTTTCTTGAATCGTGTATGGCGTTTGATAGAGAGCAATCAAGAATTATTCCAAGCTCCTTATCAAGTAGCTGCGAATGATGATGCAGCCAAAGATTTGTACCGTACTACGCATCATACGATTAAGAAGGTAACAGAAGATATTGGTGAACGTTATACCTTTAATACAGCGATCAGTACGATTATGGAGCTAGTTAATAAGATGTACAGCTACCCAGCAGAATCAGACCGCGGTACCTTTGCTTTTGCCATGGAGACTCTTATCATTCTGCTTGCACCAATCGCACCACATATCTCTGAGGAAATGTGGCAACAATTGCTCGGTAAGACAAGTAGCGTACACATGCAGGAATGGCCAACATTTGATCCTAAAGCATTGGTGCTGGATGAAGTAGAAATCGTAATCCAAATCAATGGTAAAGTACGTGACAAGCTGGTAGTCGCTAACGGACTTAGCAAAGATGAGCTAGAGAAGCATGTACTTGCTCATGAAAAAGGAATTGCACTTATTGACGGTAAAACCGTTCGTAAGGTAATTGCTGTCCCAGGTAAGCTGGTTAATATTGTAGTAGGTTAATCATCTGTTTCGTATTCGTGTAAAAAAGACAGCCTCTTCTCCTGATGCTAGAAATTAGCTATAGGAGGGGGGCTTTTTTCTTTTGCGAATTGTTGACACTCTTTTATTCTCCTATATGTTACCTATGTACATGGAATAAGTAGTTCATATAAGTCATATTGAATTTTAGGTGAATAATCGAGGTCAATAAATCATCTGCCACATAATAAAGCCCCATGCTATTGGCGTAAGGATGAACGTAATAGGTTAAAACAGCCATGTCTATAAAATCTTTCTTTCATGATTCTTTCCAATACTGACTACCAACTTTCCAGCTGTTCCTTCAGTTCTCGTTGATCCTCTTCAAATTTCTTTTGTGTGATGCGGAATACATGATGAAATACCCCAGGTAGGGAACCTTGTAAAATTCGTAGCCCTTCTCCGGTAATTCCTCCTGGTACGCAGACACGCGCCTGTAGCTCTGGTAGGGTAAAATGTCCTTGTTTTAATAATTCAGCTACTCCAATTAGCATTTGGGTTGTCAAATGAACGGCTGTTTCGTGGGGTAGACCAGTTTCTTCTTCCGCAGACCGAATTATTTGTTGCAGTGTATAGCTGAGAAAGGCAGGTCCACAACTAGCGATATCTGCCGAGATTCGTAAAAATGGAGCTTGAATTTCCAAGGGGAGGCCGATATGTGATAGAAGGTGGAGTAAACGATCCTTTGACTCATCTGTGGCAGAACGACCGTATTCGAGCAAGATGAGTCCACTCAAAGCTTGATTAGTGATACTTGGAACTGCACGTATGACCTGACAAGGCACAAATTTTTCCAGGTCTTCTACTACTATGGGACTTGTAATTGTAACCAAGACCTGTTCGCTGGAAAGAGCAGATGCGAATTCAGCTAATGCTGATCGATATTCTTTTGGTTTGACACATAAAAAAATCAGATCGCTATTTGTAACGACGTCAACATTGCTCATAGCGATTTGCAATTCTGGAAATTGTTCTTGTAGAAGTGCCAATTTTCCTGGGGTTCGATTATAGGCTCTAATTTGGTCGGGTAACACAGCCTGAGATCGAATAAAAGATTGTATGAGCATGCCCCCCATACTTCCAGTTCCAATAAACCCAAGTTGCATGATAATCCCTCCATATTTTTTTTGTAAAGAACGGTACAAGTCATGCTATTTTTCGTTCTAAAAAGAGGTCTTTACATCTTATGTGCTGAAGGAGGGGTTCATGTTTTTTAGAGAGAGTAACGTTTTTATTTCCATAACAAACCTATCTAATAAAATAACAAAAATATCTTTATTCCCCGGGAAAATGAGCTTACGAAGCTGATAAATTGTCGTTCTTAATCTACTCGCTTAGAAAAATTTTTGGGGATACTCACTAGAGGCTTATTTCTTCATGAGCCCCGTCCCATCTAATACATATATCTAAATTTTTGGGTTCATTTATTCACAGATTGCAATTTTTTTTATTTTTTCAAAGGTTTTCTTACCTATACCAGAAATTTTCATCAAATCTTCTAATTTAGTAAAACCCTTCTTATCGCGATAGGCAATGATATCCTCTGCTCGGGTTTTCCCGATACCTGGTAATTTCATAAGTTGCTCCAATGTAGCGGTTTTAATATTGATTTTAGTATCAGAAGCTTGGGATGAAGAAGATGGCAAACTGCTTTGAATTGGCAAGCTAGGGTGAAGGGATGAATTAGTAAACTGGTTAGGCAAAGAAGTAGCTGACTCTTGCAAGGTAGGAACATATAAAACCATTCCATCTGTTAGCTTTTGTGCCAGATTAACTCGCTTCTGATCGGCCTGTGCTAAGAAACCACCAGCTTTTTGAATCACATGCATGACTCGCTCATTTGAGTCAAAAGAATATAAGCCCGGATGTGTGACAGCTCCCTTTACATCAATATAAGAGGAATGATTCATATTGCTTATTGGCTCATCTTTAGAAAGGGAGGAATCTACGGATACAGAAGCTCTAGTATCAGAAAGGGGCTTTTCTTTAGAATCATTATTTTTATCTGAGCCTGTATAAGTGTTCACAGTAGCATTTTTTTGTTCGAAATCTGCAAGCTGAGTTGTTTGCAATTCGGTCGTAGCAGTGCTTTCCTTTTCCGCGAAGGCAACAGGAGTAAGTCCGGACATAGTGGTGGATTCAGCGGCGGGGTATATCCAGAAGCTAAGTCCAATAAATAAAAGGGCAGCACTCACAAAAATCCATTTTCGATAACGATCCCACAATTCCATAACCATGGTTTATCCCTCCATCACATCTTTAAAGACATCGTATAAAAAGATAGAGGCGAGTGCAAAAAAACCTTTCAATCACTTAGATTGAAAGGTTTTACAGATTACTATCTTGCTATGCTTGAAGCGTTGTTTTGCTTGCGAATTTGAACAGCAGGACTTACATAAGGCTGGAAGGAATATTTCTGCTCGATAAAAATCTGATGCCATAGCATAAAGATTAAAATGGTCCAGATCTTACGACTATAATCACCGTGACCTTCCTTGTGCTCATCAAGCATGTACAACACATAAGCTTTATTAATTAAATGATCTACTTTCGCTTCAAAAATCAATTCTTTCGCCCATTTGTAGAATTCATTCTTCAACCAATGACGGGTTGGAACTGGGAACCCAAGCTTAGGGCGAGTCTTGATTTCAGGAGGCAAAAAATCCTTCATTGCTTCCCTTAAAACATGCTTGGTTGTACCTTCTGCAATCTTGTACTTGGTCGGAATAGTTGCTGCGAATTCAAATACCTTTGGATCAATAAACGGTACACGCAACTCCAGAGAGTTTGCCATTGTCATTTTGTCAGCTTTCATCAAAATGTTGCCGCGAAGCCAAGTATGGATATCCAAATACTGCATTTTGGTTACATCGTCATAGCCTTGGACTCGCTGATAAATTTTTTGCGTGATATCTAGTGGAGATTTGTAATGACCAGCATGTTTAATATTCTCCATCACTACTTTTTCCTTGATCTCTTCACTGAAGATCATGGCATTTCCAAAGAAACGCTCCTCAACTGTTTTAGAGCCGCGAATCAAGAAGTTTTTCCCTTTCATGCTATCTGGCAAATGTTCAGCAACACCGCGCATGGAGGATTTCATCCAAGCTGGCATATGCTTAAACATCCGAAGAGAGTGAGGCTCACGATAGATGTTGTATCCGCCAAAGAATTCATCCGCCCCTTCACCAGAAAGAACAACTGTAACGTGCTCGCTAGCCATTTCTGCTACGAAATATAGGAGAATAGCTGATGGATCAGCAACTGGTTCGTCCTGATGCCAGATGAGACGAGGCAATTCCTGTAAATATCGCTCTGCATTCATGGTGACTTCGTGATGCTCTGTACCTAGATATTCTGCTGTACGGCGCGCGTAATCGAGCTCGCTGTATCCCGGGATATCAGAGCCAATTGAAAAGGTTTTAACTGGTTCAAACTTACGTAACATGCCTACGATGCTACTGGAGTCTACACCACTGGATAAAAATGCACCGCGAGAAACCTCGCTAACTCTGTGTTTATCTACAGAATCTAGCAAAATAGAGCGGGTACCTTCTACAAAATATGAGAATGGCTTACTTTCATCCGGTTCAAAGTGAACATCCCAATATTGTTCAAGTGTCAGCTTATCATCTTGAATGATAAAGAAATGACCTGGAGGGATGCGATATATTCCTTCATACATTGTCTCAGGATCAGGGACATATTGAAAGGTTAGATAATGATAAAATCCTTGTTGATTGACTGCTCGATGCACGCCTGGCAGTTCAAGCAAGCTCTTAATTTCACTAGCTACAGCAATTGAATCGGCCGTTTCCGTATAGTAGAGCGGTTTAATTCCAAAATGATCACGCGCTCCAAACAGTAGACGTTTACGGCTATCATAAATAGTGAAACCAAACATACCGCGAAGTTTTTTCGGTGCATCAAAGCCAACCTCTTCATACAAGTGAAGAATGGTCTCAATATCTGAATCGGTCTGGAACACGTGACCTTGTTCCTTTAGCCATGTCTGTAGTTCTTTGTAGTTATAAACTTCCCCGTTACCGATAATCCAGATATCTTTTGTTTCATTAAACAAAGGCTGATGACCGCCAGCAACGTCAATAATGCTAAGACGGCGGAAGCCTAATGCAATATTATCTTCTACATGGAAACCATCGTCGTCAGGACCGCGGTGCAAAATCACGTCGGTCATTGCTTTTATCGTTTCTAGTTGTGCAGGTGCTTGATGCTTATTGAAGAACGAAACAATTCCACACATTCTCTTAGACTCTTCCTCTCACAGGGTGGTCCCCTGAAAATACACTATCTTAATCTAACATGGATTCCAAGCAAGCGCAATGCGACAGTTGACTCGATTATAGCAGGGCGAGTGGACAACAAAATATAAACGGTGAGCGTAAAATGTTTTTTCGTTTCGCCTACAAGTCAGTTCTCTTGCTCGATTCGGTTAGCCTTTTGTATCTTATTGATAAACAAATAAGAGGTCCTCTTGTGCGAAAGAGAACCTATGTCGACATCGTAGTTTAGTTAGTTGTTTCTTGCATTCGAAACACGTAAGTGAACGACCTCTATACCTTTAAGGAAATGTTCATTCCATTTATTTGGATAGGCATTACGGTACACGATCCGTGCGATCCCTGATTGAGCGAGTGTTTTAGCGCAATTTTCACAAGGCTCGTGTGTAACGTAGGCCGTAGCTCCCTTTAGACTATCTCGATCTGCGTGTAAAACACTATTAACCTCGGCATGCACTGTTCGCACACAACGTCCAGCTTCATTAATTAGACAGCCACCATCTTCACAATGATCGTGACCATGGATGGAGCCATTGTATCCCGTTGCAATAATATGTTTATCCTTTACAATTACGCTACCCACATGAAGGCGGGGGCAGGTAGAACGGGTGGATACCTGATCGGCAATATCTAGGAAATATTCATCCCAACTTTTTCTCGCCATGTTGCTTCTCTCCTTTGACACCGAACACTGTTCTTACTACTATGTATTATAATTTTGCTCTATTATACTATAACCCTCTCCGCTTTCTCTATTATTTTTGTCCATATTCTTGCTCCTATAATGGATTGAGAATAGAGAGAAAGGTGGAGAACGGGTGGCAGCCTATCAGTTTTTTCTGACATCACTATGTTGGATTATAGGGATTGGGCTTAGTAATTTGGGTAGGCTCAAGCTCTTTTCACCTCCTTTTTATTTATGGATCGGATTTGTTCTATTAATATTGGCCGCGATTGGGTTGAAGGGCGAGATGAGGAAGTGGAGCTTGCTCTTAATGGGCTCTCTCCTTGCTGGTGCCTGTTATTTTAGCTGGTACGATAGTCGTTATGCTTCTGAATTAGTGCAGTATGCAGAGGGAGAGGAGCTTGTTTTCCTACAGGGGAAAATTGATTCTTCCGTCGAGCGAGACGGCGATTTGGTGAGGTTCTATGCACGAATTAACAATGTGAACAGAAAACAGAGAATGAAAACCGTATACCAGACAACAGATTTAAATGAGCGAGTTCTTATTCGTCTCAAGCTACAGCATGAGGAGCAAATTAATACTATAGAAGGCTGGCATTCGGGTAATTCCTTTCAGGCACAGGCTACAATAAAGCTCCCAGGTACAGCTCGTAATCCGCATGCGTTCGATTACAGATCCTATCTTCGGTATCAAAAAGTAGCAGTAATAGTTGATATGGATGTTACGGATATGGAGGTTGAGGAGGGAGAAGGGGATTGGCGGGCTTTTTTTACTAGATGGCAAAAAGAAGAAGCCAGACAATTAGAAAAGCTAAGCATGGAGCCTGAAAACATCGGGTTTTTCAAATCACTTCTATTAGGTCAGCAATCAGAGGTAGAAGCTGATCTTCAAACAGTTTATGCTGATTTAGGATTTATTCATGTGCTTGCCATTTCCGGCTTACATATCACAATCGTGTCTAGCGGCTTTTTATGGATTGTACAAAAGATTGGTGTTCCCACAAAGATTTCTTATGTGATAGGTATACTATTTATTTTGATGTATGTAGGGCTAGTGGGTATGGGGGTATCAGCCGTACGATCAGGCTGTATGGGGATTCTTGGGTTATTAGCACGATCTCAAGAAAAATCTGCGCAGGGCCTAGAAATACTTGGTGTCACTGGGCTTATTATGTTAATCTACGACCCATATCAATTATTTCATCTAGGATTTCAATTATCTTTTTTTATTACGATGGGATTATTAGTCTTTGTACCGTTGCTAGTCCAATTGGAATGGCCTATGCCAAAATGGTTGGTTTCTACTTTAGCCGTCACACTGGTTTCGCAACTAATTTCATTTCCCTTTCTCATTCATTATTTTCATTTGTTTTCACCGATTTCATGGCTGGTTAATGTATTATTAGTACCTGTCTATTCGTATATTATTTTGCCACTTGGCTACATCCTGCTATTTTTTTCTCATATTCATATTGCATTAACTTACATACCTTCTGTTGTAGCTGATTATCTTTTATCCTTTGTTCATTCCTTTCTTACATTTCTCCACCAAACAAAAATTCCCTTGCGGCATTGGTCACATCCTGTTTGGTGGTGGCACGTACTATATATGGGCTTTTGCGTTGGTTTTTGGGCAATGTGGCATTTAGGCTATCACCGTAAAAAGGATCTTTTTATGGCGACCTTTCTCTTCATTTTATTGGTGATGATTGCTCGTGACCCATGGGGAAAAAAGGACGAGGTAGAAATTACCATTATTGACGTGGGGCAAGGAGACTCTATAATAGTTGAGATAGACAATTCTTTTGTATATGTAATAGATGCAGGAGGAACGATCTCCTTTGGAAGAGAGCCTTGGCAAAAACGTAGAAATCCATTTGAAGTCGGAAAGGATGTTGTAGTGCCTTATTTGCGCTCTAAAGGAGTGGAACGCATCAACTGTCTTATGCTGACACATGGGGACCATGATCATGTAGGAGGGGTAAAAGCATTGTTGCCTGCTCTGAAGGTGGATCGTGTCCTTACCAATGGTAGACAACCTAAGGCTGAGGCAGAATGGGTTCAAGCTTTACATAGTGAACAAATCAAAATGCATACTGGATATTCAGGCTATACCTGGCAGGATAATCCGCAGGTTACATGGACCTGGCTATCGCCTGATCCTAAAAGGACACAAGGGAGCTCTGAGAATAATGCTTCTGTTGTGCTACTCTTGTCTGCATATGGTGTAAACATATTGTTAACAGGTGATTTGGAAGAATCGGGAGAACAAGAATTGTTACGGCGCTATACATTACCTCCTATTGATCTTCTAAAGGTAGGGCATCACGGGAGCAAGACTTCTAGCAGTGAGGAATTCTTACATGCGATTACTCCTAGTGTCTCATTGATTTCAGTAGGAACTAACAATCGATACCATCATCCATCTGAGCAAGTAATAGAGCGTTTTAAACAACGGAATACACAGATTTATCGCACTGATCATCATGGAGCGATTACTGTTACAATTAATGAAAATGGATATAAAGTTACTCCTACATTACAACCAGAATAATTACAATGATGGATTATGTTTGCAACTTTCATGAAGTTGCCTACGTCTGAAAGGAAGGAGAGAGCGCTAATGATTGAAGCTGACCTGATCAAAAAGGCGCAGGCAGGAGATCAAGAAGCTTTGGTGGAACTGCTTCGCTCCATTGAAAACACCGTGTATCGGAGCGCTTTCTATATTACGGGTAACGAACACGATGCAATGGATGTAGCCCAGGAAGCTTTATTACGCGTCTTTAGAAAAATTGGCACCTTTCAGGAAAAAGCCAAATTTACCACATGGGTTCAACGTATTGTCAGCAACATTTGCATGGATCGCTTTCGGGCAAAAAAGGAGACATTATCCATCGATGAATACGAACTGACGCTACAAGACAAACAAAATGTTGAAGATACGATTTTGTTGCATAGCATGTCAGAGGATGTTCATCGAGCAATTGCCAAATTACCGGAGCATTATCGAGTAGTTGTTGTACTTCGCTATTTGCAGGATTTTTCCTATCAAGAAATTGCTGATACCTTGGACGTACCGCTCAATACGGTAAAATCTTATCTGTTTAGGGCTAGACATCAATTGCAGACACTGCTGCAGGAGTATGAGAAGGGGGGGATAAGAGGATGACGCAGGATGACATCCATGAATGGATGCAAAGAGATTTGGACGATGATTTGTCTGAGGAAGAAAAACGAATTTTACAAGCGAAGTTAGCTGAAAATCCAGAGTATATGCTCCAGTACGAACGTTTAAAAAAGGTTTCTGATGGATTGACAAATCTACCAAGAGTTACACCACCGTTTAGTATTGTTGATGCGCTCTTACCTCAACTGGAGCAGTCCCGAGAAACCCCTGAACCAGCGGCTGTTACACAGACGGAACTACCTCGTCTAGAGTTAAAACAGACAGAAGACAAATCAGTAGGTAAAAAACGCCGTTTGCCATTGTGGATGGCTAAGGTAGGAAGCGGTGTTGCGGCAGCTTGTTTGCTGTTGGGAATTTTTGTTATGGCCAATAAGGAAAAAACTGAGCCGATTGCTCTTACGAATGGAGCTTCTGGTCATGTACAAGAGAATGTATCCAAAAATTCATCAGGTGACCTGATCGTTAAGGAAACCCCAAAAACAGAAAAACCTAAATCTACACCTACTGATAAAAAAACAACTGACGATGAGAAGGACCCAAATCCACAAGATGCCTCAAAAGAGGTGCCAGATGTTACACCAAATGACACCTCGACAGAATTAAAAGGAGAACAAAAGCAAAAAGAGAATAAACCGGATCACCACCAGGGCGGATCTAGCGACAGTAAATCTGATGCTGAAACTAGTGTAGCAATGGGACAGACGGACGGTCGTCTGAAGGGTGGTAACCAAACAGATGAGAATCAAACACAGCACGAGATTGCTATTTCTCCTAAAATAAAGGATAATCACACTTCGGCTTCTGATAAACAAGCATCTGCCCATGAGCAGTCGATATCAGAAGGGGCACTTTTCTCCTTGATTCCTGATCAGGTGGATAACTACAATAAGCTGGATCAAGAGGGCAAGGTTCAAGCATGGGAGGAAGCGTCTAAAGAAGTGCAGGAATTTTTACAGGAGCATCCTGATCTGCAAAATGTTAAAAATCAGAAGGATTTAGAGAAGGTTATTCAAAATGCCATTGAGCGGGCGCTTAAGGAACAGAAAAAACGAGAAGAAGAAAAAAAGCAAAGAGCGGAGCAGCAAGCTAAAGATAAGCAAAAAGAATTAGAAAAACAGCAAAAAGAATTAGAGAAGAAGCAAAAAGAACTACAAAAAGAATGGGAAAAACAGATGAAAGAATGGGAGAAGCAGCAGGAAAAGCAACGAAAAGACACAGAAAAGCACCTAGAAGAGTGGACCAATCAACAAAATGGCTGGAATTGGCAGAAATAAGATTGGGTATAAATAGCCAGCAGCTACTGGAAATCAGGAGGCACCGTTTCAAGAATGCTTATACAAAAAGAGTAGAGTATATTCTTGCATTCAGGGGCCATTGGGTGAAAGAGAACGGGCTAAAAAAACAACCCTCAGTTATAATGACAATAGGCTGTTTTTCATTAATGAACGATAAGTATTTCGAAGCTTGGGGATAGCATAGGCTTCCTTCCTGCATTTTAGGCTGACTCATCATGTGAAGATAGGACGAACGCCAAATTTTGCAGAAGACTGACACCAAAAAGTGCGTTTCGCGTAAGATAAAGTATCAAGCACCCCCTGCTTCCCGTATAGAGAGAAAACATCCGGGGTTTTCTCTCTAGCGTTTACATAAAAGCGAATGTTGCTTGGTTAAACCATGGCTGACGAGGTCGTGGTTTTTTTGCGTGCAAGCCTAAGCGTGTTATAATTAAAGTAAGAAAAAATAGAGGAAATAGCGAGTAACAAAGGAGAGATCGGAATGCCGTTACGCACGGCGATGCGGGAGATTAAACAGAAGCGATTTGCTCCGGTATATGTACTTTATGGGCCGGAGACGTATCTAAAAGAGGAATTTATGACCTTGCTTCGTAACGAGATAATTGACCCGACATACGCTGATTTAAATATAGGAATGTACGATTGTGCTCAGACACCTTTAGAAGACATGTTAGTAGAAGCCAATACCTTACCATTTTTGTCTGACTATCGTTTGGTAATTGCCAGTAATGCTTATTTTTTAACCGGAGCAAAACCACCAAGTAAAATCGAGCATAACACAGATGTCCTCCTGGATTACTTAAAGGACCCGACTCCAAGCAGTTCTCTCGTGTTGGATGTACAGGCCGATAAGCTGGATGAACGTAAAAAATTAACAAAGCAACTGCAACAACGCGCTGTTGTTCTAGGATTTCAAACATTGCAGGATACAGACTTATATGGATGGATTGAACGGACGGCACAACGCTTTGGTGCACAGATTGAACGAGAAAATGCTATGTTGCTGGCAGAGCGTGTTGGTTCAGAATTACGGTTATTAGTCAAAGAGATCGAAAAAATGGCGCTCTATGTAAAGAAAGGCGATAATCAAACGGGAGAAATCACTCGAGAGACAATTGAGCTTTTGGCCTCACGAACGTTAGAGCAGGATGTCTTTTTTCTGGTTGAAGCCGTTGTTACTGGTAGAGTAACAGATGCGTTTCACACCCTATATGATTGCTTGAAAATGGGAGAAGAGCCGATTAAGTTGATGGCGTTATTAGCGAGACAATTTAGATTGATATACCATGTGAAGACGCGTGCTCCACTAGGCTATACGCAGCAGCAGCTAGCTGGTATGTTAAAAATGCATCCTTATGCCGTTAAAAAGGCGCTGGAGCAAGCCAGACATTTTTCGGAGGCTAGTTTACGCCGGTTGCTAGGAATCCTCGCAGAAGAGGATTACCGGATGAAATCAGGACAGACCGACAAGAGATTAGCTCTGGAGGTATTTATTGCGAAGGTAGGACAAGAGCTACAACGATAAAGCCTAGATAGCTTTTCCAGACATGAGGGACTCGTCTATTAGCAAAATCGTAAGGACAGGCATTGTGTTTTATGTTAGCAGAATAAGATAGCTCTACAGGGTGCAGACACTTGAAGTGCACCCCTTAAAGTAGACATTGGAAAAAGCCCTGAGGTTATCCGATGAACTTTAGGGGGTGTAATTTTTTATGGCTAAACTTACAACAAGATCAAGTTAAGTTGTCAGGAGATGAGAAAGGGAATCTTGGTAAAAAGTCCGTGCTGTTAGCTATGTCGCATTGGAGAATAGAATCCTTGATAGCTGGGAAGTATGCTTTTAATTTGACGATCCATATTGATGGAATCCGCTAACTGAAGTAGGGGGGAATGGGGAAGTGTCAAATAAGGCAAGCAGAACAAAATTTCCTAAGCTAATGAAGCTTGTGTTGTGTGCGATACGGACGTGGTTCGTTCATTACACGAAAATGACATAGGATGCGTGCTTACCTCTAAAATAAAAAACCCTGCAAACCTAAGGTTGCGGGGTTTTTTGGCCTGTCAAACGAAATTATGCTACAGGAGCAGTAAGAACGTTAAGTTTTTTCATCAGGCGAGATTTTTGACGATTAGCTGCGTTTTTATGAATAAGACCTTTCGTAGCAGCCTTGTCAATTTTCTTAACAGCTGCAAGAAGGGTTGTTTTAGCTAATTCCACGTCAGAAGCAAGAACTGCTTTTTCGAAGTTCTTGATTGTTGTACGAAGATCAGATTTTTGAGAAGCGCGTTGAGCACGGCGTTTTTCAATCGTCTTTGTACGTTTGATAGCGGATTTAATGTTTGGCATACTTTCACCTCCTTAAAACAATAGAAAAGACCATAGCAAAAGAAATGCAACAAATAGTATTCTAGCATGCGTTTGGTGCATTTGCAAGGAATGATTTTGCGAATAAAAATGACAGAAGCAAGCAACCTAGTAGTAAGAAATAAGAACAGAACACATGATAATCTGGTTCTTAATCAGAAGGACAGAGGAATGAGCCAAATTAGCTTGTCGTACGGTTATCTTTCTCTACTTGGAGGCGAATAGAATGGATGTACATAACATTGATCTAGCTAAGTATACAATCCGCACTGATCTGGCAGTAGAAGCGCATGAGATAGCTTGTGAGCAGAATCAAAGCGATATTCCAGGGATTTTCCTAGCAACAGATAACTCTGAGCCGGGTATTACCGTGACCAGAGTGCAGGTTGAGAATGAGGAGGCAGGTAAGCAAATCGGAAAGCTCCCAGGAAATTATGTGACAATTGAAGTGCCAAAACTCAGAGATAACGATTCAGAGCTGGAGGGTATAGTAACGAAGCGATTCGCCCGAGAGTTTGCTAGATTTCTGCAGGAACTCGGATTAACAGAGGATAAAAAGGCATTAGTCATTGGTCTTGGAAATTGGAATGTAACGCCTGATGCACTAGGCCCTCAAGTTGTTGAAAATTTATTGGTGACTCGTCATCTATTTGAGCTAGCACCTGAATCCGTTCAAGATGGTTATCGTGAGGTTAGCGCACTGTCTCCCGGTGTATTAGGGATTACGGGTATTGAGACTAGTGAAATTGTGTTTGGTGTGGTAGAGAAGAGCAAACCAGACTTTGTAATCGCGATTGATGCCCTTGCATCCCGAGCCCTACACCGTGTCAATACAACGATTCAGATTGCCGATTCGGGTATCCATCCCGGTTCGGGGGTAGGAAATAAGCGTAAATCCATTGACCACGCTACATTAGGGGTTCCTGTCATCTCTATAGGGGTTCCAACGGTGGTATTTGCTTCTACCATTGTAAATGATGCGATTACTTATTTATTAGGTCATTTTAATCAATCGATGCGGGAGCAAAATCGCGCATTTAATCGACTTACTGCTTCGGATATGCCTGAGCGCAAAGAACCTTACACAGAGGAAGACTTACCTGATATGGAAAAAAGGGGAACCTTCATGGGATTAGTAGGGCAGCTATCTGAGGATGAAAAGCGACAGTTAATTCATGAAGTACTGCGTCCGTTAGGGCAAGAGCTAGTAGTGACACCTAAGGAAATAGACGATTTTATGGAGGGTATTTCTAATATAGTAGCTACAGGACTTAATCAGGCGTTGCATAGAGCCGTCTCTGAGGAGAATGTGAGTGCCTATACACATTAAAGAAGAGTAGACTACCTCCGCCATAAATAACCAATAAAAAACTGCAAAAAACGAAACGTTATTTTACTAGGGTGATCGTTCTATCTACTCTATGACATGCATACTATAAAGCATATGCAAAAGAAACGTCAGAGGAGGAGAAATGAAAATGATCACCCTATTACAACGCTATTTTTTTGCACTCTCTGCCGGCACAGCACTATTATTTGTGCTTGTGAGTCTTTTGCTTGTAAGCCCCAATCATCAGGATTTTCTCTACTCTAGTAGCATTCAACGAGCGGCTTCCAACGTATCAAGTATTACGTTTCTCGATGCGATGGGTATGGAAATCCCTAGCTTGCATCGTACCGTTCAAGCCCAGGGAGAGCCTGAGAGCTCCACGATGCAAAGCTTCTTCTTTCAACTCATTACCGGTATTTATCCTGGTGATTTACGCAGTCTGTTAGGCAGAGAGCTACCAGGCTTGCTTACCTACGATGATGCTCGCATTATTGTGCCAGGTCAAGGATTAGAGCTAGTGGATTTGTACGTGGAATCTGCCGCACCGAATGCAGTTGTTCAGGATGTGAACCGAGAAGAACATACAAAAGCAAGGGACATCGTACAGCCGGGACAAATCGAAAAGGATGAAACGAAGACGCCCAGTCCTCCTAGCATAGCTGGAGAGAAGCGTGTTTTTATTTACAATACACATAATCGGGAATCATGGACGCATGTAGCACCTACTGTAGGAACGTCAGTTGATCATCCAACAAAAAATATTCAGCTTGTTGGCAAACGATTCGGAAAGCTTTTGCAAGAAAAAGGGGTAAATAACATTGTAAGTGAAAATGATTTTATTCAGCAATTGATCGACCAGAAAAAGACATATCCGATGGCATATGCTGAGTCATATAAAGCTGTGAAAGCTGCCGCTCAAAAAAATCCTGCTTTACAGTATTATTTTGATATCCATCGCGATGGGGATGTGTCGCGTACTAAAACGGCAATCACTATAAACGGAAAAACATATGCCCGCATCCTATTTGTCATTGGAACACGCAATCGTAATTTCATGCAAAATGAACGGATGGCCAAAGAATTGAACGCTTTGGTAGAGAAAAAATACCCGGGATTATCTCGTGGTGTAATCGCCAAAGGTGCTCATGAGGGAAATGCCGAGTATAACCAGTCCGTCTCTCCGGGTAGTCTATTACTAGAATTTGGTGGAATCAACAACACGCTTGAGGAATCTTATAATACAGCGGAAGCATTTGCAGATGTTTTTGCGGAGTATTACCAAAAAGCAGAGAAAGTGAACAAAGAGCAGACACCAAAGAGTAGTAAGAGTAAGGAGTGAGAGCTTAGATGGCGCATACGATACGATTTATCGGTATGGTGATTCTGTTGTTAATTGGCATTGTACTGGGTATGCAAACCGCTGAACGGGGTATCAATAAAGTGGACGGAAGCTTACGCGAGCAATCCCAGACCTTTGCTATTACCAAGGTTGATAATAATCAGGTAGAGATAGCGGTTATGGGGAAACAAGTAAGAACAGAGCCAAAACGTGTCGTTAATTATGTAGGTGAAGCCGGGGAATCGGTAGGAAGATGGATTAAAAAAGGGACTGAAGCTACCGTAAATTGGATTTCTGGATTTTTTGAACCATAAAGCGAGTAAAGAAACAAGATGAGAGCAAATACAGTAGATTGGGAAAGGCAATTTGTGCTGAGGCGTTCGCAAGTTGCCTTCTTAGCTGGAGTACAAGTTTTTTGGGAAAAAAATAATTGGTTTAATTATACAAAATTAATTTTTGTTCATACTATATTATTTTGATGTTGCTAGTTTTATAAATAAATGCAATAATTATCTAAGTTATCAAAAAATAACCCATAAGAACAATGGTATAGAGAGGTGCGGTCCCTTTGACGCAAAAGATTTTGCACATTGAGAATCTAGAGACCCATTTTTTTTCGGATCGTGGACGAGTTCCGGCCGTTGATCGAGTTAATTTATCCATCAACAAAGGTGAAGTGTTAGGTATTGTAGGTGAGTCAGGCTGTGGCAAGAGCGTTACGTCACTATCTGTCATGCGATTAGTACCTAATCCTCCGGGAAAAATTGTGGGCGGTAACATTTTGTTTAAAGGGGAAAACCTGTTAACTGCCAGCGAAAAACGAATGCGAGAGATTCGAGGAAACGAAATCGCAATGATTTTTCAGGAGCCAATGACTTCACTGAATCCCGTTTACAAAATTGGTGATCAGATTAGAGAAGCTGTTATTCTACACAAGAAAGTTTCTAAAAAAGAAGCAACAAAGCGTGCCATCGAGATGCTGCATTGTGTGGGGATTCCGCGTGCTGAGGAAATTATTCATGAGTATCCACATCAATTATCTGGTGGAATGCGTCAGCGTGTCATGATTGCGATGGCGATGGCCTGTAGCCCGCAATTATTGATTGCAGACGAGCCCACTACTGCTCTTGATGTTACCATTCAAGCTCAAATACTTGACTTGATGCGCAGTCTAAATGAGGATATGGGAACCGCAATCATGTTGATCACCCACGATCTAGGGGTAGTGGCAGAAATGTGCCACAGAGTGGTTGTGATGTATAGCGGAAATGTGGTGGAAGAAGGAGATGTCACAAATATTCTGAAGAATCCGAAACATCCATATACGCAAGGCTTACTCCAATCTATTCCACACTTAGAAGAAAAGAAGGAGCGTCTTTATTCCATCCCAGGTAATGTTCCACTGCCAGGCACGATTAAAGAGGGCTGTCGATTTGCACCGCGTTGTGAATATGTGACAGACAAATGCCGGATGACGATGCCGCAGCTATTGGAAGTGGGAACAGAACATCGAGCGCGCTGTTTTCTACATGAACAATAACATCGGTAGGGGGGCAGATTGGTGGAGGATTTATTAGTAGTGAATCGTTTGAAAAAATACTACCCGATCACGGGTGGAGTTTTTGCTAGGGAAATCGGCGCAGTAAAAGCGGTTGATGATGTCTCTTTTCGTGTGAAGAGAGGGGAGACCTTAGGATTGGTAGGAGAAAGCGGGTGTGGCAAGTCTACAACAGGTAGATCTATACTCCGATTAATAGAACCAACAAGTGGTGAAGTGCTATTTGAAGGAAAAAATGTGGCCCGGATGAAAAGAGAGGAAGTACGGGAGATTCGTAAGGATATGCAGATTATTTTTCAGGACCCATTTGCGTCTTTAAATCCACGTCATACAGTCGGAAAAATTTTAGAAGAACCTCTGATTGTTCATAGGATCAATTCCTCCAAAGAACGGAGTAAGCGTGTTCATGAATTACTAGAGGTAGTCGGACTATCTAGCTATCATGCGGGACGTTATCCTCACCAATTTAGCGGAGGACAGCGTCAGCGAATCGGAATTGCTCGTGCACTGATTTTAAATCCCAAATTAATTGTGGCTGACGAGCCAGTATCCGCCTTGGATGTATCTGTTCAATCACAGGTGCTTAATCTTATGCAGGATTTACAAAAAGAATTTAACCTGACGTATTTATTCATTGCTCATGATCTAAGTGTGGTTCGACACATTAGTGATCGTGTAGGTGTTATGTATTTGGGCCGCATTGCAGAGCTCGCGGATAAAGATGAGCTATATACGAACCCTTTGCACCCATATACAAAAGCATTGCTATCAGCCGTACCTGTAGCGGATCCTGATAAAAAACAGGAAAGGATTATTTTGCAGGGTGATTTACCAAGCCCAGCTAATCCACCGTCAGGTTGTACATTTCATACGCGATGTCCTCATGTGATGGATGTATGCAGGGAAAAACGTCCTGAAATGCTTGCATCGAGAGAAAATCATCTGGTAGCCTGCCATTTATATAGTTAATATTCAAAATTTTATGAAAAATAAATGAGCATATTTTTATAAAAAGAACGTACTGTTTTGACAAAACCTCTTTTTTACATGGATTTGTTACCGGCAGGAAACGTCAAGAATGCATGAAGCAAGGAAGCAATGGAGATCTGTTGCTTTCTGTTCATGAAAATAGAAAACAAGGGGGATTAAAATATGAAAAAAAGGAAGCTGGCAGCGGCTCTTTGCGGAATAATGGCTTTTTCTGTAGCATTGACTGCCTGTGGAAGTAATACAAACGAAGCCGCCAAACAAGGGGAAACAAAGACAGCAGACACCAAAAAAGATGGAAAAACCCTAATTGTGGGGCGCGGTGGAGATTCTGTAGGTCTTGACCCAATCACGATTACCGATGGAGAGTCGGCGAGGGTTACAGAAAACATTATGGAAACACTAGTAAAATACAAAAAAGAAAATACAGAAGTGATACCAGGACTTGCTGAAAAGTGGGATATTACTCCAGATGGTAAGAAATACACCTTCTATTTGCGAAAAGGAGTTACCTTCCATGATGGGACACCTTTTAATGCAGAGGCTGTTAAATTTAACTTTGAACGTTGGATGGATAAAAGCAATCCATACCACGATAAAGAAGGCTATGAATATTATAATGACATGTTTGGCGGCTATAAAGGCGACAAGGACCATGTCATCGCTTCTGTAGATGTGAAGGATGAGTACACGATCGTCCTTACATTGAATCGTCCTCTAGCACCTCTTATGCAGAATCTAGGCATGTTCCCGTTTGCTATCGCTTCACCAGATGCAGTGAAGAAGGGAACAAAGGAATTTAATGAGAAGCCTGTTGGAACTGGTCCATTCAAATTCGAGAAATGGAACCGAAATGATAGTATTGCGATTACAAAAAATCCAGATTATTGGCAAAAAGGTCTTCCTAAGCTAGACAAAGTTATTTTTAAGGTGATTCCGGACAACTCCGCTCGTTTAACAGCGCTTACATCTGGGGAGATAGACATTATGGATGGTTTAAATCCTGATGATGCGAAGCCTGTGAAGGAAAATAAAGATCTACAGTTATTTATCCGTCCTTCTATGAATGCTGGCTGGCTAGGCTTTAACATTGAGAAAAAACCTTTAGACAATGTGAAGGTACGCCAAGCAATGGGGCATGCCATAGATAAGCAAGGTATGATCGAAGCCTTCTACAGCGGTTTTGCCCAGCCTGCTACTAATCCGCTGCCTCCCTCCATTTGGAGTCATAATGATCAAATTAAGGATCGCGAATATAACCTAGAAAAAGCAAAGCAGTTACTGACCGAGGCAGGGTATCCAAATGGGTTCAAAGTGAAATTCTGGGCAATGCCAGTACCGCGTCCATATATTATTAATGGTCCAAAAATGGCTGAAGCGATACAGCAGGACTTTAAGAAAATTGGTATTGATGCCGAAATCGTTTCTATGGATTGGGCGACTTATTTAGATAAAACCAGAAAAGGGGAACAGGAGCTTTATCTGCTTGGCTGGACTGGAGATAATGGCGACCCTGATAACTTCCTAAATAATCACTTTAATAAAAATAATATAGGCGGTAGTAACCGTTCCTTCTACAAAGATGAGAAGGTTACTGACCTGCTGGTGAAGGCGCAATCTGAGGTAGACGTTGCAAAACGTACTGCAATTTACAACGAGGTTCAACAAATCATCTTTGATCAAGCAATTCTCATCCCATTGGTGCATTCGACACCTCCAATTGCAGCGAAAGCAACTGTTAAGGGCTATGTGCCACATCCCAAAGGTAATGAAAGCTTAGAAGAGGTGGATATTGAATAGGTTTCATATGTAAAAGGGTAGGAGCTGAGCTTTCCTCTTACCCTTTTCTTTTCCCATTCATTTATCCGCTATCGTTTTAATACACAAGCAAGGAAAGCGAGGAGATGGTATTTGCTAGCTTACACTATACGACGCTTGCTCATGCTGATCCCTGTATTTTTGGGCATGTCTATTATCGTGTTTTCCATTATTCACGCCATCCCTGGTGACCCAGCCTTAACGATTTTAGGAGAGAAGGCTAGTCCGAGTGCCGTTGAAGAACTCCGTGAACAATTAGGATTAAATCATCCATGGTACATTCAATATTTTTCTTATCTTAAAGATGTACTGACAGGTCATTTAGGCGTATCACTTCATACGAAAGCATCTATTGCCAAGGAGATCGTTCCTTATTTATCTGCTACTACCGAATTAGCTATTGTCAGCTTGTTGTTTGCTCTTGTTGTAGGGATTAATGCTGGAATTATTTCTGCTTGGAAACAAAATTCTTGGTTTGATTATGTATGCATGCTCATTGCTTTGATTGGTGTTTCTATGCCCGTTTTTTGGCTAGGGTTAATGGAACAATGGTATTTTGCACAGGAATTAAAATGGTTACCTTCAGTAGGGAGGGATAATCCGCGTGATGCTGTAGAGGCGATTACCCATTTTTATCTACTCGATACGATCATTAGTGGGAGATGGGATCAATTCAAGGATGTGATCTTGCACCTTATCTTACCTGGCATTGCACTAGGAACCATTCCAATGGCTATCTTTGCTCGAATTACGCGTTCCAGCATGCTGGAAGTGATGCGTTCTGATTACATTCGTACTGCCCGTGCCAAAGGATTAGCTCAGTTCTTCGTGGTGTACAAGCACGCGCTAAAAAATGCTTTGATTCCGATTTTAACAGTAATTGGCTTACAGTTAGGAATGCTTTTAGGCGGAGCTATTCTTACGGAGACTATTTTTGGCTGGCCGGGGATCGGGCGTTACATTTATACAGCGATTGGCAACCGTGACTATCCCGTTATCCAATCCGGTATTCTTGTGATTGCTTTTATTTTCGTATTGATCAACTTAATTGTGGATTTACTCTATGCCTATGTTGATCCACGTATTAAATATCGCTAAGGGGGGCAACAGTGGTGCAAGTAACTCCAGAGATGCAAGCTGTCTCTTCTAAAGAGCAGGTTGAAAAAACAACGTCTCCTTGGCGAGATGCCTGGCGAACGTTACGGAAGAATAAAATGGCTTTGTTAGGGTTTGGGATCATTATCTTTTTTATTCTGGTTGCGATTCTTGCTCCTGTTATTACTACGCATCCTTTTGATGAGGGGGCATTAAAAGAGAGAAACATGCCGCCTTCTGCAAAACATTGGTTTGGAACTGATTATAATGGTCGGGACGTCTATACCCGTGTAGTATATGGGGCACAAATCTCTTTATGGGTAGGGACATTTTCGGTTATAGGCTCGATTATTATAGGGACCCTGCTTGGATTGATTGCTGGTTATTATGGAAGATGGATTGACATGCTTATCTCTCGTACATTTGATATCATTTTAGCCTTCCCTAGCATTTTGCTAGCTATTGCGATCGTTGCCATTCTAGGGCCTTCTCTACAGAATGCACTAATGGCTATTGCGATTATTAATGTTCCTACTTATGGGCGATTAGTACGTTCGAAGGTGCTTAGTTTAAAAGAAGAGGAATTCATTATGGCTGCTAGGGCTATTGGAATGAGGGATGCTCGGATTATTTCACAACACATATTGCCAAATAGCATGGCTCCTATTATTGTGACGGGGACCTTAGGGATCGCTACCGCTATTTTGGAAGCGGCTGCGCTTGGATTCCTCGGACTTGGCGCACAACCGCCGCAACCCGAATGGGGTAAAATGCTAGCCGACTCTCGTGAATACATCCAGCAGGCACCTTGGACGGTTATTTTTCCTGGTCTGTCCATTGTGCTGACCGTCCTTGGATTTAACCTGATAGGTGATGGACTAAGAGATGCCTTAGATCCTCGGATGAAGAATTAGAACGAAAGATTGCTCCTGCTCCTTGATGACTTCAGTTATGATCTAGGGCAGGAGCTTGTTTACGTATACGAATATCGGAGTGGAGAAAAACTAGCGTTCCTCTAAATTGAGATAATCTTCGGCTAACGGCCACTACCATTAGTAAGTTAGTCACACATTCGTCTATTCGCCTATATACTGTGGGGAAACCCGGAAAAAGGAGATGATCCCCGATGTATGGTTATTCATCAAACTATAACAATTACGTGTTCAGGCCAGTTTCATCTGTGTGTTGGACACCTGCAATGGTGGAGTTGAACCGCCAGTTGAGGGCTTTATGGGAACAACATATTTACTGGACAAGATTAGCGGTGAATAGTATCGTCGGTGACCTACCTGATAAGGATCCAACGATAAAAGGCTTCTTCGGAATGCCACCGATTTTGCGGCTGCTTTTCAACCTTTCTATGGACCTACAATTGCGGCAAGATTTGGTGAGTTGATGAAGGGACATCTTACGATTGCAGGGGAACTCGTTCAAGCACTGCACACAGGCAATTCCGCCGCCGCAGCAGATGCACAGCGACGTTGGTACGCAAATGCCGATCATTGCTATCTTTCTTAGCAGAATTAATCCTTATTGGTCCCAAGAGGAATGGAGACAGATGATGTACCAGCATCTTAGACTTCTAACTGCCGAAGTAGCAGCACGTATTGCGGGTAACTATGAGGGAAAACGTCTCAACAAATGATCTGGTTGAGCCCCAGGCACTGGAGATGGCTGATGTTATGACCAGCGGAATTATACAACAGTTTCCAAATCAATTTATAGGATAGATCAGTATCTGCTTCCGATTTACTTGTAATACACATGTCTTGCTATCACATGACCTCATCTGTAAGTGGTGAGGTTTTTTATTTTTCGAAAAAGGAGTTATCTTTCAGATATTATCCGAAAGTATCGTTTCCGCACGGTCACCCTGAATTAAGCTAAATGTCCAAATATGAATCAGTTTGGCGGCGATGCTCATGGGGAAAATCTTTATAGAAAAAACCTTCGTACATTGTTAATTGGCTTCCCTTTTTCATCTAATATGGTACATTCTATAAAATCGTGGGAATTATTAGAATTATAGTCTTTCAATAGAAAGTAACCTTACCTATTAATCACGTGTTAGCAAGAAGATTTATTTTACACAAGGAGGATGTATCAATATGAACTCCTATGGTATCCTCAAGATAGGAAAGATCGCTAAAGAAAGGTATGGTGGGCGAAAGTGGATCAAAGACGTCTTACTCAACTACGTTCGTTTATGGAAGAACAGCAAGCGGATGCTATTCTTGTAACTCTTCCTATGCATGTATATTATTTGACTGGTTTTTTTACAAATCCACATGAACGGTTTATGGGGCTTGTAATCCCTGCTAATGGAGAACCGGTCTTAATCGTACCTGCGTTAGACCGTAATGCAGCAGAAGCGGCTTCTAGCGTGCAAAACATTATGACACATACAGACACCGACAATCCGTATCAAATTTTAAAGCAGGCTCTCCCGCAGAATATGAAGAGCTTGGCTGTGGAGAAGAGTCATTTGACTGTTTCTATCTATGAAGCAATGGTCAAAGAATTAGATGTTTCTACATACATAGATGTGGAAGAGCCGTTACGCCAAATGCGTTTAATAAAGTCTGCTGATGAAGTGGTTCGGATTAAGCGAGCATGTGAGACAATCGAGGAAGTTCTTAGACAATGTCTGCCAAAAGTAAAGGTTGGCGTAACAGAAGCTGAGATCGTAGCAGAGCTGGAATTCCTAATGAAAAAGCTAGGCTCGCAAGGTCCATCGTTTTCTACAATGGTGTTAAGTGGCCCTAACTCAGCATTACCGCATGGGAAGCCAGGTAGCCGTAAGATTGCGAACGGAGAGTTCCTATTGTTTGACATGGGTGTATTACAAGATGGCTACATCTCTGATATTACGCGGACATTTGCTGTTGGAGAGATTAATGACAAGCAAAAGGATGTCTATGAAACGGTATTAGCGGCGAATCTAGCTGCGATTGAAGCTACGCGACCAGGTGTTGTGCTGGCAGATTTAGACCAGGTAGCGCGTCAGGTTATTGCTAACAAGGGATATGGGGAGTATTTTACCCATCGCTTAGGTCATGGCATGGGTATGGATGTACACGAATACCCTTCTGTCCATGGGGCTAATCAGGATAAGTTGGTAAGCGGAATGGTGTTTACTATCGAGCCGGGAATCTATTTGCCAGAGGTTGGCGGCGTACGTATCGAGGATGACGTGCTTGTAACAGATACCGGAGTCGAAATTTTAACAAGCTATCCAAAAGAGCTTCAAATCATTGGTGTGTAAAAAATCCTATTTTATCTAAAGAAAAAGACGAGCGAGAGGCTCGTCTTTTTTTATAGGTGGGGGAGTATTCCATCTGCTACAAGTAGGGATTCCTGTTTCATTTAGAAAGATACTCTGTTATAGAGTGAATGATACCTTCAAAATAAGCCTGCTCATGAGGAACGAAATCGTGTTTGCCCACCATCCTGTTAAGCGAAATCCTTTCACCTTTGGCATTCCTTTCGAAGCCCTCAACAAGCAGCTCCTGTTTGTCATGTAACCAAAGCTCGCAAAATCCAGCAAATTCAGCTTTTACCATACCAGAAACCTCTTCTGGCTGGAGTGTATAATCACTTATCGCATGTTTACTTTGGTAAAGAAATACGTGACTTAATTCTTTATCAATAAATCCTTTTTGGATAATGCAGTTTTTGATGACTCCTAATGATACTAAATCATGGAAAGAAACACGTATGCCTAATTCTTCTTCTATTTCTCTGATTCCATCATAAATCGTTTCATGAGCAAGCAAATGACCGGCGGCTGTAATATCCAACAGAGAAGGGAAGTCCTTTTTCTGCTCACTTCTGATTTGGAAATGAATATAATCAGTCCCATTTTCATTACTAATAAACCAACAATGAAACGTCTCGTGCCAAAGGCCCTTACGATGAACCTCTGCACGTGAAGCTGAACCTAGATGATTGTGAGACTCGTCAAAAATGGCAAGCAATTCTGTTTCCATCATCTGTACCTCTTCTTTTATTTTCTAGATAACGATAACGTAACACGGCTAGGCTTAGCCATCGAGAAGACAGCAGAACCTAAAGCTAGCATAATGATAAGCCCACCCACAGTAGCATTCCAATCAATGGAGGCTCTCTCAATAACGATTCCGCCAATTAAGGAGCCAAAAGCAATTCCAAAGTGAAGAGCAGAATTGTTTAAGCTTTGTTGAATGTCAGAGGATTCTGGAGCAGATTCAATTAAATAGCTTTGCAATGCAGGGGTGATCGCCCAGCTTAGCATACTCCAGATAATCATCACTACAAGGAATAGCGGTAAAGCAAAGGTAGTGTAGGGAATCATAAAGATTGTCAAAGCAAAGACAGAAATAACAGATAGAATGGTACGTTTTGTCCCAAAGCGATCTGATAGAAAGCCTCCAAAGCCTCCGCCAAATACGGCAGCAATACCAAAAATAACATAGATAATGCTTACCCAGGTTCCATCTAGTCCTAGCTTCATTTTTAAAAATGGTGTTAGATAAGCATATAACGTTAAATGACCGGCTAAAAATAAAAATGATGTCAATTGAATAAATAATACGCTACGATTTTTCAATGTACCTAACTGCTTCCAAACCGGAATGGCAGGCTTCGGCTCAATTCGATCCATAAAGAAATGAACACCTGTCATCGAAAGCACGGTCAAAATTGAGATTAGGATAAACGGAGCTCGCCAACCAAAGGAATTACCTATTAGTAATCCAATGGGTACCCCAAGCACAAGAGAGGCGCTGATTCCCATAAAAACAACTCCGATAGCTCGGGCACGGTATGGGATAGCCACGAGGCTTGATGCGATTGTAACACATAAAACAACCAGTAAAGAGCCACTTGCAGCCGAGATGATACGTGCAAGTAACAGCATCGTATACGATGGACTGATGACTGCTATTACGTTACCGATCAAAAATACGAATAAAGAAAGCATCGTTAACCGCTTTCGTTCTATGCCTGCGGTTAATGTTAATAGAATGGGAGCTGAGATGGCAAATACAAGGGAAAACATTGTAATCAGAAATCCTGCTTTACCAAGACTCACTCCCAGATCAGTGGCTACTAAATCTAGAATCCCACCTATAATCAATTCAACCATCCCTACTACAAAAGAGACAATGGTTAGCAAATAAACTCTTCTATTCATGTCCTAACAACCTTTCTCTCTAAAAAGTTACCACTGCAATAGTAACTTTTTATACGAGAGAAAACAAGTGTAAATTTCATCATACATCATAAACCAGAGAATATGCTATGATGGTACTACTACCTACTAAATGGTTAAGCAAGGGGTCAAAGACAATGCTTCAACAATTCGGCTTCACACAATATGAAAGTCAAGTTTATCAAGCGCTGATAACCGTTGATCAGCCATTAGATGCCACAGGTATCGTCAAGGGGTCAGGTGTTCCACGTTCAAAGGTATATGAAGTCCTTCATCGCTTGTCCGAAAAAGGGATGATTCTTGAAACGACCGTTGAAAAAAAGCGACTGTATACCGCTCTTCCTATTGAATCGATCATTGAAAAACTAAAAGCTGATTTTGAAACGAATGTTCAAAAATTAAGAAGCACGCAAAAAAAAGAAGCTCCCAAGGATGATCGAGTATGGACCTTAAGAGATAACCATTCGATCCAAGCCTTGCTAAAGGATTTGTTACTGCAAGCCAGTCAATCGATTTTTATTTCGGGATGGGCTGATGATTTAGCTGCTTTTCTCCCCATTTTAGAGCAAAAATACGCTGAGGGAATTACCGTTAATATTCATGTGATTGGTGAATTTCCAACCGCGATTCCTACAGTGTCTACCTTAATTCCTGATGTACAGCACGCGAGCTTAGAGAGAAGTCGCATCCTTATTGTTGATGAACAGGAATTGCTTTTTGCCGGGATAGAAGAGAGTAAGTGGCAAGCTATTCGCACAGGCTCACGTCCTTTATTAAAATTCTTTACTGAGTTTTTCTATCATGATGTTGCCTTAACCGAAATTACCCAAAGATATCGAGATACCGTGATGAAAGATCAGGCCATTCGCGATGTATTGTTAAATTTAAGGTATTAGCTGAAGGATTACCCTTTGCAAAATAAAAGCCTCTCTCTTATCTAACCTAAGAGAGAGGCTTTGCTGTTAGAGTTGCAAGCCAACGCAACTATTCCTGCTCAGATACACGTAAGCTGCGACGGGCAAGTAGCTTAGAAATAAGACCATAACGCGGTGAGAATATAAAAGCCAGGGCGAATAATAGCCCCGCGATAACTGTCATGGCGCCAGCGATGGAGCTATCTAACCAGGTTGCCAAAGCATAACCGAGTGCAGAGCATAGGACACCGATCAGCATGCTTAACCCTAGCATGACAGGTAGACGGTCTGTCAGCAGGTAGGCAGTCGCTCCAGGTACAACCAACATAGCAACAACCAGAATAGCGCCAACACTTTCAAAAGAGGCGACAGTGGCCATAGAGACCAGCCCCATTAGAAGATAGTGGAACAAAGCGACTGGAATGCCAATAGCAGCCGCCATTGCAGGATCGAATGTGCAGAGCTTAAATTGCTTATAAAAGAGCGAGATAACCAACAGACTGACCAAGAAGACGATGCCAATTCCCCAGACTGCTCTTGGCCCCAGATCCAGATCACCGATAGTAAGTGTATCCCACGGTACATAAGCGATTTCTCCATATAGTACACAATCCAAATCTAAATCTACTTGTGAGCTGAACAAAGAGATGATCACAACCCCAATAGAAAATAGAGCGGTAAAGGTTACCCCGATGGCTGCATCTGATTTAACACCACTGTTTCGAAAAAGCTGAATCAAAAAGACAGTAAGCAGACCAAATGCTCCGGCACCGATTAGCATAGGCAACGTTTCTCGACTATTCGTAATGAGAAAAGCTAGGGCAATACCAGGTAGAATCGCATGACTTATCGCATCACCTAGCATAGCCATTCGTCTTAAAATGAGAAAACAACCGAGGAAGCCGCATGTAGCGGCTACCAATGATCCGGTTAAAATAATCCAAAAACTGTTCATACGGGAACACCTCCCTGTTCCGATTTCTTTCTGGAAGTAGGGGGGGACATATGTCCGAGAAGTAAAGGCGTCATATCATAGTGTTCTAGCTCAGCCAACATTTGTTTCAGTTGTGGTTTGGTTAGCTGATGTACAATTAGCTCTTCATTTTGATCAACACCATAGCCCTGATACTTTTGTTCATTCATGAGGAACAAATCCCACAGGCGTTGATTCAAAATGAGATCGTGTGCTTTTTCTACACCTGTTTTCGTGAATGTCCAATGCTCCAGACGGCTTTTGTCAAAGGCAACCCAGCCCTTCTTTTGCAAGCTAGATAAGGCTTTGACTACAGCAGCATGTGCTTTTCCACTTTTTTGACTAAGCCGATTCACAGGTATATACAGATTATGGGATATACGCTGTTGTTTAATCTCGTGTTCCATACATTCATATAGGGAGCGCAGGACATCTTGTTGCAAAACCTGATTTCGCAAACGTAAAAAACGAATGAGTTTAAACAAGACACCACGACTTGGTGAAAAAATGAGTGAAAACAAAAATAAAGCTGTGGCACCCAGTACAATAATGGGACCAGTCGGTAAATTTTGAACCTGTGTGCTAAGCAATGTTCCAAATGCTCCGCTCAATGCTCCAAATACACCGGAGAGTATAACCATTGACCCTAGTTTATTCGTCCAATAACGGGCTGTAACTGCTGGGGTAATCAGCATGGCTGCCATTAGCACAACTCCTACCGCTTGCAGACCAATTACCACAGACATCAGTAGCATGACCATTAATAACCCATCCAGCATTCCCATAGGCAATCCCAAACCGCGACCAAATCCAGCGTCAAACGAGAGCAGTTTAAATTCTTTAAACAATAAGCTTGTTAACAAAATTAAAATAGCTCCTACAACAACCATTGTATTGACGTCGTTACCAACTAAAGAAGCAGCTTGACCAAACAAGAATTTATCCAGACCGCTTTGATTTCCACTGGAGCTATGCTGGATATAAGTAAGCAAGACGATTCCGATTCCAAAGAACACGGATAAAATAAGCGCAAGGGCAGTATCTTCTTTAATTCGTGAGTGGCGCGAAATCATACTGATAAAGTAAGTAGCAACCAGCCCGGATAGGACTGCCCCAAGTAAAAATAAGCCAACTGATTTTGAACCAGTAAGTAAAAAGACTAGACAAACGCCAGGTAAGGCTGCATGGGCGAGGGCATCACCCATCAATGAACGACCGCGGAGAAAGGCAAAGCAACCGAGTACCCCGCTACTGATTCCAAGTAGAATGCAACCAGCTAGAACCCATTGTGTGTTGGGATCTAGCAAAGCCTGCCACCAACTCATTTTGACCCCTCCTGCTTGGACCTGTCTGTGGATAGGGCCAGCCGATCACCTAAGATTTGTAAGCGGCCTCCATAGGTTTTTTGTAAATTCTCTGTGGTAAAGGTTTCTTCTGTTGGACCGTTTACGATCATTCGCTTATTAATCATGACAACCCAATCAAAATATTCCGTAACGGTTTGAAGATCGTGGTGAACGACCAACACCGTTTTATTTTGTTCCTTTAATTCGTTCAAAAGGAGAATGATTGCTTTCTCTGTAGCAGCATCAACACCGGCAAAGGGTTCATCCATGAAATAGATTTGAGCCTCCTGAGCCAAAGCACGCGCTAGGAAGACACGCTGTTGTTGTCCACCCGAAAGCTGGCTGATTTGACGATCAGCAAAATCAGCCATCCCTACTTTACGCAGGCATTCCATGGCCCATTCCTTATCGGTTTTGCCAGGCCTACGGAACCAGCCAAGACGTCCGTAACGCCCCATTAGGACAACATCAAGAGCATCTGTGGGGAAGTCCCAATCAACGGTTTCACGCTGTGGGACATAGCCTACTAGCTTGCGTTGCTCGCGATAGGGTTTTCCATAGATGTGGACTTGGCCAGAGGCAGCAGGGATGAGCCCTTGAATGGCTTTGATAAACGTTGATTTCCCTGCACCATTGGGTCCAATAATTCCGATTAATTTGCCTTCAGGAATGGTAAGTGTGACATTTCGAAGGACTGGTTTTTTCTGATAGGCAACCGTCAAATCGCTGACGGAGAGTGGTTCGTATGATGTAACGGGATTCATTTAGGACCCTCCTTTTTTATTTGAGAGCAGAGACAATTGTATCTACATTATGCTTTACCATACCGATATAGTTCCCCTCAGGCGTGCCTGGCGTGCCCATTGCATCAGAGAATAACTCCCCGCCGATGACAACGTTGTGGTTTTTGGCAGAAGCCCCTTCAACTACGGCTTCAATCGAGCGCTTTGGTACTGAGGATTCTACGAAAACAGCTTTGATTTTTCGATCAACAAGGGTAGTTACCAGGTTCTGGACATCCTTTAAGCCATATTCAGAAGCTGTACTAATCCCTTGCAGGCCTACAACTTCAATATCATATGCCTTACCAAAATAAGCAAAAGCATCATGAGCGGTAACTAGGACACGTTGCTCTTTAGGAACAGTTGCAACTTGTTGTTTGGCATAATCGTGCAATTCTTGCAATTGTTTTAAATAGTTTGTCGCATTTGTGTAATACAGCTCTTTATGTAGGGTATCAATTTCAGATAAGGAGTCGCGAACTTGCTCTACAGCTTTCATCCACAGGGATACGTCGAACCAAACATGTGGATCTGGCTGATCTGGTGACTCAGGATCTGCGTGTAATAATTCTTTCGGGATTTGTTTTGTCACTGCAATAACTGGCTTTTTTTTGCTCATTTGTTCGAATATATCAACCATTTTTCCTTCAAGATGAAGACCGGAATAAAAGACAATGTCGGCATTCTCAATTCGTTTGATATCCCCTTGAGATGCTTTGTATAAATGGGGGTCTACACCAGCACCCATTAATTGAGTAACCTCTACTTGATCTCCACCGACCTTTGCTACAATATCTGCGACCATACCAGTAGTGGTGGTGATTTTCCATGTTCCTTCGTGGTGTGGTTTTTGTGTATCACCGCTAGTCGCTTGTTGTCCGCAGCCTGTCAGCATAAGTGATAAGGCTAAGACGGAAGCGCTAAGGAATGAAAACCAACGCTGTTTTTTCAATAGTTGCATAGTTGTCCTCCTACAATTTTTTTATCTTTATGCTAAAAAGTTTCCTGAGGTCAACTTTATCACAAACATTTGCCCGAGTGCAACAATTTTACCATATGCTACCTTAATGAAATTGGTGCTTGATCATGTAACCATGCAGGAATAAGGATACCTAAACTCTGTTAAACTCCGTAATACTCGAATGAAAGGGAGCCAATCGAGATTTGAGACGCAAAAGCATACAGGACTTGTTTGTAAACAATAATAACTGGGTAATTTGTTCGATAGGGTAGTAGAGTTGAGGGGAGAGAAGCGGGTGCTGAAGTATCTCTTTGGCAAATAAAAAACTCGGCTAGCACCGAGTCTGTATCTAATAGAAATGAAGAAGCCAATTCGTTATGATCTGCATGAAGAGCTAAGAAGTGTGTACCCAACTAAAGCTTTTTTAAAACTAGAGCCAGAGTCTTACACATATTTGGTATCATCTAGGAGCAGTCCTTTTGGCTCAAAATAACTAAAGCTGTTAGCATCTGCTGACTCCAAGCGTAAGGATGCATTTGCTAGCGGAAGAAAACCTGTATGCATATCCAGATATTGTCCCAAGGTTGCTGAAAAGCCAATCAATTTTCCAGCAATTGCACGTCCGCTACCAATGATGCTGTGCGGATGATGGCTGCTTGGGGATAGCCGGGGCGTGGTACAGTGGTTTTTTCGTATTGAACAAACCAAGGCAGATGTTCGTGAGTGCCAAGCATACGCATCATCATCGGTTCCCCTGAGGGAAGAGCAATTTGCTGTGTACCAGAAAAATGAATGGGGTATCCTTCTTGTTGTAAAATGGTTTCCACGTGATTCATATCATCGGTCTCTAAGACTAAGCTATAATAACCCTCTTGGTGTTTTTGAATGAAGGCTTGCAGCGCTAGACCAGATTCTGACTCTGGTACACGGGATTCATCTTCTATGTAAGCAACCTCAAGAAAACCACCGCCTGCTAACGGATAAAGACGAGTAGTAATCCCAGGGAAGGATTGGCCAGTAGCAATACAAGTATAGCCCCGCTCCTGTGTTATGATTTGGTTGATTTCATCGGGCCGGTTCGTTGCGTAAATCAATCGGTCTAACAAGAACATAAAATATCTCTCCTTCATGAACAATTCACAGTCGGCCAATAGCTTTGCACGTATTAAAAGTGGGATGCTGTTGCATTCAATGTATCACAAGTTCAATAGAAGAGGGAGCGAGAATCGAAATAGGCGGCGTTTATCAATAGCCATTTCTTGCTCAAATACTACCTTTTTGCTATTATTAATCTTAGTGTATTTTTTAGCGGATACGAATGAGCAGATCATTCTATCCGTGGGAGGGAACGAAGAAATGGATCGTCTGGAAAGGCAGAAAAAAATTCGCAATTTCTCTATCATCGCCCATATTGACCATGGGAAATCTACCCTGGCAGACCGTATTCTTGAACTGACAGGAGCTTTGACTGCTCGTGAGATGGAAGCGCAGTTCCTTGATACGATGGATTTGGAAAGAGAGCGTGGCATTACGATTAAATTAAACGCTGTTCGCCTGAACTATAAAGCAGACGATGGCGAGGAGTATATTCTTCACTTGATCGACACACCAGGACACGTCGACTTCACCTATGAAGTATCACGTAGTTTGGCGGCTTGTGAAGGAGCGCTGCTAGTCGTGGATGCAGCGCAAGGTATTGAAGCACAGACTCTAGCAAACGTGTACCTGGCGCTTGATAACAATCTGGAAATCATTCCAATCATTAATAAGATTGATTTGCCAAGTGCGGAACCAGATCGTGTGAAACAAGAGGTAGAGGACGTTATCGGTCTAGATACGAGCGACGCTGTTCTTACTTCTGCAAAATCGGGAATTGGTATTAAAGATGTGCTGGAAGCTGTGGTACAAAAAGTGCCGGCTCCAACAGGAGACCCTGAGGCTCCTTTGCAAGCCCTGATTTTTGACTCTTATTTTGATGCGTATCGAGGTGTTATTGCTTCTGTGCGTATCGTCAATGGTACCTTGAAAAAAGGTATGAAAATTAAGATGATGGCAACCAACAAGACGTTTGAGGTTACGGAAGTAGGTACCTCTACGCCTCGTCAGACTCCAGTGGATGAATTGACGGTGGGGGATGTAGGATACGTAGCCGCTTCTATTAAGACCGTTGGGGATACTAGAGTCGGTGATACGATTACAGACGCCAGTCGTCCGGCTGCGGAAGCACTGCCTGGTTATCGTAAAATTAATTCCATGGTATTTTGTGGATTGTACCCAATTGATACCAGTGATTACAACGATCTACGTGATGCTCTTGATAAATTGCAGCTTAATGATGCTTCTTTGCAATTTGAACCAGAAACATCGCAAGCGCTTGGATTCGGTTTCCGTTGTGGTTTCCTAGGACTTTTACACATGGAAATCATTCAGGAGCGTATTGAACGTGAATTCAATATTGATCTGATTACTACAGCGCCGAGCGTAATTTATCGCATTACACAAACCAATGGTGAGGTTATTGAAATTGATAACCCATCCAAAATGCCTGAGATACAAAAAATCGAGCTAATTGAAGAGCCATATGTAACCTCTACCGTCATGGTGCCAAAGGATTATGTAGGAGATGTTATGCAGCTCTGCCAAGGCAAGCGCGGTGATTTCCTTGATATGCAATATCTAGGCGAAAATCGTGTTCAATTGAAATATGATATGCCATTGTCTGAGATCGTATATGATTTCTTCGATATGTTGAAATCAGGCACAAAAGGATATGCTTCCTTTGATTACGAAATGGCAGGCTATAAACCATCTAAGCTAGTTAAAATGGATATTCTCTTAAATGGCGAGATTGTCGATGCCCTGTCCTTTATCGTACACACGGATACAGCCTATCCTCGTGGTAAAGTGATTTGTGAGAAGCTAAGAAAATTAATTCCTCGTCAGCAATTTGAGGTGCCAATTCAAGCAGCTATCGGTCAAAAAATCGTAGCGCGTGAAACGATAAGCGCAATGCGTAAAAATGTATTGGCAAAATGTTACGGGGGGGATATTTCCCGTAAACGTAAGCTATTAGAGAAGCAAAAAGAAGGTAAAAAGCGCATGAAAGCGGTAGGTTCCGTTGAAGTGCCACAAGAAGCATTTATGGCTGTTTTACGTATGGATGATAAGTAAGAAGTAAGTTATACCAACGGTTTGAGTGGTGTTAAGGGTGGCGCGCGGATACCTTTTAGGTGGAAGTTGCCACCCATTTGCCACCGCTTCGAAAAAATGCCGACAATTATAATTCGTGTGCAATAGAATCAAATATGTCAGCAGCGTCACGTGCCATTTTTTGTGTAAGATGAACATAACGGTCTTCAGTAATAGCTGATCGGCTATGCCCTAATCTTTTTTGGACTGTTTTAATAGGCATACCTCTTTCTATTAGCATTGTTGCATGAGTATGTCTTAATGAGTGATAATTAAATTTGATATCCAAAGCCTCACAAGCTTTTCTAGTGTGGTATTTGGCGACGGATGGAGTGATTATCTCTCCATTTTCTTTAATGCAAACAAAATCACCTAAGTCTGACTTGAGGTAAAATTCACCATACTTTATACGATTTTGTTTTTGACGTAACCTCTCCTTTCTTAAAATTTCCACTAATGCGTTGCTTATTGGGATTGTACGATAACTCGCTTTAGATTTTGGCGGACCAAGAGACCAATTTGTTTTACCTGTTTCTTGATCTTTAATACCTACTAATTGTTGATTGATCTCCATTGTTTTTTCCTCAAAATCTATTTGATCCCATTGAAGCCCACAACCTTCTCCTACCCTCACACCTGTATGCAGACGGAGAGACTTGGAAAGTTCGTGAACTCTCTATGGCAGAACTACGTGCTTGCGAGCGTGAGGCTGATAAAAACGATAAATTTGATTGGTTTCGCTTCAATGACGCACGAATTGTAAAAGCTACCGAACACGATTTTGAATGGCACAATGTAGAACTCTTGAAAGCCTATAAGGTAAAAGGGAAATACGATCTTCGGTCACGACAAAGAAGGATACGCTGCCTTATTAGCAGCAGTTGACGAAGTGAATCGGAAGGTAAAAACGGAAGAAGAAACGGTGGAAGAGCTAAAAAACTCATAAAAACCGATGGAGAGGCTTATTACGTGGCAAGGTCTTACTTGATTAGACGAGTCCTCCCCTCGGATATTCTCGATTATGAGGTAGATAAGCATATGCAAAAGCTTTTTATTTTTGCATGCGAAAAAGTAGAGTTAGAAGAACGGGAAACGTCGTAGCGTTTCCTGTTCTCCCCCTAACGAGTGAAGGTTAGGGAGAGAACAAATGTCGAATGTTATATATTTACATTTAGGGGGTGCCACCACATGCCCATCAACTTAAGAGTCCAAAATACAAAACGTCATTCTTTCTAAACAAGCTAGATTAGAAAGAATGACGTTTTGTATTTGAGAGTATTAAAATCTTTTTAGTTAATGAACATATATCTATATCCCTAATGAATTTATTCAATAAAATGTTTAAATCTGATGCAATAAGAACAGGTTAAAGGGGAGGTCATTTATTTTTATCATGAAAGGGTGTTAAATTTGCATACAAAACGTTGTTCGCATAAAAATTGCCAGTGTTTTATTGTACCTAACTATATTTTAGAGAATTTAGCTCAAAACGAAGTAGAAGCTGCACGAATCAGTTTAGCAAAAAGTCGGCATATTCGAAAACGCAGAATCTTGAAGGAATATGATATTAATGGTGTTGTTACCTTAACTGATGCAGGAACAGGACCACGAGGTGAATCTGCTCGCCATGTATACGATTGTAAAGGAGGAACAGAACTTCGGGTTAATGAGGTTAGGAAAGAAGGAGACAGATCAAGTGGAGATACTGTGGTCGGCCATGCGTATGATTATGCTGGGATTGTGCGTGATTATTTCAAGAATGTGTTCCATCGTAATTCTATTGACGACAATGGTTTGGATCTTATTCTGAACGTCCACTATGGTCACAATTTCCAAAACGCCTATTGGGATGGTGATGAAATGGTGTTTGGTGATGGTGATGGAATTATTTTTACGAGTTTTGCAAATTCACTCGATGTCATTGGGCACGAACTTACACATGGTATTACGCAGTTCATTAACGGATTAGAGTATGAAGGCCAGTCCGGAGCCTTGAATGAACATATTTCGGATGTATTTGGTATTGCAATTAAACAAGCTTATTTAAAGCAAACAGCACAAGATGCAGATTGGCTAATTGGTGCTGATATAATGGGGCCAACACTAAAAGGACAAGCCCTTCGTTCAATGAAAGCACCCGGTACTGCATTTGACAACAAACTAATGGGTAAGGATATGCAACCCGATCATATGAAAAACTATTATCAAGGAGATCGCGATCACCACGGTGTTCATATTAATAGTGGTATACCAAATAAGGTGTTTTATCTTGTGTCCATAGAAATTGGAACAGATAAAGCAGCCTTGATATGGTATACTGCAATCCAAAGCTTATTTGCAACTACAAATTTTAATCAATTTGTCCAAATTGTTATCAAAGCAGCACAAAAACTTGTCGATAGTGGAGAAGTTCCTAAAACAGCAGCCAAAACTGTAGAATCTGCTTTTAAAGCTGTTGGACTACCTTATTAATTGGGGGCTTTATCATGAAGTGGAGGCTCAATAATTAACATGTATATCCAATTTAGCTGTTCAGGAGGAATTGCTAACTTTGACTTAACCTTTCAGGCAGATACGGATGAATTACCAAAGGAAAAAACGAAAGAATTATTAGATTTAATTGAGCAATCTAATCTTTTCAGCCTCGAATTAAGTCAAGGAGAGGTTGCTACTATCCAAGGAGCGGATGCTTTTCTTTACGAGCTTAGGATAGAAGGTGATAAAAAGAAAAAGTCCTTCTTATTTACCGATATAACAGCTCCGCAGGAAGTGCGCCCTTTATTAGATTATTTACGTAATCTTGCTATTGCAGAAAAAATGAGGGAATAACAAAAATAAATTAACATTTAAAGTACTAGTGTATTATAAAGCGATACTTGCTCGACTATATTATTCGAGTACTGTTGTTGTCTGAAAAATATATCTCCATGCATATAACCATTAAGTTTAGAGAAATGAGTCCAATGCCGAAGCATTGGACTCATATTTTATTTTTGGGATTTAATTTGTTTTTTTAAGTTGATGGATATGTAAGGTGACACCTTATATCATTTTTGTAACGATTTTTGATCTGAAAATAAGTAGAGGGAAGTATGTAGGAATATTTTTATTGGTGATAATGGAGCTTAGGGTGGCGCGCGCCTTCTACAGGTAATCGCACCAAAAAAAGAAAATTGGAGTGATGAGATATGAAGTTTTCGATAGATGATATCGAGTCAGTTGTTAGTAGCGGCAAGGCCGTGATGGCGGCGGAGAATGGCATTATAATTGCTGCAGTGCAGAACGCTGTGAGGGAAGGCAGAACTGCCACCTTTTACCTTACCCACGCTCAGTACAAAGCAGTCAACTCGTGGTACTGGACCCCTAGGAGGATCAGGGATTCGGGACTTGAGCAGGTGTCTGAGGAAGAAAAGGCTCGAATCCAGTCTGAATTGAGGATGAGCAATCTGACATTGACTACTCCAACCATGTTAAGTGCCAGTGTGGGCAGGTGTATGGTGCATTTGAGTTCATACAGCAGGGACTCAATGAACATGGTGGACGCGAGGCTATACAATCGGTCTTCAATATGAAGGACACATATGTCATGCGTGTTAATCCACGACAAGAAACTATTTGCCCCAACTGCAAACAAATTTTACGGGAAGGACACTACTACATTTGCAGGAGCTACGGGTGCTGTAGAGAAGAGTAATAAACGTATGTTTGTACAAGTAGAAACTACTATTTAGCCGGATGAGGCAGGGTGCTCGTGATATGTTATACGAAACAATCTCTCTTGTAGGAGTCCCATCCCATCATCATTTCGCTTTAGCTTGATGGTGATGGGATGGGACTCCATTTTTAAGTAGAGAGAGGAGGGGATAACGAGGAAGGGGAATCGTTTATGTGGGAATTTGTTTTGGGCTTTCTTAAATTTGTGGGCGGTATCATGATGTTTTTATCAGGAATGATGCTCTTTTACGCGATTACTAGGGGAGGGCTGAAATACCTAACATCAAAAGATAAAAGCTTATTAGAAGGGGCTATTGCATATATAATCTCGGTTCTAGTGCCAGGTATCACATTTTGGTTGCTATCATTCATATATTTCTAGGAGCAGATGCCACATGTAAGAGGGCATCTTTTTTTATTTGATTTCGTTAGAAGGATAACAGATCAATGTTCATTTATGCCAAACCAACTACGTGAATTTGATAATCAATGGCATATATAAATCCATCTATATCTCTAACGCCTAAACGTGGTTGAATGAAAATTAAACGATTCGATCTAACAAGATCAGTATTGAACCTGACAACCTCCACAGACCATCCGGCATTTACAGCAGTTTCCTGATTATAAATGGTAGCTAATTGAGCAGACGTGGTAATTTGCTCAATTTGGCTTAACCAAGTAGGAACCCAAAAGTTAAAGTCTTCATAATGCCAATTGGGGCCAGTTCCTTTGAGAAGAGGGGCGCCATTTGGTGCGTTTAATCTGCCTGAATAAATTTCGAGTATTCGATTATTTGCAACAGGAACACTAATTTTCGGTGGATTTTGCATTCCTAAATCTATCGCCATTCATTTCACCTCATAATTAAGATTAAGTAAGAGTCAATCACATGTTATGTGGGTATTCGCTTATTAGTGAATAGTTTTGTTAGGAGCAAGAGCTTTTATAAAAAAGTTAAAGTATTAGAGAAAGGAGGTATTCACATGGCTAAGCCTAGAGTAACGGCCATACTTGGCACGCAAAACAAAATGTCTCCTGAATTACAACACGTTGCCAAATCAACTAGGAAAGCACGTGCTGAAATTACGCGTTTACACGGAGAAACGGATAAGACAGCAAAAGAATTTAAGCGCATGGGAGGGGTCTCTTCAAAGTCACAGCGAGAATTTTCCCGCAATGTGCAACACATGAATCAAGATGTAAGGCAGCTTCGATCGCGCCTACATTCGCTGAGTATGGTTCGTTCCACTCCAAAAGTGCGTGTAGATAATCAAGCAGAAAAAGAGCTGACGGGTTTGCGTAAGCGATTAAAAGAGTTAGACGGACAAAAAGTGGAGGTTGCTTTTGCAGGGTTTACGGGCGGTATGGTTGGTGGTGCGTTAGCTAACGGAGGCCCTGGCTTCTTCAGTCAAGTAACAGCAAACACGCAAGCGGAAGCACGACGAGCGATGAACGTAGGCGCTCAAGACATGACTGCCTTTCGTAAGCAAGCAACCGATTTTACTACGATCAATAAAAATGTAGATCGTGCTACGATCGTTGATTTAATGACGTCAGCTGAAAGATATGCAAAGAGCCAAGACCTTTCAAGGGGTAGCGCTAGCACCATTACCAAACAAGCCCTACAGCTCAGTGCCATTCGACCAGATATGGGCGGGGCCGAAGAATACCAAAAAACCATATATGCCATGCAGAATGCTTGGAAAGAGGTAACGGATGTTGGAAGGTTCGGGGATACACTGGCCGATATCACGAAAAACACAACGGATATCCGTGGGGAAGCTCTTGACTCTATTATTGAGTACAGCAACCAAGTTACTAAGTTTTTAGATACTCCTGAGAAGTTAGCCGCCTTAATGCGAGAAATGAACGGGCTGTGGTCCATTGATAAAGGTTTCGACGCGTTAAAAGAAACAACTTTAAAACTCTATAACCAAGGTGATTTAGAAAACGCCTTAAAAACAACGTATGAGGCCCAAGGAATGGATGGAGATAAAGCCTCCAAACGAGCCAAGGCAGAATCCGAAATGGTGAGTAAAAAAATTTCTTCAGGCAGTGCGGCCGACAGACAATACGCTGTAGGAGCTCTTATGCAAACCTTTGGCGGAATCAGTGATGAAAATATCCGTCAGCAGTTGCTCAATGAAATTGGAGCGGGTCCTGGAGAGGATTTAGGCACAAAGGCTTTTGCGGAATTGCTACGCTCATCAGGAAAGATTAGCAAGATGGACAGTAGCCAGTTTAGTAAACAAGGTGATCTGGATAAATCGTATCAAACCTATAAAGATAACGACCCTTTGTACTCTTTCACTGAGGCAAAAAATACACTATCCAACGAGATGCTTGAATTAGGAATCGTAATGGGAGAGCACTTATCGCCTGTTATGCGTGAATTAGCGAAGGGGGCTAAATGGGTAAAGGAAGTATTGGAATCCATGTCCACCACGGGAGCTGTTGCTACAGTAATCGGTGGATTGGTTGCGGGATACATTGCGCTAAAAACATTTAACACGGCACTTGGAATGGCAATACGATCTTTACTTTCCCTTTCCGTTGGAAAATTGAAGAGAGCCCCTGAAGATGACTATGGAGGGGGAGACTACGATCCAGACAGGCGAAAAAGAAAGAAAAAACGAAAATGGTTCGGTGGGAAAAAGAAAGGACTTCCTCCTACATTAAAATTGGTTCCGAACACAGGAGGGTCCCTGCATGCAGAGAGTGTGGCCAAGGTAAATAAGCCTAGTCTACAAGCCGTACCAAAAACCGTAAGTCATGCAGCTGAAGAAGTACCTCAAAGTATATGGAAAAAAGGGATTGAAAAACTAAGCGGCGGAGCTTCATGGCTAGGTAAAATAGGCTCTAAAGTTGGTGGCAGTTTACTAAATAAGATTCCCCTGCTAGGGGCCGTCTATGGTGCAGCTGACGTACTCTCATCCGATGATAAGGCAGACGCTATTGTTCGTGCGGGTGGATCGGCACTTGGTGGCTGGGGAGGTGCGGCTGCGGGTGCAGCGATCGGAACAGCTATATTACCTGGTATCGGAACGGCTGCTGGAGGAATAGTAGGCGGAATCATGGGCTCATCCGTGGGAGAGTGGGGAGCTCAAAAAATAAAAGAGTTATGGGATGGCTGGGGAGATAAAACGAAAGATGCAAGCGAGGGGACGAAAGCCTTTGCTGCTAGTGTAGGTTCTATCGCTTCAAGTGTAATGGAGCAAGGTTCTTTCCTTATCCAGTCGCTAAAAGATGCGGCATCGAATGCAAGTGGCTTTTTCTCAGGGGCATTCTCTTCATTTTCAGCGACTCCCTATGCTAACGGTGGGATGATTAACCGGCCGCATCTAGGTCTAGTCGGGGAGGCAGGACCGGAGGCGATCATTCCTCTATCAGCAGGTCGAAGAAAAAGAGCATTAGAATTGTATACGAAAACGGGAAGAGCACTCGGCATTCAGCCTTACGCAAATGGTGGGATTCCCCGATCTACAGTATCTGGTTTAGCAGTTCCTAACTCGGGTATCGTGCAACAGATTAATTTTACCATCCAATCTCAACCTATTTCGATACAACTAAACGCAGAGGGCGTTCTACAAGATGTGCAGGGCATTTTGAAGCTGCTTAAAAGCCCAGCGGTCAGCAATGAGGTAAAACGCATGGTATCCACCATGTTCCTAGATGCAATTGAAACAGCAGGAGGGATAGCATGATTCGGATGCAAGGGAAATACCGACTAACCTTTCCGGTAACACCTGGTGAGATCCAAATGAAAGGGTACGGAAATGATACAGAAGTAACGACAACGATCAATCTTGTATCAAAAAATCGGATTGCAGCCAATCGAGCGAAATCAATTGCTTTTGATTTTTGGCTGCCAGGAGATCCTACCAATGATTTGATAGAGGTAGAAGGCTATCAAGGGCCCCGTGAATGGTTAGCCGGATTGGATCGCATTTCAGGAAAAGAGGTTCTGCTCACAATTGATGAATTGAATCTTGCTTGGAATGTACTGATTGGACCGGTTGATGGGAGTTTCAAGGGGATAAATGCTGGTTTTTATGGGAGTATTGAACTCCCTATTTTTATTAAAGACGAGTTTATTACGTGGACAAACAGTAAACAACTTTTAGCTCCTCCTACGATTAAATCAAAACCACAGAAAAAGAGGGCTAACACTTCGGGGAAGAAGGCTAAGAAAAAGATTATTCCTCTTGTTCCCTCTCAACAAGAGATGCAGCGTACAAAAATCCGTGATAAGTTATCCGGAGCTCAAATGGGGTTGTGATTAGAAATGCGTGTGATATATGGACAGGGTAGCCAGCGAATTGATTTATCTATGAAAGTGACAGAGCTATCGTGGAGCTCATCACGAGGGCAAATCGCACAGGTATGCGACATCAAAGCAAAAGAATCTCCCTATTTAGCGCCGGCAGGTATTATGATGTGTTTTCATAATCAAGTGAAAGAGAGGGAAGAGTTTTTTTACGGACCGTTAGTTGATTATGAAATCGACGATAAAACCGGAGATGTAAGCGCAAAAGCATACGAAATATCCTGGTATCTCCAGAAAAATGATGTATCTAAACCGTATATCAACGGGGATGCGGGTAAAGAACTGGAGCGAATTGTAAAAGCGTCTGGTATCTCTTTTTCTTGTCCAGCCTTTGGTTTCAAACTTAAAGAACGGTTATCATCTCAATCTTACGCCTCGTTGATCACAGACCTGACGGAAAAAGCAAATGATAAGACAGGCCGGCGATATTTTCTACAGGCGCACCGAAATAAATTGGAGCTACTTCCTGAAGGGAGTAACAAGTCCGTTCCTATTTTTAAAGCGTCTTTGCTAGAAACGAGCTCTACAGGCGGAAGCCTAGAAGAAGTGTACACTTCGGTAACGGTAGAACGGTATAAAGATGATAAAGTCGCCAGTTCAGTAACGAAAGAAAAACAAGAGTTGATAAACAAGTATGGCCGGATGCAGAAAATTATTGATGCAGGTGAAGAGAAAGACCTTTCTTCTTTAGCTTCGAAGCAATTAGAGGAGTTGTCTAAGGTTCCGAAAACTCGCTCTTGCACGATCAGGCACAATGATCTGACAGCCTCTAAAATTCGTGCAGGTTGGCTAATAAAAATCATGGAGAAAGACGGGAAGACAATCACGGAATGGATTGTTACCTCTTGTAACGCCCATTGGAAAGGTGAATATACGATGGAATTGCAGCTAGAAAGGAGAGGGTGATATGCATCAGGTTATTCACAAACTTATGGGATCTGCACGAGCGGGCGTGGTTAACTCACAGGTCGAGTTCGGGATACTTACTAGTCTACGCCCTATGGTTATCAAGCTCGACGATGATCCTTCTCCTTTAAAAGAGGAGGATAAAGATATTGTTGTCTTAAAGGATTTGGAAATCACAGAAAAACATATCGGAAGTAAATTTGCATTGATCAGCTGCACGAATGGCCAGTATTTAATTTTAGGTGAGGTGGTGTAAATGTTTCCGCAATTAGAGGGTACTGGCGATATTTCGGAGGATGAGGCTTCTCCCATTCCATGGACGTATAAAATAGATTGGACGACAATGCAGTTTATCAAAGGTATGGATGGGCGTTATCTAAAAACCAGTACCTATGCTGAGTATGTAGAAGAAACAGCCAAGAAAATATTACACACCAAACGGTTTCATTACTTGATCTACTCTGAGCAATACGGAGTGGATTTTTTGGACGACGTTGGAAAAATGCGCTCAGTGATTGGATTGCCTGTCGTTAAATTACAAGCGGAAGAGGCACTGGAAGCTCATCCGGAGATTGAGCGGGCAGAGGTCATAGATATTAAATTTGAAAGGAAGCTCGTTATTTTTTCATTGCAGATCGAAGGATTAAGAGGAAAAACTAAGGTGGTGGTGGATATATGGCAGAGATAAAAAAGCCAGAAATGCCCTTGTTGCGTGAGACAGCCGAAGAGATTTACCAACGGATGCATAACAGAGCGACAGTCTTAGCCTTGGCTCGTGGAGAAGCCCCTCCTCCAGAAGGAGAAGGCGAAATTTTTTATGATTTTCTTTACCCACTTTCTATAGAAATTTCTGAGCAGCAGCAATTGGACGAGTATCGCTTTTTACAATGGTATTTACCTTGGGCAGATGGGGATTTTCTGGATGCTTGGGGAGTGTTTTTAGGTGTGAGGAGAAAAGAGAACGAATTAGACGGTTTATATCGACAACGATTAATAGAAAAGGCGGCTTCTGAAGAGGGAAGAGGTGCTGAACCTGACTATGTACGCTGGATAAAAGAAGTTATCAATGTAGGAGAAGTGTTCATATGGGGAGAGGCTCCTAATACAGTACACATTGCTCTGGTCAATCAGGAGGGGATGCCTGCAAGTGAGGAACTTATTAAAGCTGTGCAAAACCATTTGGCTTTACCTGACAAACATCACTTAAACGATAAGATTCTTGTGTCTCCTGCTCGAATTATCGAAATTACCATCTCAGGTAAATTGATCGAATGGGAGTCTACTACTGATCTTACAGCGACTATCGCACAAATTGAAAGTAATATACGTGCTTATGTTTCTGCCCAGAAAACAAAGATATTATATTCCGAGATTTACCGACTGTTTAAAGTACCAGGAGTCATTGATTATAGTGAGGTTCAATTAAACGAGGGTCAGGCTAATATCTCCATATCCTTTGCTACGATACCTATTATTAAATCAATAGCGGTGATAGTGAAATGACGATGATTCCAGAAAGATATCGGATTATGCTGCCGCCCCATTGGTACGAGAATCAGGTAGCGGTACATCATTTTGACGGAGCTGGCAGGGAGATAGATTACCAGCGAGGTAAGAAAACAGACCTGGAGCAACAAATGAATATCCAAACAGCCACATGGGGCTTGGTGTTTTGGGAATACATGTTTCAAGTTGTGCCAAAGCTTGGAGATTCCTATGAGACGAGACGGGCGAGAGTAATTGCGAAGTACCGACAGGTTAATCCATTTACTCCTGCTATGGCAAAAGAAATAACTCAATTATTTATCTCACCAGATGGAATGGACCGAATTGAGATAACAGAAAGCCCAGATACAGGTTATTTCTATATTTCTGTCCCGTTACAATCCATATATGACATTGCTTCATGGGTACATGATATTCATAAGCGAAAGCGGGTTCCCCATGTTTTTATGCCGCAGTTAGCAAGCTATGATCGAATTGAGTTCGTTGAGACTATCAAAGTAAACCAAAGGAGATATCACAAGGTTCATGAGTTTCGAGTTCGCATGACCCCTCTTACATACCAAAATGAGGTGATTGTTGATGGATAAAGCCTATTTGGAACGGGTTGCAGAGGATTTAGCAAAGAGAGCGTCTACCCTTATATTAAATAACCAAACTGTCCAATTGAGGTCTATCAAGCAGGAAGAAGGTAAGGTCATTGTGATCACAGAACCAGTGATGGGAATAACCAAGGTATCCTCTTTGAAGCTATTGGACGATTTAGGGAATCCCATAACCGAAAGGACTGCGAACATAGACGTGCTGGACGATCAATCGTTAGAATTTCGATTTGAATTTGAAGTAAGAGGGGTGAAAGAGTAATGCCATACCAAGCAAAACTTGACTGGCAGGGTGATGATCCTGTCATGGAAACAGATATTAATCGATGGGAGAAAGGGATAGATGATGCACACAAGCTACTGGAACAGCATATGGTAGCGATTGCCGCGCTCCAGATCGAGGTACAGACGATTAAAGATGCACTGTTTAATAATTTTACAGGGAATGTGTTCTTCGAAAATTTTGTGACTTTAAATGACGTGAGTTTGACAGAAGGCTGGTACGACGAGGCTAACAAAAGGTTGGTGGTATAGTAGTGGCAACGATAAAAAAGCTCGAAAAACAATTCCATGAATTATCATACAGCTCACAAACTCATACCTTAACTATACCAGGTTTAAAAAGTATTAAGTCTGTAACGGTTAATACGGGAACGGTATCGTATAAAGTAAGTGGCAATACTGTAACGTTTTCATTCGGTGGAGGTTCCTACACACGGTGGATTCAAACGGGAGGTTCCTACACACCCTCTCAAAGTAAAGAGGTAACTACTTCGCAGACAAGCTCATCTAATTCCTTTCCGAGCAGTATTTCCTATAATAGCGGGGGCTTTAGTGGAACGTTAGGTAAAGACGGCAGTCCAACAAAAACACTTGTAAGTGGCTCAACAGGGGATAGTAAGCAAGTATCGAAAAGCAAATCCGCATCAAGTGGTATGATGAACTCTTGTCCAGAAGCGGAGAGAAGCGCGGAAAGATCGTTGCCTAGCTCTATTTCCTACAATGAGGGTGGGTATAGTGGAACTCTATATCGCACGGGTTCCGTCTCTTTTGGGACTTGTACACGTTCTGGAAGAAACCCTGATGAATACTGGAGTAACACAGCAACGGCAACGTATTCTGGTACGGTTACAAGACCATCCACAGCTGTTTATAGTTATAGGCAAAACTATCGCGGTACCGTTACAAAATCAGGAAGTGACACGCGAAGCTATACCCATTACTATCAGTATACGGTAACTATCGAGTATTCCGATAACTCTAATCCGACACTTACCCTTTCATCACCAACCGACAACCAAATGCTTACGGAAAATGCAACGTTAAGCATTCAAGGCACCGCATCCGACATCGACAAGGACAACGTAGTTACAGTAAAATACCAAGTTAATAAAGGAATGGCAAGGGCGTTGCAATCGGGGGTATCTAACGGTAGCACGCCTATTTCTTTTGCTAAAACGCTAACATTTAAGAGCAAGCGCCTCTACGACGGTACAACCGATATAACAGGATCTGACCTAGCCCAAGACACCGATTACACCCTAACTGTTTGGGCGGAAGATGACCAAGGTGGCAAATCAACTGAGATTACTCGCAAATTCCGAGTCGTCCATAACCGTCCACCCGTTATCAGCGGACAAAATGAAGACTTTGGCACACTCAGTTCTGTTCCTATGAAGAAATACACGGTCACAGAGCCAGAGGGTGACACGTTTACCATCACTGAGAAAATCAATGGTAAGGCAATCCGCACATTCGCTGGAACTGACAAAATGGAAAATACGTTGACTATCCCGCTGGACATGTGGCTGCGGCTCTCTTTAACAGAAGTCCACACGTTAACGATCGAGGCAACCGATAGTAAAGGCTTGAAATCGACTAGGACGTTTACTTTCCGTCGATCAGCCGACAAGATAGCATTCTCTTTAAAAAAACCTTTTGATACCACTATCGCTGCTAAACGTATTCTGATAACGATTGATGCAACAGTTCCTCCTGGTGCAGATTATAAAGTCGAGGTGTGTAACAATGCGTTTGACGAGTCGCCTACGTGGGAAGACGCAACTAACCATGTAAAATTCAACCGTGGCTTTATTTTCACCAACAAGGAAAAAACAGCAGAAAAATGGGGCGTTAGTGCACGATTTGTTTTTGTTAAAGGAGTTGCAACTGAGTCTGTGATTGTAAGAGGATTCGGAGGTGCATTCGATTGATTTTAATAAAACCTATGGATTTGGGCGAAATGGAGCAAGAGCGTGAGAAGGGTAAAATCTCGCCAGAGCTAATAGAAGCCTATGAAGCTATTGCTCAGTTACAAGAGATAGTCACAAAAATGGAAGCCAAAATAAAAACACTAGAAGGAGCGAAGTAGAAATGGTTAAAGCGTATATGATTCCTGTGTACAGCCTATTGGTAAAAGTCGGTCGCAGAGAAATTGAATCTTTACCGGACATTTATAGGGTTCCCGTAGCAGAGTATTTAGCTGAACAAACTGAATCATAAAACGCCTCTCATTATTACGAGTGGCGTTTTTTTTCATGGGGAGCTGATAAGCTCCCTTTTCATTTTTGCCCCAAAGGGGGTGATGAGGAGAGGGTAAGCATGGAAGAGACTGTAACGAACGCATTGCTCCAACAGGGGCCATTTGCTGCTCTGTTTGTCTGGTTGTTATTTTCCACCAAAAAAGAGGGGAGAGATCGCGAGGCTCAACTAGTGAAACAGGCTCAGACACGCGAAGCCAAGCTCATGGAGCATAACGAACGGATGGTAATTCAATTAGAACGTAATACCACTACATTGCAACAGATCGAACGCAGTTTAAACGGCTTAGAAAACGAATTACAAGAACTAAAAGAAAAGGTGGGCTAATGATGATAGAAATTGGTTTAGTAATTGCAGTAGTAATGGCGTCAGGAGCATGGTTGAAAACAAGAAGTTGGTTCCCGAATGATTACATTCCTCTGGCTATTGTTGTGATGGCAGTAGCTTATAATGCAATCAACGCTTTATTGTTCGGGGGAGATTTACTGGAAGCTGGCAAGCTGGCTTTTATTGAGGCAACGGCTGCCATTGGGATTCATTCAGGAGTTAAAAATTCGTTTCAAAGGGAGATGTGGAGCAATGAAACCACAAGACTTTATAGATAAGATTGCACCTAGTGCTGTAGCCGACATGAAGAAAACAAAGATACCTGCGTCTCTTACGATCGCTCAGGCAATCCTGGAATCAGCTTGGGGAGAGAGTGGGCTAACTAAGCGAGGAAACAATTTGTTTGGTATCAAAGGAACAGGTCCAGCGGGTGTCTGCGCTATGCCTACAAAGGAGAATTACAACGGTAAATGGACAACCATTACAGCTAATTTCAGAGCTTACAACAATTGGGGAGAGTCTATTGCAGACCATTCGAAGCTAATTCTAAACGGCACAAAAGACAAGCCTACACGTTATCATGGCGTACTAGGTGCTGATTATAAGACTGCTTGCCATGCTATCCATAAGGGCGGATATGCTACTGATCCGAATTATCCAGGTAAGCTAATTGGATTGATTGAAAAGTACGATCTAGCTAAATATGACAAGGAGGAACCAACAGTGAAACTAGAGGTAGCGAACGAAATTATTAGCCATTTACAAGGACAATGGGCTTTGTACAATCAGATGGGAATGAAGAATGAAGCTGTGAGGATTGGGCAATTGGCAGATGAGTTGAGGGTTGCTAGTGGGCAAGCACCTCAAAATGAATAATCTTTGAAAAGTGCCGGTTCCAAACTGGCATTTTTCTTTTCCCTTACGCACACATTGTGGTCGAAGCGGCGAACAAGCTTGGCCGTAAAATAACAGGCTTTGAAATAGATGAAAACTACTTTAATTTAGCAAGTAGTAGAAAAAAATTGCCTCCTTTATAGGAGGCTTTTTTTTATTAATATAGAGGAAAAAAGTACCATGTGTAGAAGTAAGTATTTATGTCGAAAGGAGGTAAATGATGGAGCAAGTAGTAAGCGTAGTTCATACGGAAGTACCTAAAGTAGAAGGGCACTCATATTTTGATGGCGGTTTATTCCAGTACATAGGATGGTCAATTTTAGGCGGACTAATCACGCTTTTTACACTTGGATTTTGCTATCCCTGGGCTTTATGTAAAGTTTACAAATGGAAGATCGAGCACACAGTAATAGAGGGCCGACGATTGAAATTCAACGGGACAGCTGTAGGTTTGTTCGGAAATTGGATAAAATGGTGGTTATTATGTTTCGTAACGCTTGGTATATATAGTTTTTGGTTGTTTATCGCACTTGAAAAATGGAAGACAAAACATACTACCTTTCAATAAGAAAAATCCCTCCTGACGGAATTTAGACCGTTGGAGGGATTTTTCGATTATTAGATTGTGGGGTTGTCATTTATTATTTTTTCGCAAAAGATTTACTAATAAAGCAATGGTGAATGATTGGGAGATTGCAAGTAATATAACCATAAGCTCAATAAAAGTACCTTTGATATTTCCGATAACTATTAACACTAAAAACATTATTGCCGTCGTGAGTAACCAGTATAGAATAGTGCGTAATATCATAGAAGCATCTCTCCTTAGATCAATAGTTTATAGTGTCTAACATTATCGGAAAAGCTCGTAATAAGGTCAGAAAAATTAAAGCTCTGGATACTTAAACTCTATACCAAAATCCGCTACTTGAGTAGCTGTTGCAGGTTGAAGGGAAAGCCCCACAGGCCTATAAGAAACGGATACGGAACCACCTATAATTCTATGCCCATATTGGAATTTAATATTAATCGTTCCTCTTTCATTTTTATCAGCGTAAACATATTGAGTAATGTATCCAGAGTGTAGTTGTCTATTTCCCATTTGTAGATCATATTCTGCTGCCACACCAATACCTGGGTCCCAATCGGATGCTTTTGAAGAATCTTCACATTCCCATTTCTTTTTAAAAGCTGGTTTTGTACAGTAGCGATTTTGATGATCATCTGGTTTACCTTTTGAGGTCATTGGTAAAAAGAATTTGGCTGTTGAAGGGTATCCGATTGACATTTTATCAGTTAACGTCCACATTGGGGGTTCTAACCACTCGAAATTACCGTATAAAAAGTATTTTCGATAACCCTTTCTATCACTTTCGACTTCAAAAGCTTTTGCCTTTAACTTTATTTCGCTAAAATCATCTTCGTCATCCTTCTTTTTGGCCAATGATTTATTCATCTCAGATTGACCTTCATCAAATTTATGTGTAACCGTTTTTGAACCAATTTTTTTAGCGCCTTGATCAATCAATGCTTGCAAGATGTGAGGAGGCATATCTTCTAGTTCTTCTTCATCCAAGCCAATGTCTGAAATAAGAGTTTCACGTTCACTTTCTTTCAATTCTGTTTGGGTTGTTTCGGCATAAGCGCTAAAACATAAACTTAAAGATAGAAACACAGTAAGAGCAGAAATCAAGATTCTTTTCATATTATTTCTCCTTTTCCTATTATTAAGACTAGAATACTCATATTTGAAAATTATGTCAAATATTGAAATAATAGTTTATTGCATCTATTTTTGTTGGTCGATCTTTGAATACCATTTCTAACCATTGCATAATCTCCCCATCATCTAATAAAATAAGAACGCACATTCGTGTTTTAGAGGAGATGTTTTGATGGCTAGTAAAATTCTTGACCCACTTGTAACGAAATTTATTTTGCCAGAACATGCAGAAATGTTACGTCAGTATCACGAGGATAAGAAACTGATCGAGAAGCCGATCATTGAAGAGGATGAGCTGGCCGAGTTTTGTTACAGGATATCTGACTCACGTCAGTATGACTATGCCTTTACAATTAGCTGTTGGAAAGAAACGAAAGAGGGCAGAGGCGTTATAGAATCCGCTTGGGGATGGGTAGAGAAGTTTG
>NZ_JAPTNK010000017.1:0-108456 GCF_026891775.1 Brevibacillus halotolerans
CTAGTAAGACCCCTTATAGACGATGAGGTTGATAGGTTCGGTGTGGAAGTGCAGTAATGCATGGAGCTGACGAATACTAATCGGTCGAGGACTTATCCACATTGCCTTTATGCTGACTTTCATTATCCAGTTTTCAGGGAATAAAGATAGAAGCTAGCTACCATTCATGGTAACTAGCTTTTTTGGTGTGTGAACAGACTATTTAAGGAGTTGTAATTGCTGTTCTACCATATAGGGGAAAATTCCCATATGATGCTTGCAGAACCTTTCTATTAATAATTTTTCTGCATACTGATGTGACAACACTAGATCTCCCCATAATTCGCTTTCATAACGACAAAGCATGCTTAGACCATAGAGCAGTAAATAATGATTTGCAAATTGGGGAACAGGATGATTATCGATATCATTCCAAAGATAAATATTTCTATTCTGATCTATTGAAAAGAGGGGATGCTCAAACAGAGACACTCGGTCATCACACTCAAAAAGTCGTCCCTGATTCGAAACAGATGAAGTTGAAGGAAGAGTGAACCTAGCTTTATCGGTGTTTTGTCTAAGGGTACAGAATAAAGGAAAGCTTCCGGAGGTTCCTTGATTATTAGTAGCAGCAAATAGACGATTTAAATAATGCTGCAAGGTTTCGTCTGAATAAGAAAGTGCCCCTTGGCTAGCATGAGGCAGAGCAAAAACAAAGGGTCGCTCTGTCATGATTGACACAGCTACCCAAGGACTTGGTTTTTGAAAATGGTCCATTTCCTCACGAAGCTCAGGTATTGATAAGAAAAGATCACTTACTCGATAACGATCCGATATGGGATGGATCGAAAGGAGTCGACATAGATGTGGAAAGAAGCCTTCCTTTTGGGGTTTCATTTCATCATCTAGTAAATGGTAGGGATTTTTCTTAACTTTTCGTGCTGTAACACCATGCTGTAGCATGCGACTGTTCTGGGGATAATCTGGATCTTTGGCAAGGATTAGACCCTTAAGTAAATGAACGCATCCGTAAAATAATAAGAGAGGCTTAATTAATAAAGAGCTTTTCGCAGCCATTTCATAATAATGTCTAGCCTGCATCCAGGTATATAAAAAACGAGTACTGTTTTGAAAGGCATGCTTTTCAGGATTTTGTAAGCCCATTCTATGATAAGAGGCTGTAAGAAAAGATCGTGAAGTAGGCTCTGTTTCCATAATAGAAAGCTGTTGCCAGACATCTTGAAGAGACATGGAGAAAATTACCCCTTTATTTTCCGAATATTCACTTTTATAAATGATATTCTTATGGAATCTAAGAAACATTTATATTTTCTCCTATAAAAGCGAACAATATAAGCATTCCTTGACATTAAATTGAGCCGTTTGCTACACTGATGAAAAGATTTTCGGCTGAAAGGGGTCCTTGAACCGTGTGGGAAAATAAGTTTGCTAAGGAAGGTTTAACTTTTGATGACGTATTATTGGTACCAGCTAAATCAGAAGTGCTTCCAAAAGACGTTAATGTATCCACAGTATTAAGCAAAAAGGTGAAACTCAACATACCATTAATCAGCGCCGGTATGGATACAGTAACCGAATCTGCACTTGCTATTGCAATGGCTCGTCAAGGCGGTCTAGGTATCATTCATAAAAATATGACCATTGAACAGCAAGCAAGTGAGGTAGATCGCGTAAAGCGCTCTGAAAGTGGTGTTATAACAAACCCATTTTCGTTAACTGAAAACCACACTGTTGCAGATGCAGATGCCCTCATGGGTAAATATCGTATTTCCGGTGTACCAATCGTTAACGATCAAAACCAATTGATTGGTATTTTAACAAATCGTGATCTACGTTTTGTACATGACTTCTCCATCATGGTCAAAGATGTAATGACTAAAGAAAATCTAGTTACAGCACCTGTAGGCACTACATTGCCAGAAGCTGAACAAATTTTACAGAAGCATAAAATCGAAAAGCTACCTTTGGTAGATGAAAATAATGTCTTAAAAGGGCTTATTACGATTAAGGATATCGAAAAGCTTATTCAATATCCGAATGCAGCGAAGGATGAGCAAGGACGATTGCTTTGCGGGGCAGCAGTAGGGGTATCCAATGATACATTTGAGCGTACAGAAGCTTTAGTACAAGCAGGAATTGATGTACTAGTTATTGATACAGCTCACGGCCATTCTAAAGGGGTTCTAGAGACCGTTAAGAAGGTCCGCAGTCTTTACCCTGATTTAACGATTATTGCTGGTAACGTCGCTACTGGACAAGCTACGAAGGACCTGATTGAAGCAGGAGCTTCTGTTATTAAAGTGGGAATTGGTCCTGGTTCCATTTGTACGACTCGTGTTGTTGCCGGTATTGGGGTTCCACAAATCACAGCGATTTATGAATGTGCAACCGCAGCGCGTCAATATAATATTCCAGTTATCGCTGATGGTGGTATTAAATACTCTGGTGACCTAGCAAAAGCTATAGGTGCTGGTGCATCTGTTATCATGATTGGTAGTTTGTTTGCAGGTACAGATGAATCTCCAGGTGAATTTGAAATTTATCAAGGACGCCGTTTTAAAGTGTATCGTGGAATGGGCTCCATTGGCGCTATGAAAGCGGGAAGTAAAGATCGTTACTTCCAGGAGAATGCTCAGAAGCTTGTTCCTGAAGGTATTGAAGGACGCGTAGCTTATAAAGGGCCTTTGGCTGATGTTGTGTATCAGCTTGTTGGTGGTCTAAGAGCTGGTATGGGCTATTGTGGAGCGGCAACCATTGCTGATCTACGTGACAAGTCTACTTTCGTTCGTATTACTGGTGCAGGCTTGCGCGAAAGCCATCCGCATGATGTTCAAATTACAAAAGAATCTCCGAACTACTCTATTTCATAAGGATAGGGCAACGATCGCTTTACCAAGCTAAAAAGCAAGGTAAGACAAAAGGGCTTTCCATTTGGGAGTCCTTTTGTTTTTTATATAATCCAAAAACTAGAATATAAGTCGTAGAGTAGATCATTACCATATAAGATTGCAGAATTCGAAACGATGTCCTAAATAAAAAAAGAAAATCTGAATCCAAATATCCTTTTAGAACGTCAGGTTAAAAGAAGGGTTTTCCGGATGGATACGATTACCAGTTCTTTTTCTCATGGAGATGCGTCTGGTGCTCTTCAAACAACGGCTTTTAGTATGATAGACTAAAGACTGTGTTCAACAGGAAAAAAGAAAAAAAGGATATTTTTAAAAGTAGGGGGAGTGATCGTAGACATGATGCACAAATGGACAGCAAGAGTAAGCAAACTTTTATTGGCTGGTGCAATTGGTATGCTATCCATTGTGGGAGGAGCAATGCAGGCTTCTGCTGCTGAGACGGCTGCCAATCTTGATCTAGTGGCGAGTTCAGCAATTTTAGTCGAGGCATCAACGGGAAAGGTTTTGTACAGTAAAAACCCAGATCAGCCATTACCACCAGCTAGTATGACTAAAATGATGACAGAGTATCTGGTATTAGAGGCTATTAAAAAAGGTAAAATTAAACAAGATGAACTTGTACCTGTTAGTGACTATGCTTTCTTTATTGCCAAAAAGAAGGATTCCTCAGGCGTGTACTTAAATGCTGGGGAAAGTCACAAGGTAAGTGAACTATATAAAGCTATGGCGATTGCCTCAGCTAACGATGCTACAGCCCTGTTAGCAGAAAAGATTGGTGGAACTGAAGCCAACTTTGTAGACATGATGAATAAAAAAGCCCAAGAGATTGGGATGAAAAATACGTTTTTTGTTACATCCACTGGATTGCCTGCTAATGAATTAGGACCTTATAAACCAGCGGATACGAGCAAGGATAATGTGATGTCTGCACGTGATGCAGCTATCTTGGCGGATCGTTTAGTGAGTGATTATCCTGAGGCATTAGAAATTTCTAAAATCCCGCGCTGGGTGTTCCGTGAAGGTCAAAAAGAAGAAATCAAGCTAGCAAACAATAACTGGATGCTTCCAGGCTTGCCGAATGAAACGCTTGGAGTAGATGGTCTTAAAACTGGTTATACGGATGCAGCACAATTTTGCTTTACGGGAACGGCTTATCGTGATGGAATGCGCCTGATCACAGTTGTCATGGGAGCTAAAACAAAAACAAGCCGTTTTGAAGAAACCAAAAAGTTATTAAATTATGGCTATAGCACCTACAAAGCTACGGAAAAACTGGGAAAAGGCGTTCCTGTTCCAGGATTTGAAAATGCGCCACTTAAAAAGGGTGTATCTCTAGAGGTTCCGGCTATTACCGCTAAATCAGTTAATGTTGTGGGTAAAATCGGAGAAGAAGCGAAAGTAACGCCGCGTGTAGAATATAAACCTTTGACCGCGCCTATTAAAAAAGGTGACGTGATTGGAACAGTCTACCTTGATACAGAAGGAAAAAGCGATTATTTGATGCCAAGCAATCAAAAGGGCGGGGTAGATTTAATAGCTGCTGAGGATGTAGAAGAAGGTAGCTGGATTCGCCTATTCTTTAGAAGTATCTTCGAATTTATCGCTAATCTGTTTAAAAGTATTGTTGGCTAATCAAGCAGGGGTAGTGCTGCCGAGGGCAGAACTTTAAAAGAAGGCAAATATTCTGTCAAGATATGTTGTCTACTTTTTCTGATTGGTTTACAATAAAAACAATGTTGCAAATCTAATCCTTTTGTAGGGATGTTCACTTATAGGGGAGGCTCACTGATGGTACAGGTAGGTACAGATCGTGTTAAACGTGGAATGGCAGAAATGCAAAAAGGCGGCGTAATTATGGACGTTGTTAACGCCGAGCAAGCTAAAATTGCGGAAGCTGCGGGTGCAGTAGCCGTTATGGCACTGGAACGCGTTCCATCTGATATTCGTGCGGCCGGTGGCGTAGCGCGCATGGCTGATCTAGGAATTGTAGAGGAAGTATTAAAAGCGGTTACGATTCCTGTAATGGCAAAAGCACGTATTGGTCATTTTGTAGAAGCACGTGTCCTTGAATCTATGGGAGTAGATTATCTTGATGAAAGCGAAGTACTTACTCCTGCTGATGACTTGTACCATATTAATAAAAAAGATTTCACAGTGCCATTTGTTTGTGGAGCGCGTGATTTGGGTGAAGCTCTTCGTCGTATCGGAGAAGGTGCATCGATGATTCGTACAAAAGGGGAGCCAGGAACAGGAAACATTGTTGAGGCTGTTCGCCATATGCGTACGATGCAATCACAAATCCGTAAAGTGCAAAGCATGTCTTATGATGAATTAATGGCTGAAGCGAAAAATCTTGGAGCTCCGTATGAATTGTTAGAGCAAATTCACAAAACAGGAAAGCTTCCTGTTGTAAACTTCGCGGCTGGTGGTGTTGCTACACCTTCTGATGCTGCTTTGATGATGCAACTAGGCGCAGATGGTGTATTTGTAGGTTCCGGTATCTTTAAGTCCGAGAATCCTGAAAAATTCGCACGTGCTATTGTAGAAGCGACTACACACTATACAGATTACGAATTGATTGCACGCGTTTCGAAAGACCTTGGTTCTGCGATGACTGGAATCGAAATTTCCAAGTTGCCGCAGGCTGAGCGCATGCAGGAGCGCGGCTGGTAATATGAGTAAGACAAGAATCGGTGTTCTCGCCCTACAAGGTGCGGTTGCAGAGCATATGCGCATGCTTGAGTTGGCAGGTGCAGAAGCAATCGCAATTAAAAAGGTGGACGAGCTATCTGAGATAGATGGCTTGATCATTCCCGGTGGCGAGAGTACAACAATTAGTAAGCTCATGCATAAATACGGCTTTATGGATGCGATTCGTCAGTTTGCGAATGAGAAGAAGCCTGTCTTTGGAACATGCGCAGGCGCTATCTTAATTGCAAATGAAATTGAACATGCACCAGAAGCCCATCTAGGTTTAATGGATATGAAGGTAGCGAGAAATGCTTTTGGGCGGCAAAAGGAAAGCTTTGAAATCAAGATGCCAATCGCTGGCGTAGCTTCCGACTTTCCAGCGGTCTTTATCCGTGCGCCTCTTATCCTGAAAATCGGCAATAAGGGTGAAGTGCTGGCGAAGCATGAAGACAATATCGTAGCGGCTCGCCAAGGGCAATTTTTGGCGGCATCCTTTCATCCAGAACTAACAGATGATTATCGATTGCATAAATATTTTTTAGACATGGTGAATGAATATCAAACAACAGGGAAAGCATCCGTATAGGGTGCTTTCTTCTTTTCAAAATAAAACAGAGCGTGTAAAATGGACATAGAGCATTGTTTGCAATTGCTTACATCATGTAGTACATTTAATAACAAGAAAAACACCCATAAAAAACATGTTGATAAGAAATAGTACTCTGTTTTAATTGGTTAAGAGAGTCGATGGTTGGTGCGAATCGACCCAATGGGCAGAAGAATCCATCTTTGAGTGGTAAAGGACATAACTTTGCCCGGTCTCGCGTACCGTTATTTACGTGGAATGAAGAGGATAAGACCAGCTTGCTTACCTACGGCAGAGCGATATGGCTTATCAATGAGGGTGGCAACGCGGAGTTAACATTCGTCCCTGGTAAGTGGGATGGGTGTTTTTTATTTTGTCTAAAATTTGGAGGGGTTTTACATGTTAGACGTAAAAATACTGCGTCAGGATCTTGAAGAAGTAAGACGTCGATTGGCGCACCGTAATGAGGATATCTCCGCACTGGATCAGTTTGCTGAAGTGGATGAAAAACGTAGACAGCTTATTCAAGAAGGGGATACCCTAAAAAATAAACGTAATACAGTATCAGAACAGGTAGCTGTATTAAAGCGTAATAAAGAGAATGCAGATCATTTGATTTCTGAGATGAAGCAAGTGAATGAACGCATTAAGGCATTGGATGAAGAGCTGCGCGAGTTAGATGAACAGCTCACTATCATTCTATTAAGCCTTCCTAATTTGCCGCATGAAAGCACGCCAATAGGTACAACTGAAGATGACAATGTAGTGCATCGTGTGTGGGGAGAAGCTTCGACCTTCAGCTTTGAACCAAAGCCGCATTGGGAGGTAGCCGATGCGTTGGGTATTCTTGATTTTGAAACAGCCTCTAAAGTAACGGGAAGCCGTTTTGTTTTCTATAAAGGCATGGGAGCTCGCTTAGAACGTGCCCTAATCAACTTCATGATGGATCTTCATGCAGACAAGCATGGATACGAAGAAGTATTGCCGCCATATATGGTTAATCGCGCTAGCATGACAGGGACAGGGCAATTACCTAAGTTTGAAGAGGATGCATTTAAGATTGATGGGGTAGATTATTTTTTGATCCCAACCTCTGAGGTACCTGTTACAAATATGCATCGTGATGAGATTCTTGATGTGGCTCAACTTCCGATTAAGTATAATGCATTTAGTGCATGCTTCCGTTCTGAGGCTGGGTCAGCTGGACGTGATACACGTGGATTGATTCGCCAGCATCAGTTTAATAAGGTTGAACTTGTGAAGTTCGTGAAACCTGAGGATTCATATGAAGAGCTAGAAAAGCTGGTAAACAATGCGGAAACCGTGTTGCAAATGCTTGGCCTGCCATATCGTGTCATGAGCATGTGTACAGGTGATCTTGGATTTACAGCTGCGAAAAAATACGATTTGGAAGTATGGCTTCCAAGCTATAGCACGTACCGTGAGATTTCTTCTTGCTCTAATTTTGAAGATTTCCAAGCTCGCCGTGCCAATATTCGCTTCCGTCGCGATGCAAAAAGCAAGCCTGAATTCGTGCATACAATGAATGGATCTGGCTTGGCATTAGGTCGTACAGTAGCAGCTATACTGGAAAACTACCAACAGGAAGATGGTTCTGTTGTAATTCCAGAAGCATTGCGTCCTTACATGGGTGGAATCGATCGGATTATAGCTAAGAAATAACTGTATAAGTACAGTTTGAGTGGTAGCAATAAACTTCATAGGTAAAAGCATAACTGGTAGTCGTCTATTTAAAAGGCGGCTACCAGTTTTTTTGTGATTTTGAGTGTGAAAAAAGCTATGGATTAAGGGTTTTTTATGATAAAAAACAATTTATTGGAAAATTCATGTAAAAAAGATTGCCAATTCGGAATTAACTGTTATATATTAATTTATATAAACTTTGATTGTTATAATACAGATTTACACAGGATAAGGAGGATGCAAGATGGACTGCTACAAATGTAATGGAAATGGCGAAAACGATTGCCCACATTGCAAGGGGAAAGGTCATTCACACGAGGGAGGTTACTGTGTCTCATGCCAGGGACATGGTTTCATCAGTTGTTGCACATGTAGTGGATCAGGATTAGTTGAATAATTGAGGCAGTTATACGGAGGGGAGTGTTGAAAATGGAAAGAATTTTAACTGAAATTCAACCGTATCCAACTGACGTTCAAATTACCGGAGAGATGAATGAACGTTATCTAGAAATATTGACACCAGATGCAGTAGCTTTTCTAGCTGAGCTATCAAGATTATTTGAAGCGAGACGACAGGAACTTTTGGTAAAAAGAGAAAAACGACAACAGGAATTTGACCAAGGGAAAATGCCTCACTTTTTAGAGGAAACCAAAGACATTCGGGAAGCGGATTGGACGATTGCTCCTATTCCCGCTGATTTACAGGATCGTCGGGTTGAAATTACTGGTCCTACCTCAGATCGGAAAATGGTCATCAATGCTTGCAATTCAGGTGCTAAAGCTTTTATGGCTGATTTTGAGGATGCCAATTCCCCTTCTTGGCGAAATACGATAGAAGGTCAAATCAACATGAGGGATGCCATTAACCGCACGATTTCTTTTACTAGTAACGAAGGAAAAGTATATCAATTAAAGGAGCAAATCACTACGTTGTTAGTGAGACCGCGCGGCTGGCATTTACAGGAGAAGCATATTTATGTAGATGGTCAACCTATGTCAGCTGGTCTTGTGGATTTTGGGCTCTATTTTTATCACAATGCTAAAAAGCTTTTGGAAATAGGGTCCGGCCCGTATTTTTATCTTCCGAAAATAGAAAGCCACGAAGAAGCAAGGCTATGGAACGATGTTTTTATATTTGCTCAGCAAAGACTAGGGATTGAACAAGGAACGATTAAAGCGACAGTGCTTATAGAAACAATTCTTGCAAGCTTTGAAATGGATGAAATTTTGTATGAACTGCGGGATCACAGTGCTGGACTTAACTGTGGACGATGGGATTATATTTTTAGTTTTATCAAAAAATTCTGCAAAAACAGCAATATTATCTTCCCTGACCGCGCTCAAGTAACCATGTCTGTTCCTTTTATGAAAGCTTATTGCGATCTAACTATTCAGACGTGTCATAAACGTAATGCTCATGCGATGGGAGGAATGGCAGCACAAATTCCTGTTCGCAATGATGTGTTAGCGAATGAAGCAGCTTTTGAGAAGGTAAGGCTCGACAAAGAAAGGGAGGCACTGGCCGGTCACGATGGCACATGGGTTGCGCATCCTGGTCTGGTCCCAGTTGCTATGAGTGTATTTGATCAAATCATGCCTTCAGCTAACCAATTGCATCAAAAGAGAACCGATGTACAGGTATGTGCGGCAGACCTACTTGCTGTTCCAGAGGGGACGATTACAGAGCAGGGGTTACGGACAAATATTAGCGTCGCGATTCAATATATAGAGGCATGGCTGAGGGGAATGGGGGCAGTACCAATTAATAACCTCATGGAGGATGCGGCTACGGCGGAAATATCTCGTGCTCAAGTCTGGCAGTGGATTCGGCATCCAAATGGAAAATTAATAAATGGCCCTAAAATTACATGGGAATTGGTAGAGGGATTGATCCATGAGGAAATCGCTGTCTTAAAGCAGAAAATTGGTCCCGAACGTTTTGAGGCGGGAGAGTTTTCCCGAGCGATTACTTTGTTTAAAGAGGTTGTTCAGGCAGAAGAATTTATGCCTTTCATTACGATACCAGCGTATGAGTACATCTAAAAAAGGAAGAGGAGTGGAGAAAAATGACTAAAATGAAGCAGATAAAGGATTTGGAGCAGTCTTGGGAGTCTAAACGTTGGGAAGGGATTACAAGACCATATTCGGCTGAGGAAGTAGTTCGCTTACGCGGTTCCATTCAAGTCGAGCATACCTTGGCAAAGCTAGGGGCAGATCGACTTTGGAATCTGCTGCATACAGAGGATTATGTTCATGCTTTGGGAGCTTTAACGGGGAATCAAGCAATCCAGCAAGTGAAGGCGGGGTTAAAAGCTATTTATTTAAGCGGGTGGCAAGTCGCTGCTGATGCCAACCTTTCTGGCCACATGTACCCCGATCAAAGCTTATATCCAGCTAACAGTGTCCCACAAGTGGTAAAAAGAATTAATCAAGCGTTCCAGCGGGCCGATCAAATTTCTTATTCAGAAGGAAAGGAAGATGTCAATTGGTTCGCACCAATCATAGCGGATGCGGAAGCAGGGTTTGGTGGACCACTTAATGTATTTGAATTAATGAAAGCCATGATTGAAGCCGGCGCAGCAGGTGTTCATTTTGAGGATCAATTAGCCTCTGAGAAAAAATGTGGTCATATGGGGGGAAAGGTCTTAATTCCTACTCAGGCAGCCGTTAGAAATTTAATAGCTGCACGATTTGCTGCGGATGTGATGGGTGTGCCAACCATCGTGATAGCTCGTACCGATGCCAATGGGGCCTACCTGTTAACCAGCGATGTTGATCCGCGCGATCAGGAATTTTTGACAGGAGATCGTACAGCAGAAGGATTCTATCAAATACGTGGAGGACTAGATGCAGCGATTGCCAGAGGACTGGCATATGCGCCTTATGCAGATCTTATTTGGTGCGAGACATCTGAACCTAATTTAGAAGAAGCTAGACGTTTTGCCGAAGCGATTCGTGAGAAATATCCCAATAAGTTATTAGCCTATAATTGTTCTCCATCCTTCAATTGGGAAAAGAAACTAGATGAGGAGACCATCGCTTCCTTCCAGCAGGAAATCGGAAAGATGGGGTATAAGTTCCAATTTGTTACTCTAGCTGGGTTCCATGCGCTTAACCACAGCATGTTTGAGCTAGCTAACGGCTATCGGGATCGAGGTATGGCAGCATACTCAGAGTTACAGCAAGCAGAGTTTGCTAGTGAGCAGAAGGGATATACCGCAACAAGACATCAACGTGAGGTGGGCACAGGCTATTTCGATGAAGTCGCTCAAGTCATCTCAGGCGGTACTTCTTCCACGACAGCCCTGCATGGCTCAACAGAAGAAGAGCAATTTTCAGGCAGTAGATAGGAGCGGGAGTTTAGCGATAAGCTAGCATAAAGATGATAAAACCAGACGATATGAATACAAAAAAGAGCAGGTTCCTTTTTAAAAGTTACCCTGCTCTTTTTCATGCAGTAGCAAAACGATGCGGTTATGTTTTATGAAAAGTATATCAGTAATGTCGATTGCCTTTTTATGCGCATGGGGGAATCTCATTAGGTGGGATTCTCCCAATCTTTCCTATCGTCAAAGAGATGGATGAAATGCTTTTCGATTGATTCAATAGCAGATAAATGTGGTTACATGATAACAGATTAGTTATTAATGCAGAGGTGATAAAAAGAATGAACCCAACGAATATTTTTGAAGTGACGCAGCAGGAAACCGAGTCAGGGACAATTGTATTCCTACAGGGCCAGCTTGATTTATCGATGGCTCCTTATTTTCGAACGGTTTTAGAGCCCCTCGTTATACAAAAGGACAAAACATTAACCTTAAATCTACGAGATTTACGATATATCGATAGCACAGGGATAGGAATTATTATTTCCTTTCTCAAAATGCGAAATGAAATGGGAACAACTTTGAATGTAGAGGAAGTTTCTCCTAAGACCCAGCGTCTATTCGATATGATTGGAATAACGAAGTTTTTAATGCCACAAAAGGAATCACGTATGGAGAAGACAGGAGGAACGGCATGATTGCTCAAAATAAATTAGTCCGTATGACCATACCTGCTCATGCTGACTTTATCGATGTAGTTCGGCTTTCTTTATATGGATTAGCAACCAGAATGGGCTTTTCTTTTGAAGAAATTGAGGATATGAAAGTAGCTGTATCAGAGGCTTGTAATAATGTTATTGTTCATGCCTATGCAGGAATGGAAGAAGGATTTATTGACGTGGCATTTGAGACCGCTCCTGATAGCCTGCGCATTGTTATTAAAGACTATGGAGAGAGCTTTGATTATCAAACGGTGTCTGAAAAGGCGGACTCTTTACACGATAAAGAAATAGCGGATATTAAGGCTGGCGGATTAGGAATTTACATGATGCAGGCACTGATGGATGAGGTAGAGGTATCAAACGATCATGGTACAGAGGTGGTACTTACTAAATGGCTTGGCGGAAGTCTAGGAGGGAATACGCATGCAGCAGAATCCAATGTTAGCGTCATCTCCCGGGATAGTAGAGAGTGATCTGGAAAAGATACGAAGGTATCAGGATACAGGCTGCCAAGAGCTGGCTACAGATTTATTAATGAATTATGATTCTATGATTAAAATGGCGGCTAAAAAGATCTCTCGTAACTGTCGGGATTTTTATGAGGATTTATATCAGATTGGGCAGATATCATTACTCCGCTCATTAGAGCAATTTGATGCTAGTTTAGGATTTGCTTTTGAGCCTTATGCGATGAAAAGTTTAATTGGGCATATGAAAAATTATTTAAGAGATAAATCTTGGTATGTTCAGGTGCCACGTCGGATTAAGGAAAAAGGCGCACGTATTCAACAGGTTATTGATGAGTTAACCATTACATTGGAGCGATCTCCAGACGTTGGGGAGATTGCTGATAAAATGGAAATGTCTGTAGAGGAAGCAATTGAGGTATTAGCTGGTCGTGAGTATTACCAACTAACTTCTCTTGATGCTCCTCTAAGTACAGACGAGGGCGGGTCGACAATTGGAGATTTAGTCAGTTCCCCAGTGGACGATTTTGGAGCGCTCGAAAATCAGTTAGATTTAAGAGAGGCATTCGAGCAATTAAAAGAAGAGGAACAAAAAGTCATATATGCTGCATACATAGATGGTCTATCACAGCGAACGATTGCTAATGAATTGGGGATTTCACAGATGAGTGTATGCCGTATCCAAAAAAGAGCGGTTAAAAAGCTGCGCGATCTATTATCGACGGGTCATATTGCTTCAAAAAAATAGAGAAGACACGTTATGTAATATAAGATAACCGGTTTCAAATAAAAGAACACTTGGTTATATTCATGCTACAAATGAAAATAAATAAAACGGGAATGGAGGAGTTCTGATGAGATGTAGAGCCGGGGTATGGAGCCGGATACCGCTTCGAAGCTGGTTGCAAATTCCTGTAGACGTTATCTTCAAACAGAAGCAAGCTAGAATGAATTGGTTAACAATGAAGCCACTTCGAGCTCAAATTAATCATAGAAGCTTGCTAGACATAGGGTGGGTGAGTCAAGGTACTCGCCCACTTTTTGTTTGTCAATGAGTATGATCTTACAAGGATTACTAACAAATAAGCAGGGGATTGTAGATGGTGATCGATCAGAGTGAAGAGTTTGAAGTTCAATAACTCGCGAGCTATACTGAAGAATAATAGAAAATGGGTACGGAAAGTAGTGATGATAGATGGAACCACAACACGAGAGATTTATGAGAGAAGCGATGAATGAAGCAAAAAAGGCAGCAGCGTTAGGAGAGGTTCCGATCGGTGCGGTTATCGTACGAAAGGGAGAGATTGTCGGCAGAGGATACAATCTGCGTGAAACGCAAAAAGACCCGACTTTACATGCCGAAATGATTGCGATCCGGGAAGCGAGTCAAAAACTAGGAGGATGGCGTTTAATCGGCTGTGACCTGTATGTGACTCTAGAGCCATGTCCGATGTGTGCAGGCGCAATTGTGCAAAGTCGGATTGAACAGGTTTATTACGGGGCAACTGATCCAAAAGCCGGTTGTGCAGGAACCTTGATGAATTTATGCGCTGAACCAAGATTTAACCATCAGGTGCCTGTATGGGCAGGGATATTACAAGAAGAATGTCAGATGATGCTTAAGGATTTTTTCCGACAACTGCGAAAAAAGAAGAAGGAAGATGCAAAGAACATCTCCCTCACACAAACTGATTAAATTCTGCTCTTCGCTTACTCGGCTTCTTGTCCTTTTCGCAAGGAGTTCAATTCTTCTTCGGTTAGTTCACGGAATTCACCTAGCTCAAGTGATTCATCGAGTAGGAGAGGACCCATACGAACGCGTTTTAAATAAATCACTTTAAGGTCGAAAGCGGCAAACATACGCTTTACCTGATGATATTTTCCTTCCATGATGGTCACGTGAATTTCTGAAATGTCCCCTGAATGAAGAATTTCGAGAGTAGCTGGCATGGTTTCATAACCGTCATCCAACGTTACACCTTGCTTGAAAGCAGCGATATGCTCCTCTGTAACACGTCCCTGAATCTGGGCAAAATACTCTTTGTCTACTTTCTTTTTCGGAGAAAGCAGGCTATGGGAGAGTTGTCCATCGTTGGTTAGAAGGAGAAGTCCTTCTGTGTCGATATCGAGACGACCTACAGGGTGTACTTTATGTCTCCATTCATCTGGCAACAAATCGACAACTGTTTCATGTAGAGCATCCTCAGTTGCTGAAATGACACCGGCTGGTTTATTAAGCATGACGAATACCCAACGTTTGAATTGAAGAGGTACACCATCAATTTCTATATGCTGTTGCTCTGGAATGACGTGCATGCCAGGATCGGTAGCCACGACACCATCAACGGTAACAATGCGCTGTTTAATCAGTTGTTTTACTTCCTTACGAGTTCCTTTTCCTGTGTTAGCTAATATCTTATCTAGACGTTCACGTTTCATTCATTCAGCCTCACTTTGTTCTTCCTTTCTCCCTATATTGGCTGATCTGATAACGAAAATCAAGGAGACGCTCTAGAAATATACTTGCTTGCTTTTTCCTGTGCTGGATTTGTTTATCGCTTGCTTATCCCAATTCTATTATGGTATGCTATGTAAGCAAAAGGTTTTCAGTACTTTGTTTATAAAGTTTGCCGTGCTAGATGGGGAGGTTGCGGTGCCCTGTAACCTGCAATCCGCAATAGCAGGATTGAATTCCTATCAGCGGTCATTTTATGTGAGGTCTGCCTTATACCGTTGGTGTTGAGGATTGGGTCCTATGCAACGTGAACCTATGAACCTGGTCAGGTCCGGAAGGAAGCAGCCATAAGTAGGACCTTGCGTGTGCCGTAGGGTAGCCTGGTCTGAGTCAATTGTATAAGTAACGCTCGGATGGAATGTATCAATGATAGGTGCACGGCATCTATACATATAACTAGAACGTCACTTTTAATAAGTGGCGTTTTTTGTTGTTACCTGGCGAAGAGTAGCGATATATTTTGGAGGAAAACTATTCCATACAAGCAGGGGCTTACCATTTTGTTGCCGAATCTCTATTTGAAGTCTACGAAAAGTCATAAACGCTTATTGTAAGTAATGGGGAAGGGGAGAGGCAACAGTTGGAGAAAATCATAACGTCACAGAAGTGCCATGCTTTCTCAAGACTAAAGCAATACTCACAGCATATCAAACACGCCTTGCTCATAGTTGATGGACAGGGTCTCATTTTGGAAGTGAGTGAAGCATTATTGCAGGCAACAGGGTTTAGCTACGAACAGATCATCGCTGCACCATTTCAAAAAGTAGTACCGTATATGAATTCTGTTAGACATCTTTATGATAGTTTATTAGAAAAAGAAAAACAGTCATTAAAGCCAACAGAAATGATTTATCAGGATGTTCAGGGGAAAAAATCAAAAACACCTGTTATGATTACGATTTCTTATAAAAATGGGGAGCCGATCTATTTTCTTCATTTCTTCCAGCTAACCAAGGATTTATCCATATCCCTATCTCACCGCATGGCTAACCAGCTCACCTCTGAAATTAATCTGGGTGTCGTCGTTCTAGATGTTCAGGCTCGATTGGTCGATATAAGTCAAGTAGCCTGTAAAATATTAGGTGTAGATCGAGTGCTTGTATTAAACCAGCATATTGATCAGGTTTTTGCGGGGATTCCTGAGGAGCAGCGACTAGTACAGCGAGAGCTTTTAGAAGGAGTAAAATTCCAAAATAAAGCGATGTCCTGGACAAATCAAAAGCAACGTTACGAGCTTTTAGTAGACTCTAATACCTTGCATAATGAAGTAGGTCAAATTGTTGGAGCTTATGTTATCTTCAAAGATGTGACCAATATGCGTTCATTAGAACAAAAGATTGAACGGAGTGACCGGCTGGCGATGATCGGTCAGATAGCGGCAGGGACTGCCCATGAAATAAGAAATCCGTTAACCTCAATCAAAGGTTTTTTACAAATGTTTCAGCAATCATTCAAGGAAAATGGGATGGATAAAGAAAAGACCTTTACTGATATTATGTTGACGGAGCTGCACCGGATTAATTCATTAGTAAGTGAATTTCTGCTTCTGAGTAAACCTCGCGATGTTCAATATCAAATGATCAGTTTACATACTGTCTTTGAAGAAATCATGCCCATCGTTGAAAATGAAGCACTGTTGCATGGAATTGAGGTTCGTTATACAGGGACAGAGGCCTTACCAATGGTTGTCGGTGATGCTGAATTATTAAAGCAGGTTTTCTTAAATATCTGTAAAAATGGAATGGAAGCAATGGGGAATGAAGGAACTCTGACGGTATCATACCATTATGAAGAGGATTGCAATAAGATTAGTCTAAATATTCAAGATACAGGTCCAGGGATACCTGGATATTTAATCGATAAGATTTTCGATCCTTTTTTCACAACAAAGGATGAAGGAACTGGGCTAGGATTATCTGTTTGCCAAAAAATCATTCATGATATTGGAGGACAAATTCGTGTCTCCTCTAAAGGATTTGGAACAACCTTTCACATTTTATTATCATATATCTAAAAAAACATAGCGTTCGGGGCATCTTCAGGTATGAGAGATGGGGCCGGGCGCTATATTATTTGAGCGGAAATATGGTTTGGTGTAACCAACTTTGGAAAAAGGCTATTGCTTATAGTATAATAAATAAGATGCAAAAGGTTTGACAACAGGTGAGAAGGAGTGAGCAAGGATGGCTTATACAGCGCTATATCGGGTATATAGACCGCAAACCTTTGGTGATGTGATTGGACAAACTCATGTCACAACAACCTTGCAAAATGCTCTTCGCGAGGGGCGACTTTCGCATGCTTACCTGTTTAATGGACCAAGGGGTACAGGGAAGACCAGTGCCGCTAAGATTATGGCAAAAGCAGTAAACTGTCAAAATCCACAGGATGGTGAACCTTGTAACCAATGTCCAGCATGTATAGCAATAACAGAAGGTTCAGTGACCGATGTCTTGGAGATTGATGCTGCATCCAATCGTGGTGTCGAAGAAATCCGAGATATACGTGATAAGGTCAAATTTGCACCAAGCGAAGTAAAATATAAAGTGTACATCATTGATGAGGTACACATGCTGACAACAGAGGCGTTTAACGCACTGTTAAAAACATTAGAAGAACCGCCCGGGCACGTGCTATTTATATTAGCGACGACCGAGCCGCATAAGCTGCCAGCAACCATTATTTCACGTTGCCAGCGCTTTGATTTCCATCGCATTTCGCTAGCTGAAATGACTCAGCGTTTACAGCATATATGTGATGCTCAACAAATTGAAGCTGAGGAACAAGCACTCAAGCTAGTTGCGAAAATGGCTGAGGGTGGAATGCGTGATGCACTTAGTTTGCTAGATCAGGCTATTAGTTATAGCGGGAATCAAGTAAGCGCATCTGACGTGTTAAAGATTACAGGGGCTGTGTCCCAAGCTTATTTTTCCACACTTGGTCGTATGATTTCTGAACAAAATGTAACGGGGGTAATGGAAGAGCTGGAGAAAATTATGTCTCAGGGAAAAGACCCTGAACAGTTCTTACAAGACCTGCTGTTTTATTTTAGGGATATGTTGTTATATAAAACAGCCCCTAATCTGGAAGAAATCATGGAGCGTACACTAATTGATGAAAAATTCCCAGAGGTAGCCAACCGCTTTGCTCTGCCTGTTTTATATGAAGTAATAGAACAGCTTAATCAGGCCTTGACCCAACTGAAATGGTCAACGTTCGCACGAGTTTTGGTAGAGATGACATTGGTTCGCTTATGCCACCTATCTGCCTCGTCCTCCACAGCCGGTTCTATATCTGTAGGGCAAGAAGCAATGGAGGCTGGTAATGGAGCAGGTGCGCGCGCTGTACCAAACACTGCTTCTGGAGGGACTCAGGCGGTGTCTAGTCCGGATGTGGCTCCTCTTTTCGAGCGTGTAAAAATGCTAGAAGAGAAACTAACCCAAATTCTACAGGGAAATCTTGTAGCAGGAGGAAAAGCGGCTTCAGAAGAAGGAAAACAACGAGAGGTTCGACGAGCTATGCCGGCTACAGGCGGTTCGAAGACTTCTATGACGAAGGTACGTGAAGCTGTTCGCCAAGTGGATGAGGGACTTTCCCAAAAAATCCGTGGTGCGTGGGGCCAAATTTTATCCGAAGTGAAAAAGGTCCACTATAAATATCATGCATGGGTTGTAAGCGGTCAGCCAACCGTTGCTAGCTCTGATGCCGTAATCGTTACTTTTAAAGGATCGATTCATTGTGAAAAAACAATGGAACCAGAGCTAAGAGGTATTGTCGAGCGTGCGTTTCTTACTGTAACAGGTAAACCACTTCAGCTTCTATCCATAACAGAAGACGAGTGGGAAAATGTCCGGGGAGAACAAACGCATTCCAATCCCTCAGGGTCAGATGAGCCCCCAGAAGACCCCTTTATAGCTGAAGCGATTCGGGTCGCTGGAGAACGATTGACACACATTAAGGAATAAAGCACGAACACATACATTTAAAGGAGGAATTACGAATGAAAAACATGCAGCAAATGATGAAACAAGTTAAAAAAATGCAGGATGAGATGCAAAAAGCACAAGAACAATTGAAGGAAAGAGTAGTAGAAGGTAAAGCTGGCGGTGGCGCTGTAGTTGTAAAAGCGAATGGACATAAGCAGGTTATTGATGTAACAATCAATCCAGAAGTAGTTGACCCAGAAGACGTGGAAATGTTGCAGGATCTAGTTCTTGCTGCAATTAACGATGCTATGAAAAATGTTGATGAAGTAGTTGGAAAAGAAATGGGACGCTTTACTGGCGGCATGAACATTCCTGGATTGTTCTAATTTGCCAGCATAAGCTCCCGTAAAGGAGTAGGTCATTGTGTTTTATCCAGAGCCCGTCTCGAAATTAATAGAAGGATTTATGAAATTGCCGGGCATTGGACCAAAAACAGCAAGTCGGTTAGCTTTTCATGTGTTAAGCATGAAGGAAGATGACGTACTTGATTTAGCAAAAGCATTGGTTAACGCCAAACGGCAACTGCACTATTGCTCGGTTTGTAATAATATCACCGATTCGGATCCCTGTCAGATTTGCCGCGATAAAAGCCGTGATGGCTCTATCATCTGTGTCGTTCAAGAACCAAAAGACTTGGTTGCCATGGAACGAACCAGAGAATTTGTGGGGTATTATCACGTTCTGCATGGTGCCATTTCACCTATGGATGGGATTGGTCCTGAAGATATTCATATTCCCGATCTGCTCAAACGCTTAGGTGATGAACAAGTACAAGAGCTTATTTTAGCTACAAACCCTAATATTGAAGGGGAAGCTACAGCTATGTATATTTCTCGTTTAGTAAAACCCTTTGGCATTCGTGTCACCCGTATTGCTCATGGTCTACCTGTCGGTGGGGATTTAGAGTATGCCGATGAAGTAACATTGACTAAAGCCTTAGAAGGTCGCCGGGAATTATAATAATAGGGATAAGAGGTGCATGAGAAATCATGCGCCTTTTTGTTATATGAGGTAATAAAAGATATTTTATGCTTCAATGGGGTTATAGCTTGGACAGACCCACATTTATTAATAGAGAAAGTAAGTTCCTAGTACGGAAACCTACATTTGGTCAGGAAGTATTTTTTTATAGGGAAAGAAAGTGCTTTTTTACTAGGACGAGGCATAACCTAAAGAGTAGGAGAGTGAATGAATGCAACCTTACATGCCATTTCTGCCAACGGTAAGAAGGCGTTCTGTAAAATGGGCTTGGGTATTAACCTTTCAATATGTTCTGTATATAGGCGTTCAACTATCAGCAACGTCAATCTTGCGAAAGGCAGACGGTACCTGGGAAATCCATATGCTAGCCAATATGGAAACAATACAAGTTTTATTGTTATGGGGGAATATATTCCTTACACTGCTTACGAGTGTTTTGTTTTTTATTGCTTTGATTCGAGATCAGCGCATCTCTACTTGGACTGGTCATACAGAGGTAAACGGTACGGATTTTATACATGCAGTCGCATTTATGCAAATCTTTTATAATGCCTCCATTTTCTTATATGGGACGGGGCTTTTAAGCTATCCGCTTTTTACAACAGGAAGTATAGGAGGATTATTTGAATCTGCTTCCTTGCAAATTTTCTTATGTATGTTTTGCTTCATTTGGTTTCGAGGTCGGTTAGAATCAATAGGCTTTCAAAGTCCAACTGATGTCGGGAAAATGTTTTTCTTTATCATCGGCTGTTATTTGGGGATTACATTCCTGCTGAGCTATGTGGTGGCCCCTTTGGCTGACCTTTTTCACATATCGTTAAGCTCTGCACGTGAGGAAGGAATCAGCCGTGAAATAAGGGATGCCAAGCAAAACAGCTTGCTAACGATTCTTTTATCCTTTTTTATGACAGGCTTATTTGTCCCGATCGCAGAAGAAATGATGTTTCGCGGGGTTCTTCAGACTTATCTTGTGAAAAAGTGGGGAGCTTTCTGGGGAATCCTGATCGCGAGCTTTTGGTTTGCTATTATTCATATTGATATAGCCTTATTTCTACCTTTATTTATAATTGGGTTGTCCCTTGGAATTGTCCGTCATCGCTTTCACTCACTGTGGGCCTCGATTATTTTGCATTCAATCAACAATGTAGTTAGTGTCATTCTTTCTTATCAATCATAAACCTGATGAATAGAGGGAAGGGGAACTTGTATGAAATGGTTGAAGAGGAACACGGGTTTGAAAGAGCCGCAGGTGCAGCCTTATCATTTACAGGAAGCGATTGCTAGTGCCCTACAGTATTGGCAAAATGCTCAGCGGCATGTGGATGTCTCGGAAGGATTTCAACAGATTGACCACTTTATTTACCAATACCGTCTGGCTGAAAAGCGATACATGTATCTGCTCAAACAAATACGCCGTCGAAATGAGAAACAAAGAGAAGCGTAGAGGGAGAGGATGGCGAAATGAACACGGAGATTATGATAGCTGGAATGATCATTGGGTTCCTTGTTTTGGTGGCGCTTAGCAGATCAGTTTCCCGTCCATTGCGTTGGACGGGAACGATTGCTCTAAATGTCATTATTGGTGCGATCCTTTTGTATTTCTCTAATTTCTTTGGTGAGATGGTGGGATTCTATGTACCGATTAATCCCGTAACAGCTATTATAGCAGGCTTTCTACGGATTCCGGGCTTACTTGCACTGATCGTTATTCGGCTCTTTCTGCTAAGCTAAGCATTAACTCTTTCCATCAGTCATTAGAAATGCAAGGCTTGCTTTTTCGTATTTCACATAGGCTTCCTGTGGGTGTCGGAAGGAAACAAGCAACGGAATCAAACGCGGAAGTAAACTAAATATGGTGATGATTACCAAAAAGTGACCAGAAGGAAAAGAAGACCATGGAAAAATAGCTAAACATGTGAAGAATACACCTAGGCAAGTCACTGTCTCCAGTCTTCTGTACCTTGAGAGTGATACCATAAGCGAATGAGTAGTGCCCCACCATGGAGACAGCCAAGACAATTTGGATAGTTGAAATGGCTGAGCTAGAATAGAGGTATACACCCAAACGGCAGTCATATGTAATAGTGGGATAAAAATAAGATAACAAAGGAAAAGAATGAAAGAATTCCAAGTTAGAGCTTGCCAGAGGCCCAAAATAAAAGCGGCCGTAATGATCCCGATTAGTTGCAACAGATAACCACCCATTCCCCAACGAAAACGATATAGTAAGCGGTAGCTGTAAATGGTCTGTTCTTTCATCAACAGGCCTCCTTTTTGTTCGTTCTATAGTATTATCGGTAGGTTATATAGATAATTGTATCCTTCAATTGACAGGTAAATATAGGGTTATTATCATAGGAATTAATTGGTAGTAGGAAGGAGAGGGGAATGCCATGAGTACAGCTTTCAACCGTGAAAAGATTGCCATGGGCTGCTGGAGTATTTTCCGACAGGGAAACATATTTACTCTCCTATTCGTGGTGGTTGGTTTTTTATTGTTTCACTTTTCAGAATGGTTAGATATAGTGTTTTGGGAAAGCTTTTTTATATCTCTACTATTATGCTTCCCTATTTTCCTCTTATTGTTTTTCTATGATTATCCCTTGCATATTCGCTGGTTTTTACTAGGACCCCTCTGTTTTGCAGGCATACTGTGGTATAAATGCCTGTTACTTAGTATGGCTGTATATACCATCTGTTTCTATCTCCTTGCGGTTACCGTGTTATGGGGCATTTATCATTTCTCTGGAGCTGGGCATATCAGCTTCTCCTTCCAATTGATGCACTTTATTAAAAGGCTTACTAGGGCTAGTGATTCAAGCAGTGCTAATATATTTGAGCAATTGCCCAAGGCCTTGATTTTGCTGATAGCGATGCAGGAAGCTTCTGTGTCATGGCAGGAATGGACAGTGAGTGAGAGTATTTTATCTCACTTTGTATTTGCATTTGTATTATTTTTTTATAGCTATACCATCCATCAACTGTTTTTTACATGGAAGCCCGATGAGAATATAGATAATGCGAAAAAGATTACTACACAGTATGTTTTTCCCGTTGAACGAGTTTACTTGGTGGTGTTGAATGGCTGCAATAAGGAACAGTTGGTCGAAGCTCACACTCCTTTTCTTGATTGGTTACAACGAACAGGAACTAGCTGGGAAAAGGCAGAGAGTGTATATCCCGCAGATACAAGGTCCTGTTTTTGCTCTCTTTTGACAGGAACCTATCCGTCTGAACATCAGATAAATAGCCATCTTGGTAATCGAAAAACAATACAGCGCGAGACAATCCTTGATGTCCTGCATCAAGCAGGGAAGGCAGGGATGATATTGGCTGAAGAGGAGATAAGCTGTCTATTTGATAAGGAAGCTCGCCAGGCATATGTACGGGAAAATCAACAGACTGATAACTGCCGAATAGAGCAGGCTATTCAAATTGCAGAGCAAGACAATCCAGACTTTTTGCTTGTACAAATGACAGATATTTATCGAACAGGAATGACATGTGGAGTCTATTGCGACGAATATCTTGCAAAAATAAATCAGGCTGATCAAATGATCGCGCAGTTCTATCACCAATTAGACAAGCTCGGCAAGCTCAATCAAGCCGTATTTATGGTTTGTTCTGATCATGGAGAAGCGACAGGCATGGGAGGGCGTGTACATTTGAGTCATAAAGAACGCTACATTTCACTTCTCATGCAAGGAACGTCTATCCATCGAGGAAAGGTTGTGACTACACGGCCTGCCATCGTGTCAGTAGCTGCCACAATCGCTTATCTTTTAGCAGTTCCGTATCCAAAGCAAGCAAAGGGGCCTGTTTTGTTAGAAGGGATGATCACGTGTCAAAACGAGGAACATCAATTCCCCATTTCTGGGAATGATAAGTTCGAGCAGATTATATGATAGGCAAGCGGAAGGAGCAGATCATAGGTGAGCCAGGCAACGCTTGTGTACTTGCACTCGGTAGCCCCCCTATCGTTACCGCGGGAATGCCTTGATGCATTTGCCACATGTGAGATCGACATCATTTCTGCAAAGGAATGGGAGCAGACAAAAGTGGAAATATCCGGCTGGCTTTTTACTGAAGGGCTGTCTCCTGTAGAATGGCAAAGGTTTATACGTGATATAACAAAGTATGTTGGGAATAATCGGTTAAACAATCGGCGCTATCTTGTGCTTCTAGCAGGAGATCATGTTTCTGATACGGCAGCGTATGAGTTTATAAAACGGCTACAGCCCTTACAGGATTCTGTTGAAATCATACGCTTACTCTGCTGGACGGAGCAAAAAAAGGCCATAATCGGAAGCGAGGCTTGCGAATGCTTTTCCGAAGATGCTTTTGCAGTACGAAATTGGCATGACCGTTTCCGAAGAGGGCTTGCCGTGCATGGGTACATTTCGTTTTTATGCAGATATGAAGAAGCAGTTGAAATGGCTTGGGCACGTCAAATATTTTTGAATCAGAAAACGAGATTTTATCATAGGCTAGCCACTCGATGTGACGAGCTGGGGGCTAGAGCATATATTGTAGGGCAAGGTCTGGGCATGGACAGACAAATTGGACAAGGCTGGCTGTTTCCCAATGTTTATGACGAGGGGATTCTACAGCTAGAACAAGAATGGCTTGAGCGAGAGTGGCATGATCTGTTGCAGCAAGTAAGCATCAAGCGAGTCGCTATTTGGGGATTTTCCCCTAGCCTTCCTCTTGATATGCTTGCACAACGTGTCGACTTGGAAGTCTCATGTTACGTACGAGCGTATCAGCAAAAAACGAACAATCTACCTCGGGACTGGCGCTATTGCCATACTCCGCTGGAAGCAGCAAAACTGGCTGATGTTCTACTCATTGTAAGACATGATCAGGATATTCTCAGTATACGTTTAGACAACTTATACGAAAGTATGGCTAAGCCGTATATTTTAGACGTAGTGGATTGCTTTCCGTCAAATGAGGCAAAGCTTGAGAAAATATACTATCGAACACTTGGTCAAAAGCCGAACGTTTGGAATGGAACGGATTATAATGGGATATAATGGTTGATAAGCTTAGCGAAAAGGTAGGTGTCCCATATGGAAGACCACTCTCATCGCTGCATTATCTGCAACAGGGAACAAGCCGTTGGTATATCCATTTGTAACCAATTTATTTGTTATACATGTGAGCAAGAAATGGTCAAGACCGACGTACGTGATGAACGTTATCCCTTTTATATTAAACAGATGCGGCAAATCTGGTTTAAAAAGAATGCATAATAACATGTAAAAGAGGCATGTCAATGGGCGATGCCTCTTTTCTTATGGGCTTTTAGACTTTTGGACATGGTACAATAGGGGGTACCGAAACAAAAGGACGTGAGAAAGATGATGCAAAATCAGGAAGATTTTTGGGAGAGACAGCGCAAAGCTCCGTTGTTTGATGCACTACAAAGGCATGTACGACAAAACCCCCATCCTTTTCATGTACCTGGGCATAAGATGGGGAGAAGCTTCGATAAGGAAGCAAGGTCTTTTTTTGAAAAATACCTGTCAATTGATTTAACAGAGATTACAGGCTTGGATGACTTGCATCAGCCGGAAGATATTATTGCTCAAGCTCAACAGTTGGCCGCAGAGGCATACGGAGCGGAAGAAACCAAATTTTTAGTCGGTGGAACAACAGTAGGGAATTTGGCTGCGATCATGTCGATTTGCCGACCTGGAGATAAAATTATTGTTCAGCGTAATTGTCATAAATCCGTTTACCATGGGTTGATGCTTGCGAAAGCGGAGCCGATCTTTGTCGTTCCTGCTGTAGATGCAGAGACTGGTATTGCCGCAGGTGTACGGCGTGAGGATGTAGAGCGGCTTTTAATGGAGCACCCTGATTGCAAGGCTGTCTTTCTTACCAATCCGACCTATTATGGGATGGGTATTGATTTAGAAAAGATGGCTACAGTTGTTCATCGTTATCACATTCCATTAATCATTGACGAGGCGCATGGCGCGCACTATGGTTTCCATCCAGAACTGCCTGCCTCAGCTGTGCAGAGTGGGGCCGATATTTCCATTCAGTCTACACATAAGATGGGAACTGCTTTTACAATGGGGTCAATGCTGCATGTTCAAGGAGAGCTTATTGATCGCAGCCGATTGTATCGTTATCTGGCGATGCTACAGTCCTCTAGCCCTTCATATCCGTTAATGGCATCTCTTGATTTAGCCCGTCGACATATGGTGCTAGAGGGGCAACAAGAGCTACAGAAGGCGATTGGGCTTATCGAAAAAACGAAAGAACGCCTTAGCCAATTCGATTGGTTTTCAGTAGCCGGCTGGAAGAAGCAGACAGGGTATCAAACACTAGATCCGCTCCGAATTGTAATCAATTTACATTCCGCTCAGCTATCAGGCTTTGAATTGCAAACAAAGCTAGAAGAAGCTTATATTTATACAGAGTTAGCTGGATTGCATCATCTTTTGCTACTAGGGTCTACAGGTACGACAGAGCTGGATTGTAAAAGGTTACTTACGGTTATGGAGGAGCTGTCAAAGCAAGTGAGAGGAGAAGGACTGCGTGCTTTTGAAACAGGGTTAGTCTCCTCCTGCTTTTTACGTAAAGTAGCTATGAGTATGCATATAGCGGTAGAAGAGGAAGCAGAGCCTATATTATTAGAAGAAGCACAGGGACGTATCTGCGCTGAGATGGTGATTCCATATCCGCCAGGTATACCTATGATTGTTCCAGGTGAAGTCCTAGACGAGCAGGTAATTGCTCTTTTGCAGGAATTACAAAGAAAAGAGGCTCGTTTTCATGGTGTGAAGGATGCCACGGTAAAAACCATTCAAGTCATAAAAGGTAAACATTGTTAAACGAGAGGGTATGGTGAACACAGGCATGTTTATTTCATTAGAAGGTGGAGACGGTGCGGGAAAATCCACTGCAATTACACTTTTAGAAAAGAGAATAACAGAACAGGGGCTGCCGGTCTTAGTCACACGTGAACCAGGTGGGGTGGATATCGCTGAACAAATTCGTGAGGTAATATTGAATCGAGCAAACACAAAAATGGATGGGCGAACAGAGGCGCTATTATATGCCGCAGCAAGACGCCAGCATCTTGTGGAAAAAGTAATACCTGCGTTGGAACAGGGGAAAATTGTACTTTGTGATCGATTCATTGATAGTAGTCTAGCTTATCAGGGTGTAGCGCGGGGTCTACCTACCGACGAAATATTTGCTATTAATCAATTTGCTATTGAGGATCGTATGCCCGATCTTACCTTTTATCTTGATGTATCCCCAGAAGTGGGACTAGCTAGGATTGAGGCTAATTCTAATCGAGAAAAAAATCGCCTTGATTTGGAAAAAGTATCATTTCATAACCGGGTGCGTGAAGGATATGAGCTATTGATTCATAAATTCCCGGAACGGATTGTTCGTATTAACGCTGACCAGCCAATAGAGCAGGTAGTCGATGAAATGCTTGCTATCGTCCAAGAAAAAATAAAAAAAGCATAGAGGGATAGCCTAAAAAAAGAGCAGACGCATGATTCGTGTTTTCCCCGTCGATACGGTGAAGGCAGCAATGATGAGATGCTCTTTTTTTTTCAACAAAACTCTTTAGCAAGAAAAATATGTTTGAATGAAAAATAGGTCGTACATGCTGTATAATAGGAAAAAGCACAGAGGAAGTTTTCCTTGTGCGAAAGCTAGAAAAATTACACCAACTAGCTATTTTGACATACCAATAAGGTAAGCCCCTTAAAAAGAATGATAATACCAAATTTTATTTGATTTTTCCGATTAAGCAACGCCCTTTTCTAAAGGAAAGTGGTACCCTTCAATCGAATTATAGCCAGAGTAATTTATATGTTACTGGTAAGAGAGCTAAGCACTACAATTGCGAAGCAGAAAGGATGAAATCACTATGAAAATGGTCATCGCTGTTGTGCAGGATAAAGACAGTGGGCGTTTGTCACAAGCCCTTGTGAAAAAAGGATTCCGTGCTACAAAATTGGCCAGTACAGGAAGCTTTCTCCGCGCTGGGAATACAACGTTTCTTGTAGGGACCGATGATGGTCGTGTAACAGAGCTTATCACCATCATTGAGCAGAACTGCCAATCCCGCAAACAGATGGTGACTCCTGTGTCGCCGCTTGGAAGTGGAGTTGATTCATTTTTGTCATATCCGCTTGAAGTACAAGTGGGGGGCGCAGCCGTTTTTGTGATGGACGTAGAACATTTCCATTCTTTTTAGTTTCGGGTAAAGGTGAGCGGGAGTGAGGACCTAGTGAAAATTGATAATGGCATCAGACCTACATTTGAAGTAAAAGGGATAGGTCAACGCAGGGATGTATCTGTGGAAAAGATGAACTTTCGAGATATGGTTAAAGGTGAAGGGCAGAGATTGAACGAGGAAAGACTTCAGCTACTGCTTACAGAAATAGATAAACACGGAGATATTTTGGCTCGCTCCCGCAATGTACGAGATTACTATTCGTATCGTAATCTTATCAAGCGATTTATGGAGGAAGCTGTTCGGTTTGGGATTGCTCTCGATGAGCGTAAAGGAACCAATCGCCGAGGAAGAGGCCGCATTCATAAAATTATCAAAGAGATCGATGCCGAATTATTAGCATTGGCAGACGATCTATTGAGCGAGCAGGCTCCTTTGATCGATATGCTTGCTCGAATTGGTGAAATCAGAGGCATGCTAATCAATTTATATTTTTAGGTGACAATAAATGAGCTGGAGTAATGTAGCAAAAAAACAAGAGCGTGTGGCAGAAGTCTTAGCTAATAGTATGAAGTACGATCGTTTGGCTCATGCATACCTATTTACGGGACCAAAAGGAGTAGGCAAAATGGAAGTGGCTCAGCATGTGACTAAATCCATTTTTTGCTTAGATCAGCCCGGTGACGCTTGTGGGACATGCCTGAACTGCCAACGTATTCAATCAGGGAACCATCCTGATGTGTATCAAATCTCTCCAGATGGTGCATCTGTCAAAATAGAGCAAATTAGGGCCTTACAAAAAGAAATGAAGATGCGTGCTGTTGAATCGAAGAATAAGGTTTATATTCTAGAGCATGTAGATAAAATGACAACCCAAGCGGCAAATAGCTTGCTGAAATTTTTAGAAGAACCACCAGCGGGTGTGCTTGCTTTGTTGCTATCTGAAAACAGTCATGCCATTTTACCCACAATTTTATCCAGATGTCAGACAATAGTATTCAACCCTCTACCGGTTGAAATGATTGTGCAATCGCTTGTAAACGAAGGAATTACACGGGGCATTGCCCAGGTTGCTTCCCAAATTACAACAAATCTGGACGATGCACGGCTATTAAGCCAATCAGAATGGTTTGCACAGCTTAAAGCTATGGTGATACAATTGGGAAGGGATTTGAAACAACGTGATTCCCAAGCGCTGTTTACGATTCAAGATCAATTTCAACGTAACGATAGATTAAAAGAAGAACTTCCTCTCTTTCTGGATTTGCTCATCCTTTGGCTGCGAGATATCCTCTATATTCAAGTAGGGCGTAGGGCCAACATCATCAACATAGACCAACAGGATGCATTAGAAGAGCAGGCCTTGCAGTGGGCTCAAACCGAGATATTGCGAGGAATTGATGTAGCCATGGAGACAAGAAATCGGATAGAGCGTAATGCTAACCCACAATTAGCGTTAGAGCGACTTGTTCTTCATATCCAGGAGGGATAAATTTTGTACGAGGTGGTCGGAATCCGCTTTAAAAAAGCGGGTAAGATATATTATTTTGATCCTGACGAATTGCAGATAGAAAAAGACAGTCACGTGATTGTTGAAACAGCACGTGGTGTTGAGTATGGCAAGGTTGTGATCGGGCAAAAGACAGTGGAAGATTCTGATGTAGTTCTTCCTTTAAAGAAAGTAATTCGAATTGCCGATGAATCGGATGCTAGTCAAGTCGATGAGAATCGCGCTGCTGCAAAAAATGCTTTTCAGGTGTGCCAAACCAAGATTAGAGAACATCAACTGGAAATGAAGCTGGTAGATGTTGAATATACATTCGACCGGAATAAAATTATTTTTTATTTTACAGCGGACGGCCGCGTTGATTTTCGTGAATTAGTAAAGGATTTAGCAGCGGTGTTTCGTACGCGCATTGAATTACGGCAGATTGGTGTTCGGGATGAAGCTAAGATGCTTGGCGGTATAGGGCCTTGTGGTCGTATGCTATGCTGTTCTACCTTTTTAGGTGATTTTGAACCGGTATCCATTAAAATGGCGAAAGATCAAAATCTCTCGCTTAATCCGGCTAAAATCTCCGGTTTATGTGGACGTCTCATGTGCTGTTTGAAGTATGAAAATGATAATTACGAAACAACGAAGGAAGAAATACCTGAACTAAGCTCATGGGTGAAAACACCAATGGGGGATGGCAGAGTTGTAAGCTTGAATATTTTAGGCAGAGTGGCTCAGGTTGATCTCCTAGAAGTAGGAAGAGTCATGGAGTTTACCTTTGATGAAATTGTAACAAGTCGACCAGAGATCGGATAGAGGACGGGTAGCGAGAGGTGATGAAGTTGGAGAAACAGGAAATCTTCGCTAAAATCGCGAGCATGGAAGAGAGAGTGGGCGAACTCTATCAGGAGATTGGCAGCCTAAAAGACGTGATCGTCAAACTTTTGGAAGAGAATGCTCAGCTTCTCATTGAAAATGAACACTTGCGTAACCGATTCCAGAAAAGAGCCGATCAGTCTACTTCCAAAAAGCAAAGTGCTGGCCAACAAAAAAGGGCAGCAGCCAGTCAAAAGATAGTAGGCAATCAAAAAATAGTGGGCGAAGGATATGATAATCTTGCGCGACTATATGCGGAAGGATTTCATATTTGCAACGTACACTATGGTAGTATAAGAAAAGAAGGCGATTGCCTGTTCTGCTTATCTTTTTTAAGCGGTGGACACAAGTGATACGAGAAAACAAAAGCGACCTGATGTCTTTTACACAGACGGGTCGCTTTTTACTGATAAAATGATAGGATAACTACCTTCTGATTGGTAAGAGAGGATACAATATGACAGAAAAACAGCAAGTCCCCTTGTATGATACAGAACGGATTGACGATTTGTTAACCTACGAATTAAAAATCATTCAAAGCCATGAAGTGTTTTGTTTTTCAATGGATGCAGTATTACTTGCTCGTTTTGCACAGGTGCCTAAGAGGGGAAAAGTATTAGATTTTTGCACAGGTAATGGAGTCATTCCTTTATTAATGAGCACAAGAACGCCATTTGCTGAATTTGAAGGTATTGAACTACAAGAACGATTGTTTCATATGGCAGAACGTAACGTGATCATGAATGGATTGCAAGAACGTATTACTATTCATCATGGCGACGTACGCAAGGCAGTGGAGAGATTTGGAGATAATAAATATGATCTCATCACTTGTAATCCACCTTATATGCCTTCGATCACAGGGGAAGTAAGTAAAAATGACCATCGTGCTATAGCTCGCCACGAGATTCATCTTACGTTAGATGATGTACTACGGGTTGGAAGCAGACTGCTGAAGCAAGGCGGGAAGCTAGCATTAGTGCATCGTGCAACTCGTCTGATAGATATTGTTACAGGCATGAGGATGTATGGTATCGAGCCTAAGCGTATGCGGTTCGTGCATTCCCGCCAAGATAGTGAACCTAATATGGTACTTGTGGAAGGGATACGCGGAGGGAAACCAGAGCTTCGGATACAACCACCACTGATTGTGTATAAGCAAGGGGAAGAGTACTGCGATGAACTATATGAAATCTATTACGGAAAGCGAGATTCCCTCACATAAAAGTCACTATGTCTATATGTTACAATGTGCAGACGGGTCGTTGTATACGGGATACACAACAGAGATACAGCGTAGACTTAAGCAGCATAGGATTGGGAAAGGTGCCAAATATACAAGAGGGCGTTGTCCGATTGAGCTGGTGTATTGGGAAGAAGGCGCTGATCGTTCATGGGGACTTAAAAGGGAAGAACAAATTAAACGTCTTCAACGTTCAGCCAAGGAAAGCTTGATTTTATTCGGCAATGCATCGGTTCAATCTACTTTGATGAAATAACCATTTAGGAGTTACGATAGATGAATATACAAAAGAGTTTTGCTCAAATGACAAGCACAGGTATCCTATACCTAGTGGCAACACCTATCGGAAATTTGGATGATATTACAGTCCGTTCCTTGCAGACATTGCGTGAGGTGGACGTGATTGCTTGTGAGGATACACGCCAAACCAGAAAGCTCCTTACTCATTTTCAGATAGAGAAACGTACACTTAGCTATCATGAACACAATAAAGCATCTAGTGGACCGGAATTAATTAACTGGTTGTTGGATGGAAAAAATATTGCTCTAGTCAGTGATGCAGGCTTGCCCGCCATTTCTGATCCAGGAGCCGACCTGGTACGAGAAGCAATTGATGCTGGCTGTACGGTTGTTCCCATCCCTGGTGCTAACGCGGCATTAACAGGTTTGATTGCCTCTGGATTACCGACAGAGAAATTTGTGTTCTGCGGTTTTTTACCGCGTGATAAAAAGCAACGTAAGGTAGAGCTGGATCGTTTAGCCCATTACCCAGAAACGTTATTATTTTATGAAGCACCTCATCGCATTACGAAAACACTAGCGGCTATGCAAGAGGTATTAGGCGATCGTGAGACGGTGCTGGCGAGAGAGCTGACCAAAAGATACGAGGAATTCGCCAGAGGCACGATGTCTGAGCTGATAGGCTGGCTAGAGCAAACAGAGATTAGAGGAGAGTTTTGCATAATTGTTTCTGGCTATAATGGCCAGCCTTTAACGGAAGAAGATACAGAGGCTTGGTGGAGCCACTTTGGTCTAAAAGAACATGTAGAACATTATATCGAACAGGGAATGTCTGTTAAGGAAGCGTGTAAAAGAACGGCTGAGGATCGAAAGCTGACACGTAGAGAAGTATATAATGAATACCACCAAGACTAATTGAGAAGAATGACAGCAAATATTAAAAAAGGCTACTGCTCATTATCAAGAGCAATAGCCTTTTATTATTATTTCTGTTGGGAACTCTCGTCAAGCAAAGATGCCATCTCTTGAATACAAGCTTTGCTGATCATTTTTCCTTTGTAATATACCAAGTCTTCAGCGTTTCCTGTGAAGATACAAGCTGGTTCATATTTTTTAAGGATGATGCGTTCTCCGTCAACAAAGATTTCTAGAGCATCTTTTTCTGCAATTCCAAGTGTACGACGAAGTTCAATTGGAATAACAACACGTCCTAATTCATCTACTTTTCTTACAATACCAGTTGATTTCATACCCTTCAAGCTCCTCTCAAACTCTTAAAAAAAGTGGGTGGATCCTGTATCGATGAATACCGAATATTTATCTATTAATCGTCAATATTCGACAATTTATTATAGCTTATGATACCAGTGATTACCAAAGGTGTCAATGGCATTTTTACAATTATTACAATTTATACGAATAAAACGTGATAATCACGAAATATCAGTAATAATTATATGAAATTAGGGGCTAAAAACCCCTTTATATATGAATCTGTCAGAAATCTTTTTTCATAAAAGATGGAAAATGTCATACGACAAATTAACCTAATAATGGATATTAATATAGAAAAATGTCGAATTATATGTCGAGATTCGACATTTTTTTGGCGAAAAAGAAACCTAACGTAAATCCCTTGACATTACGTTTATGAACAGATAATTTAGTATACAATAGAAGTATCATTTTAATAGTAAACGTTGACGGGAAGAGTACACTTTCAAAAGCTTATGTAGAGAGCTGGGGTAGGTGAAAGCCAGTTAAGTGAAGGAAGTGGAAGATGGTCCTTGAGTTTCGTTCATGAACGGTCATTGTAATGATGGCGGATAAGGAGCGACGTATTCCTGCGTTATAGGAGAGTAGCTGTTGACTACTTACCGAGTCCGTTTCTGTGAAGGAACGGAGCATTTGGGTGGTACCGCGAGTACAAGACTCGTCCCAATTAGGGGAGGAGTCTTTTTTTTATGTGTAAAAACATATTTAGGAGGGTGTATGACATGACAAAAAAGCCAACATTTTATATTACAACGCCTATTTACTATCCAAGTAATAAGCTACATATCGGGAATGCTTATACAACCATTGCTGCAGATGCGATGGCCCGTTACAAAAGATTGCGCGGCTACGATGTATACTATCTGACGGGTACAGACGAGCACGGTCAAAAATTACAGGAACGAGCTGCCGCAGAAGGCCTAGCTCCTTTGCAGTTTATTGATCCTGTAGTTGATTGGATTAAGGACCTATGGCAGAAACTAGACATTTCTTTTGATGATTTTATCCGCACGACAGAGGAACGACATAAAATGATCGTTCAAAAGATTTTTAAACGCTTAGTCGATCAAGGTGACATTTATCTTGGGGAATATGAAGGTTACTACTGTGTGCCAGATGAAGCATTTTGGACTGAAACTCAGGCGAAAACCGATAAAGGCTACTTCTGCCCAGATTGCGGACGCCCTGTTGAGAAGGTAAAGGAAAAGAACTATTTCTTCCGTATGTCCAAATATCAAGACAAACTCCTTGCTCATATTGAGGCAAATCCTGATTTTATCCAGCCTGAATCTCGTCGCAATGAGATGGTAAACAACTTTTTAAAGCCTGGTTTACAGGATTTGAGTGTGTCTCGTAGCACATTTGATTGGGGCGTAAAGGTGCCAACAGATCCAGAACATGTGATTTATGTATGGATTGATGCGCTTGCAAACTATATTACAGCGCTTGGTTACTTATCCGATAACGATGAAAAGTATCAGCGCTACTGGCCTGCTAATGTTCATTTAGTAGGAAAGGATATTCTCCGTTTCCATACGATTTATTGGCCAATCATCCTGATGGCGTTGGATCTTCCATTGCCGAAACAAATTTTTGGTCATGGCTGGTTATTAATGCCGGATGGCAAGATGTCCAAATCAAAAGGAAATGTTATCGATCCTAAATTCTTAATTGAGCGCTATAGCTCTGATGGTGTTCGTTACTTCCTGCTCCGCGAGATCGCCTTTGGTCAGGATGGAGTGTTTACACCAGAAAGCTTTATCCAACGCTTAAATTACGACCTGGCAAACGATCTAGGTAACTTGGTAAGTCGTACGATTGCCATGATTGAAAAATATTTCGATGGCATTATTCCAAGTCCAAGTCAATCAGGGGAATTTGATGATCAATTAATTAAGCAGGCGCTTGAAACGAAAAAGCTTGTAGAAGAGCATTTAGACGAAATGCGCTTTAGTAATGCACTAAGCCATCTGTGGGATCTAGTTAGCCGCACGAATAAATACATTGATGAAACACAGCCGTGGGCTTTGGCTAAATCAGAAGAAAATAAAGAGCGTCTAGCTACTGTTATGTATAATTTAGCGGAAAGTATTCGCATTACTTCTATTATGTTGCAACCATTTATGACCAAGACTCCAGCTAAAATTTGGGCGCAGCTAGGTATTGCAGAACAAGCGGCTATCTTGACTTGGGAGCAAGCTGGTGAATGGGGAAGATTGCCGGTTGGAATCAAGGTAAATCGCGGCGGAGAATTGTTATTCCCACGCCTTGACGTTGAACAGGAGCTAGCTTTTATTGATGCAAGCACAGCAGAAGCTCGCAAGCAAGCGGAAGAGAATAAAAAGAAACAGGATGCATTGAAAGGGGAAGGCAAAGTGAACGAAGAGAAAAAAGAAGCAGTTGAAGCAAAAGAAAAGACTTCCGAATCAAAAGATTTGATCGGCATTGATGATTTTGCAAAAGTTGAATTACGTGTAGCAGAGGTAAAAGAATGTGCTGCGCATCCAAATGCAGATAAGCTACTAGTTTTACAAGTTGATTTGGGTGATGAACAACGCCAAATCGTCTCAGGTATTGCGAAATATTACAAGCCAGAGGAATTGGTTGGTAAAAAGGTTATCGTAGTAACAAACCTGAAGCCTGTAAAATTACGTGGAGAAATGTCTCAGGGCATGATTTTAGCAGCTTCTCATGGTGACCAATTGACTGTTTCTACGGTTGATGCCAGCATGCCAAATGGTTCTGTTGTAAAATAACACTAGCACAAGCTAATAAATAAGAGGAATTGTTGTTTAAAAGCAGTGCGGAAGCCTTGTGTGGCGTTCGCACTGCTTGCCTTTTTTGATTATGATCTTAACGGCAGATGATCTCAACACAGGTTATGAAATAAAGGAGGGAAATCTATGCTGTTTGATACACATGCACATTTGAATGCAGAACAATTTGATGAGGATCGCGATGAGGTAATTGCTCGTGCGAAGGAGAATGGAGTAAGTACGATCGTAAACGTTGGTTTTAACCGCGAGACAATCCCTACAACAATGGAGCTGGCTGAGAAGTACGACTTTATTTACGCGGTTGTTGGCTGGCATCCACAAGATGCTATTACTATGAAGGAACAAGACCTGGAATGGTTAGAAGAATTGAGTAAACATCCTAAGGTTGTTGGGCTGGGAGAAATGGGGCTGGACTATTATTGGGATACGTCACCACGTGATGTACAAGCAGAGGTATTCCGTAAACAGATTCGTCTGGCTCGAAAATTACAAATGCCGATTATTATTCATGATCGTGATGCACATCAGGATATTATCGAGATTCTGCGAGAAGAAAAAGCAGGGGAAGTAGGCGGTATTATGCATTGCTTCTCTGGTAGCTATGAGTTGGCTAAAATGGCCCTGGATATGAATTTTTATATCTCGTTTGGCGGCCCTCTCACTTTTAAAAATGCGAAACGTCCAAAAGAAGTGGCAGCAAAGATCCCGCTTGAGCGTATTTTGATTGAAACAGACTGTCCATATTTAACACCTCATCCATTTAGAGGTAAGCGAAATGAATCAGCGTATGTCAAATTTGTTGCTGAAGAGATGGCTCAAATCCATGGACTGCCTTATGAGGAATTGGCAAAGATTACAGCTAATAATGCGCGCCGTTTGTTTAACATTAGAGAAACTGTATTATAATGAAGGAACGCGTAAGCCTGATCGATTTCATCTGGAAATTGATCAGGTTTTTTTATGGGAAGTTGTCGTTTGGACATTAAAAAGTAGCTTTCTAGTAAGTACTTTATATAGAATGTTTGGAAAAAGCTTTCAAGAAAATTCTTTTATTTTTGTAAAAAAAAGCGATAAAAATTCACTAGATTAGTGGAAGTGAATTTTTAATATATTTAAAACTAATGATAGGAATTTTAACTGTGTATTTTCCATTATTGATAAACAAAATGTAGTGAAATCAAATATAAGCAGATACATAAAGTGCATATTTTATTAAAATTTTAAAAAATATCACTATATATAAACTTTTAATGGGTTTTTATTTTTTTGTTACAAGATTGTCACATGATCTCTGGGCGATGAGTAAAAATTATATATGCGTTCTATCAATCTGCATATTGACATAACATGTTTTCGTAGGTTCCCTTTCTTTCGTTTTTAAAAGCGAAATTAGTGCCCTGTCGAACGAAAAAGAGGAATCGACAGAATTGCTCGACAGAAAACTGCTTTCATTCTCCGTGGCTTATTTGGTAAGGTAAAAGACATGTTGAGAAACACAGAAATAGCTGGATTTTCCGTAAAAAAATCAGCCGCACAATCTGGAGAGGGAAAGGGGGAGAATTTGACAAAAGAAAAAAAGTGATATAATATCCTTCTCAGGCTTAAAAAAGGAGTGTGGGGAATGGAATTAGGTAAAATCTGGGTACCGCACAATCGATTGCTCCTCTCGATTTTAGGAGCTGCAACCTTTGTGTTGTTATCAGTGGGTATCTACTTCTTTAACCTATCTACCCAGCCAAAGCAAGTAACGCTAGTCATTGATGGGGTATCCCAGGACATCACGACTACGGCAAAAACGGTTGAACAATTATTACAAGAAAAACAAGTTCAAATTACTGATAAAGATAGTATTAAACCAGGCTTGGACACATCTGTTGAAAAAGCCATGACCGTTGATTTGCAAACGAGCTGGGCAATACCTGTCCAAATTGCCGGACAGAAGACAGTGGTTCATACAATAAAACGTACAGTAGCCGGTGCATTGGCGGATGCAGGTGTCAAAGTAAGCCAGAAGGATAAAATAAATCCGTCTGTAGATTCAAAGCTGACGAAAGATACGGAAATTTCTGTCATTAGGGTAGAAGAAAAAGCAGTTCAGGTTAATAAAGATATCGCTTTTCGAGAAATACGCCAAAAAGACACTTCCCTCAACAAAGGCGAAGTGCGTGAACTAAAAAAAGGTCAAGCTGGGAAAGCTATTTTGCACTATAGTGTGGTCTTTGAGAATGGTAAAGAGGTATCCCGCAAATTAGTCAAAACCGACGTGGTAACAGAAAAACAAGACCGCGTTTTGGCAGTGGGTACGAAGAAACAAGAAGTTATGGCGGCTTCCCTACCTTCGCGTGGTGGAAAAGATATTCGCGCAAAACGCGTCTTGAATAATGTAACTCTTACAGCCTATGCTCCGAACGCTGGCGGCGGATACGGAAGAACAGCAATGGGTGTAAAAGCTACAGTCGGAAAAACAGTGGCAGTTGATCCCAAATTGGTTCCATTAGGCTGGTGGGTCTACATTGAGGGCATCGGTTATCGTCGTGCGGAGGATACCGGTGGGGCCATCAAAGGGCACAAGATGGATGTATATTTGGGCAGCGAATCTGAGGCAATGAGATTCGGTCGTAAAAAAGGATACAAGGTACATGTAATCGGCCCGAAGTTGCCGTAACATCTACTTTAGAAAAAGGCAGGAGTTTCTCCTGTCTTTTGTTTTGGGCATAAATGTGGTAAGCTGTTTGAATCTCTATACTTCTTATACGCAAGTAAGCTTGCTTTCGTTTCCTATTTTAGGACAAATAAAAAAAGTTTTTTTGCAAGCAAGTACACAAGAACGAAGGATGGATTAACGGATGAAGATCAAAGAGGTTATCGTGGTGGAAGGACGAGACGATACGGCCGCAATTAAGCGGGCAGTCGATGCTGATACCATCGAGACAGGTGGTTCCGCAATCAACGAGGTAACCCTTCGAAAAATAAAGATGGCACAACAGAAACGCGGTGTGATTGTGTTTACCGATCCAGATTATCCGGGTGAGCGCATTAGAAAAATTGTCAGCCAATCTGTGCCCGGATGCAAGCATGCTTTTATTAAAAAAGAGGATGCTAGAAAAAAGGGAAGTAATCTTGGTGTGGAGCATGCAACACCGGAAGCCATTAGACAGGCTTTGGCTGATGTAAAGACCGAGTTCCTAGAGGGGCAAGGGGAAATTACCTTGGAGCACCTCGTGCAAGCCGGAATGGTAGCCGGAATGGATACCAAGCATCGTCGCACCCGATTAGGAGAGATATTGGGTATCGGTTACTCTAACGCTAAACAATTAGGTAAAAGGTTAAACATGTTTCAAATCAGTAAGGCGGAGTTTGATGCTGCTGTGGACCAGATTGATTCAGAACAAGGGGGAAGCTAATAGATGACGGCTGGATATAAAGATATCGCAACTCCAACCAGAACGCGGGAGATCATTGAGAAGTACGGCTTTTCCCTCAAAAAAAGCCTGGGACAAAACTTTTTAACCGATATTAACATTTTGCATAACATCATAGATGCTGCAGAGCTTTCTAAGGATAAAGCTGTTATTGAGATAGGGCCAGGTATTGGAGCGTTGACTGAGCAGCTTTGTCGGGCAGCAGGCAAAGTAATGGCGATTGAGATCGACCAACGTCTTCTGCCAATTTTGGAGGATACACTTTCTCCTTACGACAATATCACAGTGGTACATGGAGATGTATTGAAGCTGGACGTAGCTGCTCTTATAGCAGAACACCTATCTGGGTGTAGCGGAGTCAGTGTAGTAGCTAACCTGCCTTATTACGTAACGACACCAATTCTCATGGGGTTGTTAGAATCTGGTATCGAGCTTGATCATATTGTTGTCATGATCCAAAAGGAAGTGGCAGAGCGCATTGCTGCTAAACCTGGTACGAAGGATTATGGCTCGCTGAGTGTAGCAGCTCAATTCTATGCGGAGACGAGCATAGAGATGATTGTGCCAGCCAGCGTATTTATTCCAAGGCCTAATGTTGATTCAGCGGTCATTAAGCTGTCTATTCACAAACAACCAATCGTAGAGGTAGCAGATGAAAAGCTCTTCTTCCGTGTTGTAAAGGCTTCCTTTGCTCAAAGACGCAAAACTTTACTGAATAACTTAGTTACCAACTACTTCGGTAAAGAAAAGAAGGAGCAGGCCCTGCAAGCGCTAGAAGAAGCCGACATTTTACCGAGCAGACGTGGAGAGACGCTTTCTATTCAGGAATTTGCGACATTAGCCAATACCATTCACCGCCTACAGATAAAATAAGTGTATGCCCTATCCCTCACGAAAAGGATAGGGCATTTTTATGTAAGGGGAGATATTTTTCGATGAGAATTGACATAAATGTCCTAAAAAATTCATTGACAAAAAGCTCCTTTGGTTGATATAATTTTTCGTTTGTTTGACAAACTAAGTATAGGCTGTTATACTTGTACATAAGCGAGGTGGATAATTGGAATGGCTAGGAACGCGTTAGTTGATATTAAACGCAGTTTGGACGGACACATTGGAGAACGTATCATGCTCAAGGCCAATGGCGGTCGTCGTAAGACCGTCGAAAGGACTGGCATCCTAGAAGAGACATACCCCTCAGTATTTGTAGTTAAGCTTGATGACGACCAGTTATTTGAACGAGTTTCTTACAGCTATGCTGATATTTTGACGGAAACCGTAGAACTAATGGTATGTCGAGACGATACACATATAAAGATTACCTTTATTCAACAGTAGAGCCTATGTTCTACTGTTTTGTTTTACCCTTTACTGATCATACTAACCTTGTCAGTAAGTAAGGGAGGCTGAAGCACGATGAGTCGAAGAAGAGGCATCATGTCCGAGGAGTTCAAATATGAATTGGCCAAGGAACTGGGCTTTTACGACACCGTCAAAAGCGAAGGCTGGGGTGGTATCACAACCCGCGATGCTGGTAACATGGTGAAACGAGCAATTCAGATTGCCGAGGAAGCATTAGCTAGACAATCGATGAAATAACTTACTGACAACCAAAAGCCGCGGGGAATCCCCCCGGCTTTTTTGTTTCTTATTGACTTTCCCTCTCGCAAGTGGCAAGCTTATTTCTGCCTGTGATAAAATCAGAAGAAGAGATTAGGATAAGCTGAGGTGAACACGGTGCGAGTTTCAATCAAAGCTCCCGCAAAAATAAATCTTACACTGGACGTACTCTCCAAGCGACCAGATGGTTATCATGAAGTTGAAATGGTTATGACTACGGTTGACTTGGCTGATCGCGTTGACCTGACATTGTTGGAGTCAAGAGATATCCTAATCGATTGTTCCGCAAGCTTTGTTCCAAATGATATGCGAAATCATGCATACAAGGCTGCCAAGCTATTACAAGAGCGTTATTCGGTCAATAAAGGAGTTCATATCTATATAGATAAACAAATTCCTGTTGCCGCAGGTTTAGCAGGAGGAAGCAGTGATGCAGCTGCAACGCTAAGAGGCTTGAATCGTTTGTGGAATTTGAGGCTAAGTCTGGATGAATTGGCTTTGATTGGGGAGGAGATCGGTTCTGATGTGCCCTTCTGTGTGTACGGAGGTACAGCCCTGGCTAAAGGCCGAGGAGAAAAACTCAGACACATGATCAGTCCCACCCCCTGCTGGGTGATATTGGCCAAACCACCGATCGGAGTTTCCACAGCAGATGTATATGGAAATTTGCGGGTCGATCAAATTAAGAAGCATCCAAAGACAGAAGAGATGCTACAAGCTATAAGCGAGCAGGATTTTTCTTTAATGGCAAGATCTTTGGGGAATGTCTTGGAAGAGGTTACACTTAATCGTTATCCTCAAGTCCGCCAAATTAAAGAGCTTATGCTAGAATCAGGGGCAGATGGTGTACTGATGTCAGGAAGTGGTCCCACTGTATTTGCTTTGGTACAAAAAGAAGCTAAAGTGCATCGGATATATAATGCATTACGTGGTTTTGTCAAAGATGTGTATGCAGTCCGAATGTTAGGCGAATCAGAGATGGAAATACTTGATTAAACACGTACATTAATGTTACATTATGGTAATAATATACGGCTTTTTGTTTGGAGGAAGAATTGATGAGAAAATTGCGCAGAAGCGCGAGGTTAGTGGATATGACGCAGCATTTGTTAGCTCATCCACACACATTGATTCCCCTGACATATTTCTCAGAAGAATATGGTTCTGCCAAGTCCTCTATCAGTGAAGACTTGTCCATTATCAAAGAAGCATTTGAGTCTCAGGGAATCGGTGACCTACGCACAGTAGCAGGTGCGGCTGGAGGAGTTAAATACATCCCGCGAACCACTCATGAACATGCCGCAGCGTTTATGGAAACATTGATTATGGAATTGGCTAAACCTGAGCGTTTGCTGCCAGGCGGATATTTGTATATGTCTGATATTCTTGGCGATCCCAAAACCTTAAATCATATTGGGAAGCTACTTGCCTCAGCTTTTCGTCAAAGCGATGTAGACGTGGTAATGACGGTAGAGGCGAAGGGTATTCCACTTGCTTATGCGACCGCAAGCTTTTTGAATGTCCCTGTGGTGGTGGTAAGAAGAAACAATATGGTAACAGAAGGCTCAGTAGTAAGTATCAATTACGTATCTGGCTCCAGTAAACGTATTCAGACGATGTCGCTTGCCAGACGAGCACTCCCAGAGGAGTCTCGTGTCCTCATAGTGGATGATTTCATGAAAGCAGGTGGAACCATTCAGGGTATGATGGACTTATTGCAGGAGTTTAAAGCTACGGTTGTGGGCTGTGGTGTGTTTGTAGAAACAGCGGATGATGCAGATCGTTTAATTGAAGATTATATTTCACTTGCAAAGCTTCAAGAAGTAGATGTCAAAGAAAAACAAATAATGATTGAATTAGGTAGTTATTTTTCCAATAAAGAAGAATAATAACACTAGATAAATGGGTCCTGATAGCGTAGCTATGCATGGGACCCTTTTCTATATCAAAATAAAGAAAAGGCAGATAAAAATATTTTTTACAATTTTTCGGAAAACAAAGCAGGAATATTTAACCATCACGTTGAAAATATAGGCTATCCGACATAGATAAAGGGAGTGAACATGATGGAAGTAACTGATGTAAGACTTCGCCGTGTTAATACGGACGGCAGAATGAAAGCGATTGCCTCAATTACCATTGACCACGAGTTTGTGGTTCATGATATCCGCGTAATTGATGGGAACAACGGAATGTTTGTGGCTATGCCTAGCAAACGCACTCCTGATGGTGAATTCCGAGATATTGCCCACCCAATTTCTTCAACAACTCGCGAAAAAATTCAGGCAGCAGTTCTATCTGAATATGAGCGTGTCGGAGTTGAAGAAGAAGCGCAGATTGAAGCGGGAGCATGATGAAGAAGAACTGGCATTCGCCCTGTATTCGGTGAATGCCTAGGCATTTTACAAACGTCATAATTCTGAAATTAATGAAAAATGAAATAAAAGGGCACCTGTTTTTTAGGTGCTTTTTTATTTTTTTTTCGGCATAAATGGTTGATTTATGAAGTGCGGTAGCATTTTTCGAGAGCTTCTATAATATTGTCCTTATCAATTCCTTCTCCAATGAAAACGGCTACCATTTTTGGCCCGAAATTGCTAAAGGGAAATAAATGTACCTGTGTTTGAGTTTGCTGGAAAGAAATCAAATCGTCTTGTCCAATAAATTGCACGTATCCTTTTGCCCGGTAGATGGTTTTGGGAAGATCATACAAAAAATCTTCAAAGGCTTCAGCGTCAACGGGTCCCTTGAAATGATATGAAAAAGTATCAATCGAGTGAAAAAGGGAAGGCTGGTTTGTTTTAAGTCCTAGTGTTTGCTTTAATTTATCTAATGGAGAAAATCGGCCGATCGTTTTTTGTACAGGGATAGAGGGTGAGTTTGACATCTCTTTGCTTTGAGCCAATCGTTTTACCTGTAGCAGCTTCTCTAGATCCATCTCTGTCCGTATCGTTACATGCATAGGAGCATGAGAGTTTGTTTCCTGAAGCTTTGCTTTTACTTTTGATAAGATGTCTTCATCCACTAAATCAACTTTGTTTATGATTAAAAGATCTGCATATTTTACCTGATTGCGAATGGTCTTAATCAACGCCCCGCCAGCTTGAAAGAAAGAAGTCAGCTCTAAATACCTCGAAGCATCTATGACACTAATAATTCCTTTTAGATTCATTCTGTCGTAAAGCTCGGGATGCGTCATGGCATCGACTACTTCAATGGGGTCAGCTACACCTGTTGTTTCAATGATGAGATGCTCCGGTTTTATATTTTGCATGATTTCCTTTACGTTTTCTGTCAGCTCTCCACGAATGGAGCAACAAATGCAACCATTGAGCATTTTTTTTACGGGAAAACCAAATCCCTCCACTTGCTCCCCATCTACATCCTCTTCTCCCATTTCGTTCATCATAACAACGACATTACTGCTTTGATCACGCAGATAAGCAAGAAGCTGTTGGAGCAGAGTCGTTTTTCCACTTCCTAGATAACCTGTCAATATATATACATCTGTACTCATTTCATCCTCCTTGTTTTTTGAATAAAATAGAGTATGTTATTTAAATAGTAGTTGTTTTATTAAGTGTTATCAAACAGGAAAAGTTTCATCATGTCTTGAAATGAACACCTATTTTAAGATATAGTCATGATGGAACTTCAGTATGTTGGAGGGTTAACATGTCTATTATACATGCGGTAATTCTTGCTGCTGGTCAGGGAACACGTATGAAATCCAAATTATATAAAGTACTGCATCCTGTATGCGGCAAGCCAATGGTTCAGCATGTTGTGGATACTTTGGCTTCCATGCAAGTAAACGATGTAGTTGTAGTAGTAGGACACGGAGCTGATAAAGTTCGTGAAACGCTACAAGACCGTGTTCAATACGCCATGCAAGCAGAACAATTGGGAACAGCCCATGCAGCTTTGCAAGCCAAAGATTTCTTACTAGATCAAGAGGGAACGACTCTGCTTTTATATGGGGACGTGCCATTGCTCTCAAAGGAAACGCTTACCAAGCTATTGGCTTATCATGAAGAGCAGAACGCCGCTGCTACCGTTTTAACCGCTTTAATGGCCGATCCAACCGGATATGGTCGCATTGTTCGAAATGAACGAAATGAAGTGTTACGCATCGTTGAGCACAAGGATGCAACAGACGAGGAACGTAATATTGCAGAAATTAACACAGGTATTTATTGCTTTGATAATCGGAAGCTTTGGGAAACATTATCCCAAGTGAAGAATGATAATGCTCAGAATGAATACTATATCACCGATTGTGTGGGTATTCTACGAGAAGCGGGCGAGAAAGTATTGGCTTATGCTGCCGAAGACCCAGATGAAACAATGGGGGTTAACGATCGCGTTCAGCTTTCTGAGGCAGAAGCTTATATGCGTAAACGCATTGCTGTTGAACACATGAAGAACGGTGTTACTATCATTGATCCAGCTTCTACCTATATTGAAGCAGATGTAGTGATTGGCGCCGACACAATAATTGAACCGAATTCCTATTTGCGAGGAAAAACGGTTATTGGCACAGACTGCAAAATTGGCCCACAAACTGAATTAACCAATATGCAAGTGGCGGATGGCGTAAGCATTTCTTATTCCGTACTAGTGGACAGCCAAGTGGATGAACAGGCTACAGTTGGTCCGTTTGCTTATGTACGACCACAAACACATATTGGCTCAAATGTAAAAATTGGAGATTTTGTGGAGCTGAAAAATGCTAAAATTGGTGCAGGAAGTAAAGTTCCTCATCTCAGCTACCTAGGAGATGCTGAGATTGGTCAGGGTGTTAATGTTGGATGCGGAACAATCTCCGTGAATTATGATGGGGCGAAAAAGCATAAGACGGTAGTAGGCGATCGATCCTTCATCGGATGCAACTCTAACTTAGTTGCTCCTGTGACGGTAGGTCATGATGCTTACGTTGCTGCTGGCTCGACCATTAATCAAGATGTACCAGATGGAGCGTTTGCCATTGCGCGCGAACGCCAAACCAATAAACTGGACTACGCGGTAAAACTACCACGTAAACAAAGCGAATAAGAATAACGGGAGGCTTTTAACAAGATGGCTAATTATCGTGACCCGAAGCTGAAGGTTTTCACTTGCAGTGCCAATCCTAAATTGGCTCAGGAGATTGCTGAACATATCGGCTTAAACGTGGGCAACATGGAGACAGCAAGATTCAGTGACGGTGAGTGCCAAATCAAGCTAAATGAGAGTGTGCGTGGATCAGACGTATTCATTATCCAACCTACTTGCGCACCAGTTAACGAACACCTAATGGAGTTACTGGTTGTGGTCGACGCTCTAAAACGTGCTTCTGCCAAAAGCATTAATGTTGTGATTCCGTATTATGGATATGCAAGACAAGATCGCAAAGCGCGTTCTCGTGATCCTATCACAGCGAAATTAGTTGCAAATCTTATCGAAACAGCAGGGGCACAGCGTGTGATTACAATGGACTTACACGCGACACAAATCCAAGGCTTCTTTGATATCCCTGTAGATCATCTGTTGGGAGTTCCAATCTTGGCTAAATATTTCCAAGAGAAAAATCTCTCAGACGTTGTTGTTGTATCACCAGACCACGGAGGAGTTACACGTGCTCGTAAGCTGGCTGAACGATTAGAAGCACCAATTGCCATCATTGATAAACGCCGTCCTGAACCAAACGTAGCTGAGGTTATGAATATTGTTGGTAACATTGAAGGTAAAACAGCTATCATCATTGACGATATCATTGACACAGCCGGAACGATTACTTTAGCTGCTAATGCATTGGTAGATGCAGGGGCTCGTGAAGTGTACGCTTGTTGCACACATCCTGTTCTCTCTGGTCCTGCCATTGAGCGTATCCAAAACTCCAAGATTAAGGAATTGATTGTTACAAATACGATTCCTTTAGATTCGGACAAATTAATTGATAAGGTGAAGGTATTATCTGTGGCTCCATTAATTGGAGAAGCGATTATCCGTGTTCACGAAGAATTGTCAATTAGTAAATTGTTCGATTAAAATTACAGTATAGTTGATAATCATTACCTCCTCTGGACAAGCTAGAACTGTCTTAGATCTACTTGGTCAGAGGAGGTTTTTATATTGGTAGCAATTAAAGCAGAGGTACGTACAGCTCAAGATAAAACAACAGCTAAAGCGATTCGTCGTGAGGGTTGGGTTCCTGCGGTGTTATACGGAACGGATGTAGGAAATAAGGAAGTCAAGATACTTGCGCTTGAGCTGGATCAAGCCTTACGTACGCAAACCACCAACGTTCCTTTTACGCTACAGGTAGATGGAAATGTATATGACGTGATGGTGTATGAGCTTCAGAGACATCCAGTTCAAGGTAGGATTTTGCACGCTGACTTTAAACAGATAGACATGAAGGAAAAAATTCATACGTCTGTGCCTATTACGATGACGGGAGATCCTGAATTGGGAGCAGCTACATTGGTTCGTCACAGTGTAGAAATCTCCTGCTTACCTACTGATATCCCGGCAACACTAACTGTAGATACAGATGGGCTACATATAGGAGATGTTGTACTTGTTAAAGATTTACAAATACCTCCAAACGTAGACGTGCATCTTGACGAGCTGGAAGTAGTCATTAGCGTACTTCCGCCAAAAGCAAAATCGGATGAATCCATTGAAGCTCAGCAAAGCGCTATGGAAGTTGCAGAACAAGCAAAAGCTCCTGTAGCCGAAGCGGAAAAAGTATAACCAGTGACCTCCCAATTCCTTTGGGAGGCTCTTTTATGTATGGACATGCCGTTTTTTGACGGAAGAAGTCGACTTCCCTTGCTTTTTAAAAGGCTTACATTCATGTACAATGGAATTAAGTAGGTTATTTTGCTTGGAGGTAATTTCATTGAAAGTCATCATTGGGTTAGGGAACCCTGGTAAACAATATGAGGATACCAGACATAATGTAGGGTTTCTTGCAATAGATACATTAAGTAAAGAATTACAAATTCCGTTAAGCACGATGAAATTTCGTGGAATTATAGGAGAGGGAAATGTACAAGGCGAGAAGGTTTTATTAGTAAAACCACAAACTTACATGAACCTATCTGGAGAAACGGTAGGGCAAATCGTTTCTTTTTATAAACTGACAGCAAAGGATATCGTTGTCATCTATGATGATCTTGACTTACCGGTAGGCAAGCTGAGACTGCGGGAAAAGGGCAGTGCAGGAGGCCATAACGGGATTAAATCCATCATTGCTCATTTAGGCACACAAGATTTTAGTCGCATCAAAATTGGTATTGATCGTCCGGAACCGGGCAAAAGTGTGAGTGACTATGTACTGCACTCATTTTCAAAAAGCGAGTGGCCGCATATCCAAGATGCAATTCAATCAGCAGCAAAAGCCAGTGAAGATTGGATCAAGGGTGATAGCTTCCTGACAGTTATGAATCGTTATAATCCAACACGTGGCTAGTAGTACAGTATCGAATAGCTATAATATGCCCATACTAAGTGGAAGAAAGTACTATATTTTCACTTAGGGGGTAATCATATGAGTTACCGCTATGTATGTCGGTGTTGTGGCATGAAGGTGGGGGAAATTCAGCAATCGAATGTCTCCGAATGGCAGCTAGGCTTTCAATTCTTGACCCAACAGGAGCGCCAACATATAATATCCAAGGATGAGATAGGGAATACAGTTGTTCGCGTTGTTTGTGACTATTGTAAAGAGGCCCTTGATCAAAATCCTGATTTGTCGGTTGTAGGTAATCCGTTGCAATAGCAAGCCATTTTTACCTTTCAAAATGACAAGGCATGAAAAGTAAGGTAGCCTAGTTTTTTAGAAGCTAAGGCTACCTGTGGATTTTTATCGATTGAATAAATAAATAACTTTTTCGTACAAACTGCGATGTGGGAAGGTTGATCTGCGCCGCAGTTTTAGTGCTGTAACCTATGTAGTAATAGGAGAGTAAGGTTGGAGAGGAGATTAGGGATGCAAGTCATCATTAATCGTATAAAAGAAGATTCCAATTTCGGAACCATTCTTGCTGGTTTGTCACAGGGCTTACATGAACAGTTGATGGCCGGACTATCTGGTTCCGCTCGTCATATTTTCATGGCTGCCGTTTATCAAGAGAGTAAACGCCCCCTGTGTATCGTGACGCATAATATGTTTCAAGCGCAAAAAGTGTATGAGGATGTAGCAGAGCTGCTTTCCCCAGAGGAAGTCATGCTTTATCCGGGTAATGAGCTGATTGGGTCAGAAATGGCCATTGCGAGTCCAGAGACATTAGCACAACGTATTCAAGTATTTAACCGTTTAGCGAATGGCTTCACGGGTATTTTGGTTGTTCCTTTTGCAGGTATTCGCCGCTTGACCGTACCTCACAATGTATGGAAAGAGGCTCAAATGACCGTAAGTCGTGGAGGAACTTTAGATTTACAAGACTTTTTAGAGAGAATGGTTGAATTAGGCTACGAACGAGTCGAGATGGTTGAACGTAAAGGCGAATTAAGTATTCGTGGCGGAATCGTTGACTTATTTCCTGTTGATTCGGACTGGCCGATTCGAATTGAACTCTTTGATGATGAAATTGATTCCATTCGAACATTTGATATGGGTACACAGCGTTCTCAAGAACATTTAGAACAATATGTGATTGGCCCGGTAAAAGAGACAATTGTTTTTTCGTCGAAGCTAGTAGAGAGTGCTGCTTATTTAGAGAAAAAACTAGGTGAAACATTAGGTAACACCAAGGATGAGGTTGTAAAAGAAAGATTGATGGAGCAGATAGGGCGAGATATTGAATTAATGCGCCAGGGTAGCCGACCAGCTAATCTATACAGCTATTTATCCGTTCTGTATCCTGAGATGGAAACCATCCTAGACTACCTGCCTTCTGATACGTTAATGATTATTGATGAACCGTCCCGCGTCATTGATACTGCGGTACAATTGCAAAAGGACGAATCAGAATGGATTACTAGTCGTATCGAACAAGGCGATTTTATGTCTAATCTTATTCTGTCACAGTCGTATGATGAGCTTATTCATGGGCAGAAGAGACAGATAATTTATTTATCGCTATTTTTACGTCAAACCCCAAAAACGCATCCACAAAATATCGTCAACATGAACTGTCGTGCGATGCAAAATTTTCATGGGCAAATGAACGTATTAAAAAGCGAACTGCAACGATGGATAAAGGGTCAACATCAAATTATCTTCGCTGCTGCTGATGCGGAGCGCGCCAAGCGTTTGGAGCGAGTTTTAGATGATTATGAGATGGAAGCTGATTTGCTGCTAGAAGAGGTAAGAACAATTCCTCCAGGCCGACCTACTATTATTATTGGAAATATTCAAAGCGGTTTTGAAATGCCATTAAGCAAAATGGTTGTTGTTACAGAAGGAGAAGTCTTCACAGCAAAGCAGCGTAAAGCTCGCAAAGTAAATCAAAACATGAGCAATGCTGAGCGCATCAAGAACTACATGGAATTAAAGCCTGGTGACTTTGTTGTACACATTAATCATGGGATTGGTAAATATCTAGGAATTGAAACAAAGGAAATCCTAGGTATTCATAAGGATTATTTACATGTACAATACGCAGGCGGAGATAGCTTGTTTGTCCCTATTGATCAAATCGATCATGTACAAAAGTATGTTGGCAGTGAAGAAGCTCAGCCTAAAATTTATAATTTAGGCGGAAATGAGTGGAAACGTGTAAAGAGCAAGGTAGAAACATCGGTAAAAGATATCGCCGAGGATCTAATCAAGCTGTATGCACAACGAGAGCAAGCTGTAGGCTATAGCTTTAACAAGGACAGCTTGGAGCAAAGAGAATTTGAGGCGATGTTCCCGTATCAGGAGACCGTGGATCAATTGCGTGCCATCACAGAAGTGAAAGCTGACATGGAAAGCAAGCGTCCTATGGATCGTTTGGTTTGCGGGGATGTAGGATATGGAAAAACAGAAGTAGCGATACGTGCTGCTTTTAAATCGGTCATGGACGGAAAGCAGGTAGCTTTACTTGTACCAACTACGATTCTAGCTCAACAGCACTTTGAAACGTTTAAGGAGCGGTTTTCTGATTTTCCGATCAGAGTAGAGGTTTTGAGCCGTTTTCGTTCTCGAAAGGAACAAAATGCAACAATGAAGGGTCTAAAGGAAGGAACGGTAGATGTAGTGATCGGTACGCACCGATTGCTGTCTAAGGATATTGTATTCCGTGATCTAGGGCTACTGATTGTCGATGAGGAGCAACGCTTTGGTGTAAGCCATAAAGAAAAACTGAAGCAGTTAAAAACCAATGTAGATGTACTAACGCTTACAGCTACTCCTATTCCGCGTACGCTTCATATGTCTATGCTAGGAGTTCGTGATTTATCTGTTATTGAGACACCGCCGGAAAATCGCTTTCCTGTACAAACTTATGTATTAGACTATAGCCCGGCTCTGGTTCGAGAAGCGATTGAGCGAGAATTGGCCCGTGAAGGACAGGTGTTCTTCCTTTACAATCAGGTACAAGGTATAGAACAAATGGCGGAGCATATTTCGGCCTTAGTTCCTGATGCTAGGGTAGCGGTTGCTCATGGACAAATGAATGAAAGTGAGCTAGAACGAATTATTCTCGATTTCTTAGACGGCAATTATGATGTGTTGGTAAGTACCACAATCATTGAGACTGGTGTCGATATTCCAAACGTAAATACGTTAATCATCTATAATGCCGATCGGATGGGCTTGTCACAGCTTTATCAGCTACGTGGACGCGTAGGCCGTTCTAATCGTATTGCCTATGCATACTTCACATACCAACGCGACAAGGTACTGACAGAGGTAGCGGAGAAACGGTTACAGGCTATTAAGGAATTCACAGAGCTTGGGTCCGGCTTTAAAATTGCGATGCGAGATTTATCGATTCGTGGAGCAGGTAATTTATTGGGGGCAGAGCAACACGGCTTCATTAATACTGTCGGATTTGATTTGTATACACAAATGCTGAAGGAAGCGATTGATGATTTACGTGGTGAGGTAAGGACAGAAGAGATTGCTCCTGTTCCACCAGTTGAAATTAATCTTCAAATTGATGCGTATTTACCTTCAGATTATATTACTGATAGTCGTCAGAAGATCGAGATGTACAAAAAATTTGTAGCAACCTCTACGATCGAGGAGCTGGATGATCTTGCTGATGAGCTAATCGACCGTTTTGGTAATATCCCATCTCCAGTAGATAATTTACTGATGATTTCACGTTTACGTATTCAAGCGATGGAGCATCATATTGTTGAGATTAGTCAGAAAGATCCTGATGTTATTAAAATCATTTTGGCAGAGCATCAAACCTCCAATATTGATGGTGGGGCTTTATTTGGCTTGTCTAGCAAATATGATCGCCGGATTGGGCTTTCGACGACCCAAGGTGGACAACAGATCATCGTAACTGTTAAAGTTAAGGGGTTAAAGATTGAGGATGGGGTCAAGATGGTAGTAGACTTAATTAATGATTTCCATCTGATTGAAAAGAGTAAGAGCCCTGACCCCTCATTACACTAAATCCACTAGGTGCTAAAGGTGCCGAGAAGGGAGCTTTTGTTTTATGAAAAAGACAACATTTACGAAGGGTAAACGTATGTTGGCCCTACTTTCCACCACGGCATTAACGCTAGCGATTTTGAGTGGCTGCGGAACGACTAATAAAGCCGAAACAGCACAACCAGCTAAACCAGGAGCAGAACAGCCGGCTGATAAGGAAGATCCGCTTGCGCAATTCCCACCGGTTAAATTGCCTTTTACGGTTGATCCAAATGCTGCTATTTTTGAATATCAGGGCGGGAAGCTAACAGGCCAGGAGTTTGAAGATTTCCTACGTGCACTTGGCTTCATGAATCCTCCACAAGCCTATGCTATTGGAGTTTCTACACAAGAGATGGTCGATAACTACGCACGTCAATACCTAGCTACGAAGCTAAAAGCGGAAAAGGCTGACGAAGCGATTAAGAAAGCAGCAGCTACAGAAGCGGATAAATCTTTTGAATCACTAAAAGGTCAGTATATCCAAGTTCTCGGTAGCGAGGATAAATTTAACCAATTGATGAAGAATCATAACATCACAAAAGAAGCGATTGTGAAACAACTAGCAAACATTAACGCTTCTGTGAAGGTTATGGAAGGTGAAGTAAAAGATGCTGATTTGAAGAAGGCCTATGATACAGCAGATAAATCTGCGTATACAACAGCTTCTGTGCGTCATATTTTGGTTAAGTTCGAGAACCGTAAACCAGAGGAAGCAGACAAATTGGCAAAAGGCTATCTTGCCCGCTTGAAAAAAGGGGAGGACTTTGCCACTCTTGCCAAACAAGTGTCTGAGGACGAAGGCAGCAAAGCAAACGGTGGATTATATGCAAATGCTGACGTGAACAATTGGGTGCCAGAATTTAAGAAAGCTGCTCTCACCCAAAAAATTGGAGTCCTCAGTGAACCGGCAGTTAAGACTGAATATGGCTATCACATTGTGAAAGTAGAAGACCGTAAAGTAAAAACTTTTGATGAAGTAAAAGCTCAGTTGAAGCAGCAGGTGTTGGAGAAGAATTTCGAGCAATACACTACCAAAGATCTGGACGCGATTATTACGAAAAAATCTCTTCCAGAGGTAAAAGCGCCAGCTCCAGCAGCTACTCCTGAAACAAAATAGCATAAATAAAAGTAGCTCCTTTTGTAACCAAGCGGACTGTGTTTACAGTTTGTGGTTGATTACAAGAGGAGCTTTTTTATTGGGAAAATGTCAGTGCAGGCAGACCCATCAAAAGGTTATCTTGGAATAAAAAAAGCTGGTTTAATTTTGTTTTGATCGCATATTCTTCTTGCCAAGGCAAATACTATTATCACTCGCTACCGCCCGGGGGAGAGTACAAAGCAAGGTTAATTGGCAACAAATACAAATACAAGATATTAGTAAAAAGCGAGAAGATAGGAAATCATAGGAGTAAATCCTCAAAAAACTACAAAATCAATCTTCTCAAGAAAGCGAGGCAACAAGATTATGAAGGCAACTGGAATTGTTCGTCGTATAGACGACCTCGGACGGGTTGTAATCCCGAAGGAAATCCGTCGCACACTTCGTATTCGTGAGGGGGATCCACTTGAGATTTTTGTCGATCGTGATGGGGAAGTAATCCTTAAAAAATATTCTCCAATTGGAGAATTAGCTGATTTTGCTAAGGAATATGCTGACTCTTTATACGAAAGCTTAAATCATATTGTCATTATTTCCGACCGAGATACGGTTATTGCAGTAGCTGGCGCTTCCAAGAAGGAATACCTAGAAAAACCAATTGGCAATCTAGTAGAAAAATCATTGGAAGAACGCAAGAGTAAGGTGGAAAAAAATTCCGGTCAATATGAATTATGTCGTGATATGCCGGAGCAGTACTCATCTTATGTAGTAGCTCCTATCGTAGCAGGTGGAGACCCAATTGGCGCAGTGATCCTTGTCAGCAAAGCAGAAGCCAAAATGGGCGATTTAGAGCTGAAAATGGCAGAAACAGCCGCTGGATTCCTAGCTAAACAAATGGAACAATAATAGTGATTAAATAACGCAAGTGAAAAACAAGCCTTATACAAGGGGCTTGTTTTTTTCACTTTCCCTACTACATGCAAGTAAACCACGAATGACCCACGTCTCATTCCCCTTGATTACTCACTTCCTCTGTGTGGTATAATGGACAAAGTTTCTGAACGTAGACTTTTTGTAAGAGGAGAAATAGATACTGTATGGCAGGAGAGAGAAGTGCGAATCATTTTGTCAAAGGTGCTGCTATTCTAGGTATTGCCGGCTTGCTCTCCAAGGTTCTCGGAGCGATCTATCGCATACCTTATCAAAATATCACAGGTGATGTTGGGTTATATGTGTACATGCAGGTATACCCGTTGTACACAGCCTTATTGATTTTGGCAACAGCAGGTTTTCCAATTGCCATTTCTAAAATCGTCTCAGAACGATTAGCAGTCGAGGATCATCTAGGTGCACGTAAGGCTTTCCGTGTAGCCAGCGTTTCACTAGGAATACTAGGAGTATTCTTTTTTCTCCTTTTGTATCTAGGGGCTCCTGCATTAGCTCGATTTATGGGCGATGAACAGCTTACATTGCCGCTACGAGCCGTAGCATGGTCTTTACCATTAGTTCCGTTGGTATCCATATTGCGTGGTTATTTTCAAGGACAGCAAGACATGGTGCCTACGGGTGTATCACAGGTAGTCGAACAGATTATTCGTGTAATCGTTATTTTAGTCTCAGCTTACTGGATGATGAGTGCCTATCAGGATGCTTACCTTGCCGGTACAGGAGCAGTATTTGCTGCCTTTCCAGGGGCATTAGCAGCCTTTTTGGTTTTGTACTATTATTATCGGAAATCCAGACGATATTATCGACGCAGGGGGTATCGTAAAAAATTACGTGCCCAACAGCTTACCGATACAGTAACGAACAAGCAAGTGCTGATCAGCATTTTACATTACGCAATTCCGATTTGTATCGGTGCTCTGGTGTTGCCGATGATTCCATTAATTGATTCGGTGACAGTTTCTAATTTGCTGCAATGGAACGGATATGAACTTGATATAGCAAAAGAATTAAAAGGAATCTATGACCGTGGACAACCACTCATTCAATTTGGAACGTTTTTTGCCACATCCCTTTCCTTGGCGTTAGTTCCTGCTATTAGTGAGGCTGTAGCACAAAAACAGGATAAACTGATCATGAATCGTACCGAGATGGCTCTACGCCTAACCCTGATGCTAGGGTTGCCAGCCTCAATCGGACTGGCTTTGTTAGCTGAACCAGTCAATATTATGGTATATGGAAATGATAAGGGTACCTGGTCACTTGCTATTCAAGCCTTTGTCATTGTGTTTGCGACATTAAGTATTGCTACCTCTGGAATCTTGCAGGGCTTAGGGCATGTTAAATTACCAGCTCGACATTTGCTGATTGGTGTACTGGTAAAATTGTTGGCCAATCTTGCATTAACGCCTTTGTGGGGCATACAGGGGGCGGCAGTGGCCACAGTCCTTGCCTATGTGACATCAATGAGCTTAAACATGAGGTCGATTCGCCATTATCTGGGGCTTTCCTTTAACATAAAGGAAATGCTGACTAAGCCTTTGATAAGTGTCGCTCTTATGTCAGTCATGGTTTTACTCGTTCAAGGCCTAATGAATCTAATTGTGGGTTCTCTGCTCGATAGCGAGCGTTTGGCTCAAACGATCGTCGGAGTGTTTGCAGTTACTGTGGGACTAGTAGTATATATGCTTTCCCTTTTATATACAGGGGGCATCAAACGCGAGGAAATTTTGTATTTGCCAAAAGGAAAGAGACTAGTCTCTCTTTTGGAGCGGTATAAGCTTTTACAGATTCGAAAATAGTCAGGGATTAAAGAACGGAGGATTCCTACATGGTGAACACCATTTATGTCGTAGGACTTGGGGCAGGCAATCTAGATCAAATGCCTCTGGGTATGTATAAACGCTTAAAACAGGCCACGCATTTGTATGTCCGTACAGCTGATCATCCAGTATTAGATCAATTGGCTGAAGAGGGCCTTACTTACACGTCCTTTGATTCTATTTACGAAAAACATGACTCCTTTGAACAGGTATATCAAGAGATTGCACGCGAGCTGTTATCTAAGATGAAAACAGAAGGTGAAGTAACCTATGCAGTTCCGGGACATCCTTTAGTAGCAGAACGGACGGTGCAACTGCTACTAAGTCATGCGGTAGAGGAGCAGATAGAGGTAAAGGTATTGGGCGGACAAAGCTTCTTAGATCCACTTTTCGCTCGTCTGGCTATTGATCCGATCGAAGGATTTACCTTGTTAGACGCCACAAGTATGACAGCAGATCAAGTAAATCCGGGTCTACACACAGTTATAGCTCAGGTCTACGATCAAATGTCTGCTTCAGACGCGAAGCTCACCTTAATGGAAGTCCTTCCAGACGAATATGAGGTTATCGTTGCTACAGCGGTTGGGATAGAGGGTCAAGAGATCGTGGAGCGTCTACCATTATACGAGTTAGATCGAGTGGAGCATCTGGGAAATCTAAGTCTCATCTATGTACCACCTACTGTAGAAGAGTCAGTAAAGCAACGTCAATTCTCTTATTTAAAAGAAGTGATCGCAACCTTGCGTGGACCAGAAGGGTGCCCATGGGATCGGAAGCAAACGCATCAAAGCTTGCGTCGTTATTTATTAGAAGAAGCCTATGAAACAGTGGAAGCAATCGATTTGGATGATGTGGATGCGCTGTGTGAGGAATTAGGGGATGTGCTCTTGCAGATTATGCTCCATGCACAGATTGCTTCAGAGGAAGGCTACTTCACCATTGAAGACATCATTTCTACTCTGACAGCCAAAATGATTCGACGCCATCCGCATGTATTTGGAGAGTCGAAGGTAGCTGATGCCGATGCAGTGGTGGTGAATTGGGAGCAGATAAAAGCTCAAGAGAAAGCAGAGAAAGGGCTTGTGCCAGAAACAGCCTCCTTGCTTGATGCTGTACCAAAGGATTTACCAGCGATTTTAGCAGCCGTCAAAATTCAAAAGAAGGCCGCAGAAGTTGGGTTTGATTGGGACGAAGTGAAAGATGTCTACGCTAAAATTGAAGAAGAGTACAAGGAGGTTCAGCAAGCAACTCCAGAGGAACGAACAGGTGAATTAGGGGATTTGCTGTTCGCTGTAATCAATCTAGCTCGCTTCATGAAGATTGATCCTGAACAGGCTTTGGCGCTTACCAATCTGAAATTTAAGCGTAGATTTCACTATATTGAACAAAAGCTGCAAGAAAAGAATAAGCAGTTTGCCGATATGACTTTAGAAGAGCTTGATCATTTTTGGAATGAGGCCAAAGCTCAAGAGTAGCCACAGCTACATAGAGGAGGAATACTATGCGTCTTGATAAATTTCTAAAGGTGTCTCGTTTAATTAAACGACGTACGTTAGCTAAGGATGTATGTGATCAAGGACGTGTCGAAATTAATGAACGTGCTGCAAAAGCTTCCAGCAATGTAAAAGTCGGCGATTCTATCTCCATTCGTTTTGGACAAAAGATCGTTACAGTAAAAGTTGAAGAGATCAAAGAAAATGCGCGTAAGGATGAGGCTGCTTCCCTTTACACAGTAATTGGTGAGGTACCAGTACCGCGCGATGAAAAAGAAGAAGATGAATACCTAAGAGCATAAGCAACAGTTCTAAAAGGACATCCCCCTCCATATCTTGGTACAAAGAGGAACATTTTGTTCCCGGCGTTTTGGATCGTACTCCAGACCACCAAGATAGGGAGGGTTTTTATATGCTCGAACCAAATAAACGACCTCGCCATGAAATTGTCATGATCAATCGGCGTAGTTTGGCTATATCCGGGGTAAAAAAGGTGGAAAGCTTTGATAGTGAAGAATTCCTGTTAGAAACAGAAGGCGGTTTTCTTACTATACGCGGCCAGAATCTTCATATGAAAAACCTGAGTCTTGAAACCGGAGAAGTGGCCATTGAGGGTTTCGTTCATGACATGGGGTATATAGAACAGGGGCAGGCCGGAGATCGATCGAAAGGATTTTTCGGCAAATTATTTAAGTGAGTATCAGTATTCAGTTTCAGACCATGGCTTTCATGTCCCTGTGCGGAATTTTTATGGGGATGGGGTTTGATACGTACCATGTCATAAAAGGCAAGGGCCGCTTCCCACTTTGGGCCGTTTTCATATTAGATTTGTTATTTTGGTTAAGTAGTGTGGGAATTGTTTTTTATGTGCTGGTATGGGTTAACGATGGAATAGTGAGATTTCCAATCTATCTAGGGATTATTATAGGAGCATGGCTCTATTTCCTTATAGGTAGTAAGGTTTATATCAGATTTTTGTTAACTGTGCTAGAATGGAGTATATGGGTATTTCAGATCAGTGTTAAATTTATTGACTTTCTATTGATTAAACCGATAGAGATAATTTTTCATTTTATCTGGATTATTCTCGGGTTCCTTTTTACTGTGCTGGCAAAGATAGGATTGTTCATTTGGCGAATCATTTCTTGGCCATTGTCACCATTTGTTCCATGGGGTCGTAACTTGTGGAAAAGTATTAGGGGCAAAATGGCAGGAGCAAAGGAAAAACTGAAGAAATGGTTTACCAAGGAAAACAAAGAGTAAAAAGGTAGCAAAGGTGGAGAGCAGACATGGCCAAAGAACGTCCCTCTCAATCGAATAATCTAGGTCGTAAGCGCAGACTTCGTTTTATTATGTTCTTCGTATTCTGCTTCCTTATCTGGACGTGCTATACAGCATATCTTCAAAGCTCTGTCATTGCGGAGACGGAAGAACAAGTAGAAGCACTACAGAAAGAGGCAGGGGAAGTGAAAGAGCAACAGGAAGAGCTAACCAATAAGATGAAACGATTAGATGATCCAGAATACATCGCAGAGCTTGCACGCAAAAATAATTTTATGTCCAAGCCGGGTGAGATCATCTTTTTGATCCCCGATAATTAAGCCAATTGGGTCTAGCTAAAATAAATTTACGAAAACGTACAATAGATTTTAAAAAGAGGAAGGTCATTTTAAACAAATGGCGAATATAATATAACAAGCCCGTTTCGCCGAGCGCGAATCACCTGATGGCCGACGTTGAACGCAAGACGTCGGTTTTTTTTATTTCCTTGCTTTAATGTTTTAAAGTGATAAAGAAATAAAGAAATAAAGAAATATCTTCTATTCAATCCTCGACAGGTACTTCAATCAAATCGTATTGCCTTGGGCATAAATCCATGAACCATCAAATAAATAAACGAGATACGTTTGAATTTGTCGGACGATTTTAGGAATATGCCTCTACCGTTTGACAAAATTTACAACTATCCATTCGTATAATTGGGTACACAAAACTCAAATGGGTGGTGCTAGTCCATGTTCAATAAAAGCCAAGTAGTTTCTCCGAATGCTAATCTTTTTACTCAACAACTATCTAATCAAGTATCACAAAGGCTGGGGAGCTTCGGTGATAAAGCTGCTGCTTTTCTAAAAAAATGGCATATTCTTTCACTTACTATGGGTTTTTTATTAGGAAGAGCTCTTATTCTTGATGAATTATCTCCTTTTGTTGTTCCTTACTTCATCGTGATGTACTTTCTCCGCCGAGATACGTTGCTAGTAAGTTCATTGGGCATGCTGGCAGGCTCATTAGCTCACTCAATACCTCTAGGCATGCAGACGTTGCTTAGTATCATACTTGCTGCTGTTGTTTGCCGTATTGCGGAGAAATGGAAACGAAAAGATTTTTCCTATACTCCATTTATGGTTGTAGGGACCGTATTTGCTAGCCATCTGTTAGGTAAGGTTATTCAGAGTCAGGTCAACACATACAGTGTGACTATGATTGCGGTTGAAGCCATTCTCAGCTTTGTCTTAACACTTATTTTTATTCAGTCTTTATCCATTATTCACATAAATAAACCATTTGAGCCATTAAAAACAGAAGAAATTATATGTCTGGTTATTCTATTAGCTTCTTTAATGACGGGAACAGTAGGCTGGGTCATACAAGGAATCTCCATGGAGCATATCCTGTCACGCTACTTTCTACTACTATTCGCTTTTGTTGGAGGAGGGACGGTCGGGGCCGCAGTGGGGGTGGTTACCGGGCTCATTCTCAGTTTAGCTGACGTGAGTGCCTTACAACAAATTAGTTTACTCGCTTTTGCCGGATTATTAGCTGGACTATTAAAAGAGGGAGGGAAAATTGGTGTAGTAGCTGGACTCTTAATTGGAACTTCAATTCTAGGCATCTATGGCGGTGCGCACAGTGGGTTGTATGTCTCTTTAGTAGAGACCTCGATCGCCTCTTTCCTATTTTTATTAACGCCGGCTTCTATTTGGAAAAGAGTAGCCAGCTTCATTCCGGGGACCTCAGAGCATACACAATCTCATCAGGAATACATGCGGCGAATACGTGACATGACAGCAGGTAAAATTCAACAGTTTTCCGATTTATTTACCGAGTTATCCCATTCATTTGCTCAAACAGCCGAAATCAAAAATGGGGTAGAAGAGGAGGAGGTAGACCTTTATTTGAGCAAAGTGGCGGAGAGGACATGTCAGCTTTGCTGGAAAAAGGAGCAGTGCTGGGAACGAGATACTCAAATGACCTACGATGCGATGAGTAGCATGCTGATTACGGTATTTGAGCATGGGACGATGGAAGGCGCAACTATACCAAAGGAGTGGGAAAAGAAATGCGTGAAAACAGAAAAAGTAATTCAAAATATGGAGCAAGAGTACCACCAGATGATTGAACATAATCAATTAAAAAAACAAATTCAGGATAGTCGTAAGCTGGTAGCTGATCAATTATCGGGGGTATCACGAGTCATGAGTGATTTTGCACGGGAAATCCAACGGGAAGGAGTTGCGCTAAGCCTGCAAGAGAAGCAGGTTTCAAAAGCGCTGGAGGGTTTAGGACTATCCGTAAGACGTGTAGATATTCATAGCTTAGAAGAAGGGAAGGTGGATATAGAAATCAGTCAGCCTAGTTGTTATGGGAGGGATGAATGCGCCAAGATTGTGGCTCCGATGCTTACCGAGGTTTTAGGAGAGAACATCATTGTGAAGGAGAGACACTGTGAAGCCTTTAAGGATCAGCATTGCAAAATGTGTCTGGCTTCAGCCAAAACCTATGAAATTGAAATTGGAGTGGCAGGAGCTGCTAAAGGCGGCAAATTACTGTCGGGAGATAGCTTTAAAACAATGGATTTAGGAAATGGAAAGGTGGCTGTGGCGATTAGTGATGGAATGGGAAATGGGGAACGCGCTTTTCTGGAAAGTCAATCAGCATTGGACATGCTGCAACAGCTCTTAAAATCGGGATTGGATGAAAAATTATCTATTAAAACAGTAAATTCGGTTTTGGCATTACGCTCATCTGATGAAATGTTTGCCACAGTCGATTTGGCAGTTATTGATTTACAAACGGCAATGACGCGGTTTATTAAAATTGGTTCCACCCCTTCATTTATTAAGCGAGGAAATGATGTGTTCATGGTATCGGCCAATAATTTGCCGGTTGGTATTTTAGAGGATATTGAAGTAGATATCGTAACAAGAAATCTAAAGGCAGGTGATCTATTAATCATGATGTCAGATGGGATTTTTGAGGCTCCCCGCCATATCGAAAATAGACCGATGTGGATGAAGCGATTAATCTCGCAACTTGAAACAGAAGACCCTCAAGAAATTTCTGACTTGCTGTTAGAAAAAGTGATTAGAGAGCATTGTGGTGAAATTGTAGATGACATGACGGTTCTAGTCGCTCGGATTGATCGATTTGTACCACAATGGTCGGCGATACAGGTCTCAGGAATGGAGAAAATGGAGCGGCCGCGTGTAGTAAGTTAAAGGTATGTTTTTTTCCTCCCTCGCCCATAATGGTAAAAAATGCTAACCAAGAAAGGGGAGGTATCTGTATGGCAAAGCCAGCGACGCTTCGTCAGATTTTGGTTGTGACAGATGGCTGCTCCAATGTAGGAATAAGCCCGATTGCTGCTGCAACCTTAGCCAGAGAACAAGGTATCACAGTAAATGTGATTGGAGTGGTAGATAAGCATGAAATGGGTGAGCAAGGGGAACAGGAAATCCGTGAAATGGCTCAAGCGGGGGGAGGACTAAGCGATATTGTTTATCCTGCCCAGCTAGCCCAAACTGTCCAAATGTTAACGCGAAAAGCGATGACTAGAACCATTCAACATGTGGTGAACAAAGAATTAAAGCATATTCTTGGCGGTGCTGAATTGGAAGGTCTTGCTCCTGAAAAGAGAATGCAGGTGGCAGGCATGGTAGATGAATTAGGCGAACAGAGTGCTTTGGAAGTGGTTATGATCGTTGATACATCTGCATCCATGAAAAATAAAATGTCAGCTGTACAGCAAGCTATCTATGATTTTAGCATTAGCCTACGTTCCCGCAGCGGGAGTAGCAGAATGGCCGTTTGTTCATTTCCTGGGAAAGAAAAGCACCTTGAAGTACGTATTCCCTGGACGGATCAAATCGAAAAGGCATACGAATTAACGGCTGGTTTAACGATGAGCGGAATTACTCCGACGGGTCCGGCCATTACGGAAGCAATTGCCTTGTTTGAACACGTGGAGCTACCTAAACCTTTAGCGGATCGCTACCGTACGAAGAAAAAAGCGAATGAAGAAGATGACGGTTATTTGCAAGACCATGTATTCTAATTCCTTGTTACCCGATGCTCCCCATTATTTTACGGGAAAATGGCACCATCAAACATATTCAGTGGTAAAGGAACTAGGTAGAGGAGCCAATGGTGTCGTCTACCTAGTTCTTCATGAAGGTAAAAAGGTAGCGATTAAACTAGGTGCCGATTCTATTGATTTATTAATGGAAGCAAACGTCCTCAAAAGTTTACAATCTCATAACCAAAAAATTGGGCCAAACATATATGATGTAGATGATATGATTGTAAAAGGCAAGGTGTATGCCTATTATGCTATGGAATACATTGAAGGGGAACGATTGGATCATAGCTTGAAGAGAGTAGGCAAAGAGTGGCTTATTTTGTTGTGCACGCAAATCCTGTCTCATTTACAAATCATTCATGAGCTTGGATATGTATTTGGTGATCTAAAGCCAGAGAATGTCATTGTTGTACAGGCTGGTAAGCAGGTATGTTTAATTGATTTTGGCGGGGTAACCAAGTCGGGTCATGCCGTACGTCAATTTACAGAAGAGTATGATCGGGCTACCTGGCAAGCGGGAGATCGAAAGGCTGATGCTACATATGATCTGTTTTCATTAGCCATCATGATGATTAAGCTTACTATTGAAAAAGAGAAATGGGCAACACTTCCGGTATCAGGGCGACATGTTCAAAAGCTTTATGATATAATACGGGACAACGAATTGTTAGCTCCTTACCGCCCCGTATTAGGTAAGGCATTGGATGGGAAATATCCAACAGCTCTTCACATGAAAGCTGAACTCTTGCAAGCGTTTCGACAAAAGTCAGAAACGAGGGGAGATGTACCCAACACCAAGAAGCCTGGGGAAGGAATAGGAAGCAAAATTATTGGGGGAATCTTTGTAGCCTCTATGCTTTTGCTTGCTGGCTCGTTGTATTATGTATGGATGTGAGGGATCATTCTGCATGACGTCCAATAATTATGTGATGGAGACGTGCCTTTTAGCTGGGGAGATTATGATTCGTAATGGAGCGGAAACGTATCGTGTAGAAGAGACGATGACTCATATTGCACATGCTGCAGGTATGAAAAGCGTCCATAGTTCCGTGACGACGACCAGTATTACTTTTTCCTTTAAAGATAATAATGGTGTGGATCGTACCCGAATGATTCGAATGCGTGACCGAACGATCAATTTGAACAAAGTAACGTTGGTCAATCAGGTATCTCGTCACTTTGTGTCGGGAGAGATTACCTTGGATGAAGCGCATATTCAATTAGAAGAGATTCAGAGAATGCGCTTTCAATTTTCAGATCGAGTGTTAAATCTAGCGGCTGGTATAGGCAGCGGCTCTTTTGCTGTTTTGATTGGTGGGACTTTTCTTGATTTTTTCCCCAGTGCTATTGCAGGGGCAATCGTCTTTGCCAGCGCTAATTATTTGTATCGCTTTCTTAAAATACCCTTTTTTGCCGAATTATCAGCCTCTTTTTTAGGAGGAATGTTTACGTTAATTGCTTCATGGCTTTTTCCCAATCATCTGCATCTTGGTGTTATGATTATAGGAGCGATGATTCCTTTGTTTCCAGGTGTAGCTTTGACGAACTCTGTGCGTGATTTAATGGCAGGCGATTTGGTTGCCGGAATGGCGAGAGGAGTTGAGGCAGGCCTAACCGCTTTAGCCGTAGCTGTTGCGGCCGCAGCTGTCTTGTCATTATAGGAGGGATTAGGCACATGTTGCTGGGAATGCTGTTAAGTTTTATTATTACCATTGCCTATGCTATGTTGTTTAATGCACCAAAACGCACCATTCTTTTTGCAGGTTTAATTGGACTGATGGGTTGGAATATCTATAAAATACTGCCGATGTTTGGAGCTGAGCTTACGCTTTCTTCTTTTGCAGCGGGAACATTTATCTCGCTGAGCAGCCGAATCCTTTCTGTAAAGATGCGTGTTCCTTCTACTAACTTTAGTATTGCGGGAATTATTCCATTAGTTCCAGGTTCGACTGCTTATAAATCGATGTTAGCGTTCATTAATGCTGACTACTTGGAAGGAATTACGCTTGGGGTCAAGACGATGATGCTGGCTGGGGCTATTGCTTCAGGTTTAATTCTTGGTCTCTCCATCTTCTCTCTATGGAAAGGAATCGAGGCACGTTATGTACGAAAAGGTACAAAAGCGAATGGAGCAGGATAGGCTGCTTTTGCCACATGAATCGATTGTGGTAGGCGTTTCTGGCGGAGTAGATTCTACAGCGCTGTTGCATATCTTAAGCAAAATGAATGAACAATATCAGTACGGTTGGAAGTTGTACGCTGTTCACTTGAATCACGGGTTTCGTGGAGACGAGTCTGACCAAGATGCCGCATACGTGGAGGACTTGTGTCATACATTAGGAGTTAAGTGCTACTCCTTCTATGAAAGCGTGCCTGAAATAATGAAGGAAACCGGTCAAGGACCGCAAGTGGCAAGTCGTGAATTACGCTATCAATACTACCGGCAAGTAGCAAAAGAAGTAGGGGCTACTAAAGTAGCGCTTGCCCATCATGCTGATGATCAGGTAGAGACTATTCTGTTTCGCATGATGAGAGGTACTAGTCTACATGGATTTACTGGCATGCCGCAACGCAGATGGCTTCATGCAGAGCAAATCGAGTTGGTTCGTCCGCTTCTGCATGTTTTTCGCGAGGAGCTAGAAGCTTACTGTGAGGCGAATAACCTGCAACCGCGACACGATAGCAGCAATGATTCGCGCAAATATAAACGCAACTTATTACGGCACGAGGTGACACCTCATTTACAACAAGTAAACCTAAGATACAGAGAACACGTGCTTCAGCTAGCAGAGATGGCCAGAGTGGATGACGACTACCTGCAAAAGCTGAGTCAAGAGGCGCTAAATAGGATAATTGTAAAGCAGGAATCTGGCAAAATTATCCTAGATAGGAAGTGCTTAAAAACTTTTGACCTTGCTTTACAAAGGAGAATGATTCCTCTAATATTAAGTTATCTCACAACTGAAACGGAGTGGTCTCTGCAGCATGTGGAGGCCGTTTTACGTATCATTTTCGAGGAAAATCCTTCTGCTGTACTACATCTACCCTCCCATATTTTTGTAGAGAGGGTCTATGAGCAGGTATGTTTTCGTAGGCAAAAAGCCACTGCTCATGATTTTTCCCAGCCGTATTCATACCCTATTACCATACCTGGTACGATATGGATAGAAGAGGCGGGAATGTTCATACATACAAAACGGTATGATTCATTGACTGATTTACCAGATCTGTTATCTTTATCTCCTTATAGTGCTGTATGTGACGCCGATGCCTTGGTAGGCGACTGCATCATTCGCAGTAGAATGCCGGGTGACCGTATTCAACTCGGTACGGCTGGGTATTGCTACAGTAAAAAATTGAAGGAGCTATTTATTGATGAAAAAGTACCAAAAAGCAGGCGTGATCGAATTCCTATCTTAGTAGTCGGGGATCGAATTATTTGGATACCTGGAGTAAAGCGATCGACGCATGCCATGATACATGAGAAATCCCGTGCATTTGTTATCATACAGGCGGATTTCAGAGAAGAGTAGCAGGAGGTTACATATGAATAATGATATAAAAGAAATTATGCTTTCGAAGGAAGAAATTGATCAGAAAGTCAAAGAACTGGGTAAAATCTTAGCAGATGAGTTTCGCGATAAAAATCCGTTGGTTATTTGTATCTTAAAAGGTGCCGTTGTTTTCATGGCTGATCTTTTGCGTGAGATGGATATTAAGTGCGAGATGGATTTTATGGCAGTATCTAGCTATGGCAACAGTACGGAGTCCTCTGGTGTTGTGCGTATTCTGAAAGATTTAGATACAACTGTTCAGAATCGTCATGTTCTAATTGTGGAAGACATCATGGACAGTGGTTTGACGTTAAGCCATTTGGTAGAGCTATTAAAGCAACGTCATGCTGCGTCCGTGAAAGTAGTAACGCTACTAAACAAACCGGAGCGTCGTAAGGTAGATATTTCTCCTGATTACAGTGGCTTTACTATTCCTGATGAGTTTGTTGTTGGTTACGGTCTGGATTATGCTGAGACCTATCGCAATCTTCCTTATATCGGTGTTCTAAAACCTGAAGTTTATTCGAAATAGACAAGAGCTAGCTAGGTTGTGAATGGGTTTTACTCTATGCTAAAATAATGGAAGTGTCTTTTTTCGTGAGAGGAGGTAAGCAATGAATCGTTTTTTTCGGAATACAGGTTTCTATTTACTGATTTTCCTTGTCACGGTAGGGATTGTGAATTTTGTCCTCTCCGGAACCGATAAGATGGCTCCAATTTCTTATCAGGAGCTACGTAATCACCTCAATCAAGACAACATTGCAGAGGCATCTCTTCGTGTTGAGGGAGGTACATATCGGGTAGAGGGTAAGCTCAAACCAACTCCAGCCGGTCAGGAATCATTCTATACCAATGCACCGATTTATGATGAACAACTAGTTAAACTGATCAATGATAAGATTGATGCTAAGAAGATTAATAAGGTGGAGTATAAACCAGCAGAGGGTAACAGCATCTGGCTAACATTCCTAACTTCTATCATTCCATTCGTGATCATCTTTATCTTGTTCTTCTTCCTGTTAAATCAGGCACAGGGCGGCGGAAGCCGAGTTATGAACTTCGGTAAGAGCAAGGCGAAGTTATATAACGACGAAAAGAAAAAAGTTACATTTGAAGATGTAGCTGGTGCTGATGAGGAAAAAGCAGAGCTTGTAGAGGTCGTAGAATTCTTAAAGGACCCACGCAAATTTGCTGCCGTAGGTGCCCGTATACCTAAAGGGGTACTTTTAGTAGGTCCTCCAGGTACAGGTAAAACATTGCTTGCACGTGCCGTTGCTGGTGAAGCAGGCGTGCCATTCTTTAGCATTTCAGGTTCTGACTTCGTAGAGATGTTTGTCGGGGTTGGGGCATCACGTGTACGTGATTTATTTGAAAATGCAAAGAAAAATGCTCCGTGTATCATATTCATTGATGAAATTGATGCCGTTGGTCGCCAACGTGGTGCTGGTCTTGGCGGTGGTCATGATGAACGTGAACAAACGTTAAACCAATTGCTCGTAGAGATGGACGGTTTCGGAGCAAATGAAGGAATTATCATGATTGCAGCAACCAACAGACCTGACATTCTTGACCCAGCTTTATTGCGTCCGGGACGTTTTGACCGTCAAGTTACGGTGGATCGTCCTGATGTACGTGGTCGTGAGGCAGTTCTGAAGGTGCATGCACGTAACAAACCATTAGGCGAGGACTTGAATTTGGATATCATTGCTCGCCGTACGCCGGGCTTCACAGGTGCTGATCTTGAGAACCTGTTGAATGAAGCTGCATTGCTTACAGCGCGTAAAAATAAGAAGCAAATCAACATGCTAGAAGTAGATGAAGCGATTGACCGCGTCATCGCTGGTCCTGCTAAGAAATCTCGTGTCGTAAGCGAAGACGAGCGTCGTCTAGTAGCTTATCACGAAGCAGGTCATACAATTGTTGGATACCATTTAAAACGTGCTGATATGGTACACAAAGTTACGATTATCCCACGTGGGCAAGCAGGCGGATATACCGTTATGCTGCCAAAAGAGGATCGCTTCTTTGCTACCAAAACAGATCTGGAAGATAAAATTGTGGGTCTGCTTGGTGGGCGTGTTGCGGAAGAATTGGTTCTGGGCGATATCTCTACTGGAGCGCATAATGACTTCCAACGTGCTACAGCAATTGCACGTAGCATGATTACCGAATATGGTATGAGTAATTTAGGACCAATGCAATTCGGTCAATCTCAAGGGCAAGTATTCTTGGGACGCGACATTGGACACGAGCGTAACTACTCTGAACAAATCGCTTACGAAATTGACCAAGAAATGCAACGGATCATTAATGAACAATATCAACGTTGTAAGGACTTGTTGATTCAATATGGAGATCAGTTAGAAGCGGTTGCACAAACCTTGCTTCGCGTGGAAACACTTGATGCTGAACAGATCAAACAGATCATTGAAAACGGCAAGCTGGATAAAGAACCTGGGGAGGATGTTGTAGTAAACATTCAATCCAAGCCTGAAGAGCCAGTTAATCAAGTAACCATTGATAAACTGAACCAAGAACCAAAACCAGAAGCTACAAAAACGGATGAAACAGTAGACCATCCTGATAACCAAGAACCGAAATAAGAGCGCCGGATGGTGCTCTTATTTTTTTCTCGATGATATTTTGTCAATGACAACAGTGGGGGGATCAGCATGAGTGTAGCAGATTGTAAAATCGTAGCGTTTGATATGGATGGAACCTTGTTAAATGGCGAAGCAAAAATTTCCCGAGAAACATGGAAGGCATGCGAAGAATTACAACAGCGAGGGGTAAAGCTTTTGCTATCTACAGGCAGACCGTTTGTATCAGCTCGTATTGCATCAGACTACTACCCTTTTGATGGTTATGTGTGCAGTAATGGGGCCGCTTTGTTTGCAGAGGATGGAACATTATTAAAATATGCTGAATTACCGAAAGAAGTTATTATTTCTCTTGTAGAAATAGGCAGACAAAAAGATCTTTATTATGAGGTTCATGACCAGAACAGCAATCGTTGGATGGTTGATGAAGACAAAGAACGTATTGGACAGATGCTCTTCTCAGAACCGTTCATTACAGAGGGGATTACCTTAGAGCACACAAAGCGTGAATATGCCAATCGTCAATTTTCCTATAATGAATTAGCGAAGTTTATGCCTAAAGATGAGCTTTTACATAACATTGCTTCAGGAGAGTTTGTGATTAGCAAAATGTTCTTTTGGCATAAGGATACGAGTGTACTGGAATGGCTGCGTGAACAGACGGCAGAGTTTATTGGAAAAGTGAGTTTAACTAGCTCTGGACCGTTTAATATGGAAGTGATTCCACTTGGGTTAAGTAAATGGATCGGCTTACAAACCTTTATGCAGAAATGGAATGTACCTGCAACGGAAATTGCAGCATTCGGGGATGCAATGAATGACTTTGAAATCCTGTCTCATGTGGGGCACCCAGTTGTAATGGAAAATGCCGAGGATGAGGTTAAAAAGCTAGCGAGATATATGGCAAAGCACCACTGTGAAGATGGGGTGGCATGCTTTATTCGTGAATATATGCTCCGGAATCAGTAATCATTTTACAGTTGGCCCACCCCTTGCTAATTGACAAATAGCTGACGGAGACAGTACAATAGCGCCGAATTCGTCTACATCACCTGGCAGGGGGTAAGGGTATGGAAGCTTTAGCTCTACAGAAGAAGGAGCAACGCAATGCCGAATTAAGAGAACGATTGTTTCAGCTAAAAAAAGAACGCAATGCCATTATTTTAGCTCATTTTTACCAACGTCCAGAGATTCAGGAAGTAGCTGATTTTATCGGAGATTCCTTTGGACTAGCACAAAAGGCAAAAGAAACAGAAGCAGACGTGATTTTATTTTGTGGTGTGCATTTTATGGGTGAAAGTGCAAAAATTCTCAATCCCAACAAAACGGTGATCATTCCTGATGAACGAGCTGGTTGCCCAATGGCTGATATGGTTAACGTGGAAGGATTGCGTAAAGTCAAAGCTCAACACCCCAATGCAAAAGTGGTCGCTTACATCAACACCTCGGCTGATGTGAAGGCAGAAACACACATCTGCTGTACATCCTCCAATGCACAAAGGGTTATCGAGTCGGTAGATAGTGACGAGATTATATGGGTTCCTGATAAAAATTTGGGGCACTATGTGTCACAATTCACAAACAAAAAAATGATTATTTGGGAAGGGTACTGTAACACACACGACCAGTTATCTGTGCAGGATATTATGCTGATGAAGGCAGAGCACCCAGAGGCGCTTGTCGTAGTACATCCTGAATGCCGTCCAGAGATTGTTGCATTGGCAGACTATGTAGGCTCCACTACTGGAATACTGAAGTTCTGTAAGGAATCGAACCAAAAAGAATTTATCATTGGAACGGAAGACGGAACAAGATATATGCTGGAAAAAGAGAGTCCAACGAAACAGTTTTATTTTGCCTCTAAATATTTGGTCTGTCCCAATATGAAGGTTAATACATTGAAAAAGTGTGTAGAAGCGTTAGAGACCTTAAAACCGCAAATTTATGTTCCCGAGCATGTGGCAAATGCGGCGCGAGCTTCGTTGGAACGTATGCTGGAGGTAGCACCTGGCTGATCCCAGAGGTAAGATAAATCATAGATGCTGAAAAAAGAAAAGTCTGCGCTAAAGAAGCGTAGACTTTTTTTGTATGATTGGGAAATATTGTTCAATTTACCTTTGATAGTGAGAATAATCTTGTAGAAAGCATTCATTTAGGATCGTAAACGTTTGATTGCTTATGCAGTCGGCATAGGAGTAGGTGTCGGGTCTGCATAGCCTTTGCTAAAGTTTTCATCAATATATGTACGGATATCCAACTTAGTTTTACCTTCCTGCATCATTTTTGCAGAAGTAATAGCTATGTCCATACATGCTTTGCAACGAGTGCCGTGATCGTCCCATGTGACAGAGCCGTCTTCCTTCACTTCTTTAATAAAGCAGTTTCCATTGTGTTGATGACCGGCAGATTCTCCACATCCGCAGTAACAGGGAATAGATTGAAGCAGGTCATTATGATCCGCTGCGATACGATAAACAGCTTTAATATTTGGGTCAACCGTATCCAAAAAAGTTGGGAGAGTGGAGATAGAATTGGTTACTTCCTGTAGATCGCCATTAGGTGCGTGTGACGTATGGGGTGCGTCAGGAGTCTGTTCTTGGTTTATAGCCTGAGAAGATGAAGAGGTTCCTACCGAACTGCCATTCGCGCATCCTGTGAGCAATACGATACCAAGGAGTGAGATAGACAATAGTTTTGCTATTTTCACGTAAATTCCCCCTTATTTTCCCTTGATTATACCATAATCCATTCTTTAGGCTGTAGATGATACTATTAAATCGTAATGGTTCTTGTTTACAAACTGCTCGCATATAAGTATAATGAGAGAGGCAAATAGGAATGATTACGAATTATAATAATATCGTAAGACATAAACAACAAATACAGACAGAGAAGAGAGCATGGAGGAGGACTATATGTTACGGTTCGTTAAAAAATGGGGAGTTATTTTAGGTGTTGCAAGTATGGCCTTGTTTGCAAGTGGATGTGGCAATACGAATATAGCAGGTTCAGTACAAGAGAGTGGAAAACTTTCTGTGTATACAACTATATATCCATTGTACTATGTAGCAGATCGAATTGGTGGGGAGTATGTTTCCATTAAAAATGTTGTTCCGGCTGGAGTCGAACCACATGATTATGAACCTACTGCTCAGGATATGGTGGCCATTTCTAAGGCTAATGTTCTCATTTATAATGGTGGCGGTTTAGAAGCATGGGTAGAGAAAGCTGTAAAGAGTCTAAATCAAGCTAATTTACTAGCTGTAAATACGACGGAAGGGCTTACTCTTCTAGCTTCAGAGGAACATGATCATCATCATGAAGGTGATAAAGGGCACGAAGGTGAATCGGCAGGACACGAGCATGAGCATGATCACGGGGAATTTGATCCCCATGTATGGCTTGATCCTACAATGCTAGAGAAGCAAGCTGCACAGGTGAAGGACGCATTTGTTAAGGCCGATCAAGCACATAAGGAGCAGTTTGAACAAAATTATAAAGCGCTAGTAAATGACTTGAACAAGCTAGACCAGGATTTTAAAACAATGGTAGAACAATCACCTAAAAAGGAAATTTTAGTTTCGCATAAGGCTTTTACTTATCTAGCTGCTCGTTATGGACTGGAGCAGATTGCGATTTCTGGTATTTCTCCTGATGATGAGCCATCGCCTTCTGAGCTAAAGAATCTAGTGGAGAAGGTAAAACAAAAAAATATTAAATATGTTATGTTCGAAACATTGACCTCTCCAAAAGTAGCGGAAGTAATCGCGCGTGAAACAAAAGCACAAACAGCGATACTAAATCCACTAGAAGGCTTGACTACGGAAGAACAGACAGCGGGCAAAGACTATATTTCCATTATGCGTGAAAACCTGGAAGTGTTACGTCAGGCCCTGCGATAAGCTTAAATAAAGATCGCCGCTCCTAGATTGGGGCGGCGGTTTCTTTTAGCAATACAATTATTTGTGTTCATTCGCATGTTCAACTCCTGCATGTATCAGCATACGAACATGATCATCATCCAAAGAATAGTACACCATTTTCCCTACCTTGCGATATTTAGCCAGGCCCATATTCCGTAATAGTCGAAGATGATGCGAAGCGGTCGCCATGCTAATCCCAATTACGGCTGCAACATCACATACACAGAGTTCATCTTCGAGGGAGAGGGCATAAATAATTTTGGAGCGTGTATCATCAGCTAAGGCCTTAAACAAAGGGGCTACTCCGTCTGCCTCTGTTATTCTCGGTTTTAATTGATTTACTTTCTCGACTTCAACGCATTCTATCTCACATACGTCTTTTTCCGTTTGATCTTCATAAGCCAAAGTGATCACCTCTTCCTTTCATTAATTATAGAAAACGAAAAGCTACTTCACAAGGATAGCAGAAAAGAGGCAAAGAGACTTGTGAAAGCCTTGAGTCCCTGCCCATTTCATAGTACCATGATAATATTAAATAAGAATAATTACGATTATGCCACAAAAGTTAGGAAGTTGATTATATGCACAATGCAAAAAAGCATGCGAGTGTTGTTTCTCTGAAATCCGTGTCTTTTCGTTACGAGGATGGAAAAACGGTTCTGGAAGATATAGACTTTTCAATGGAAAAGGGCGATTTTGTAGGTATTGTTGGCCCAAATGGTTCAGGAAAATCAACATTAATGAAATTAATTTTAGGGTTGATTTTACCTACCAAAGGCGAGATTAAGCTTTTTGGAGAGCCTATCCAAAAATTTAAGGATTGGACGAAGATCGGCTATGTTGCTCAGCAGGCAGCTCATGGGGCCAGTGGATTTCCGGCTACTGTACGTGAAGTAGTGGCTTCCGGACTGGTTGGCAAAGTAGGTTTATTTCGCCGCTTGTCTTCTGAACATCATCAGCAGGTCTCCGATGTAATTAAGCGTGTTGGTTTGTCTGCAAAGGAAAACGAGCGTATTAGCAACTTATCTGGTGGTCAGCTACAGCGGGTGTTTATCGCTCGTGCTTTGGTAGCAGAGCCAGAACTCTTGATACTAGATGAACCAACAGTAGGGGTAGATCAGGAATCTATCGAGCAGTTTTATCAGCTCTTACGTTCGCTTAAAGAGGATACGGGAATGACGATGATGATCGTAAGCCATGATGTTGGCGTCATGATTGAGTGGGTAAATAAAGTAGCCTGTCTACAACGTCGGTTACACTTTCATGGCACCGCAGAGGAGTTCGAGCATAAACAGGAGCAAATTTTTCAATCGATGTACGGTGAGAGCGTCAGGCTTTTAACCCATCATCATTAATCTGCCGCTGGGCGGAAGAAGGAAGGACAAAAAGGAATGCTAGCCGATTGGTGGAATTATGAGTTTTTACGATATACCTTGTTTTCAGGACTGCTGATCGGATTGGTTTGCCCGATCCTGGGGACATTTTTAATTGTTCGCCGTTTATCTATGATGGCGGATGGGCTTTCCCATGTGACGCTTTCAGGAGTAGCAGCAGGAATGCTTTTAGCGAAAAAGGTAGCTTTCTTTAGCGTAGTGAACCCCTTATTTTTTGGAATGCTATTTTCTGTGATTGGGTCACTGTTTATCGAGCGATTGCGTAAGGTATATCGTGCGTATCAGGATTTGGCGATACCGATCATTTTATCTACAGGCCTAGGCTTATTTACAGTTTTAGTGAGTATTGCTGATGGGTTTAACCAGGATTTATACTCATACTTGTTTGGGAAGATTGTAACAGTAACCATTGAGGATTTATTAGCCTTAATTGGGGTAGCTGTTGTAGTGATAGGAACAGTTATCCTGTTATACAAAGAATTATTTGCTGTGTCGTTTGATGAAGAATTCGCACGGGTATCAGGTGTGGCTAGACGCAGTATTAATCTATGGTTCATGGTACTAGTAGCTCTAACAATTGCGGCATCCATGCGAATTGTTGGTGTACTATTGATCTCTGCGTTGATTACGATTCCAGTAGCGGCCAGCTTGCAAATAGCTAAGAGCTTTCGACAAGCTATTTTCTACTCGATTTTGTTTGCCGAAATCTCTGTGTTAACAGGCTTGTACTTTGCTTATATGCTTGATTGGGCTTCTGGCGGTACGATTGTATTAGTAGCTGTCTTTATTTTAATGATTGTGTTGGGCTTCAAACGTTTACGAGCAATCTTACGTTGAAGTAAAGGAGGAGATTGCAGTTGAATTTGGAACAAGCGCTCCAGTTGTTAAAAGATAAAGGATATAAATACACAGGTAAGCGTGAAGAGATGCTGCGTATTTGTGCTGAGGAAAAGCGATATTTGTCCGCACGAGATATCATGGGGCGGATGAAGGATAATTATCCAAGCTTGAGCTTTGATACGGTATACCGGAATATTTCTACCTTCGTTAAATTGGGCATTTTAGAAGAGACCGAACTAGATGGCGAAGGAAAGTTCAGGCTCTCATGCTCTACGCATGGACATCATCATCATGTCATTTGTACAGTATGCGGTAAGACGAAATCATTGCCGAACTGTCCGATGAACGTAATTCCTGAGATTTCCGAGGAATTTGTCGTAACCGGCCATAAGTTCGAAGTGTATGGAACCTGTAAAGACTGTAATGAACATATAGCTATGTAAAAGATATGAGATAAAAAGCACCCGGTAAGGTGCTTTTTTATTTTGTTATTTGCCGAAAGAAGAGATTCAAAAGCTTATCCATGAGTTTATATTACAAAGAAACGCCAATGGCTCGATATGTAACGGAAGTAAACAAAGGCACGTCCCAATAAAAAATACCTGTTCTATTTGAGAAAAATAAAATGTAAACCTTTTGTAACTACTTAGCATTTTTTGGGGTGTATGATTAAAACAACAAGAAGACAACAGCTCAAAAAACAAATCACATTTATTCACTCAATTGATGGAGGTAATGATATATGAAAACATTAGTAAAAGTAGTAACAAGCGTAGCGCTTTGCGGTGGAGTATTTGCAGGAGTTGGAGCAGTAGCTAATGTACCAGTGTTTGCATTGGATACCCAAAAAGCACTGCAAGCCTTTGAAGAAGGAGCGCTTTTCTCACTGAAGGATTTGCAAGTAAAGCCAAACAGCTATGTACTTGATTACACACAAGCTGATCTTACTGGTGATGGTGTAGCGGACGGAGTAACCTTGATCGGTACAAAAGAAAAGAAAGATGATATTTTCGTAAGTAATATCATGGTTGTTATGCAAGATGGAAAAACAATGAAATTCACACAGGTACCAGTTGGAAAACAAAATAGCGGATATGAGCCAAAGCTAACAGTGGGCGATTTTAATAAAGATGGTGCACAGGACGTATTAGTAGAAATGGGAGATGGCGGAAGCGGCGGAACTTCTACATATAGCTTGGTATCCTTTAAAGATGGCAAAGGTGCCGCAATGGTTGACCAAGAGAAGCTGAACGCTGGCGTTGACTTCGACATTCAGTTCACAGAAGGCTTTAAAGCAGAAATTACAAACAAAGCTACAAAAGAAAAAACAACGGTAGATATCAGTGAAAATAAAGACAATTATATCAAAAACGGAATTTATGATGCTAAAGGAAAGCTATTGAAAGCAGTTAAGGGCGCTCAAGACGGATTTGGCTCCTTAGAAGTAGAGGAACAAGCAGACGGTGGACTTGCATTGGTTGGAACACAACACATTTGGGGCAGCTACCACGCTGACAGCATCGCTATTGCAACAAGCACATGGAAAATTGATAACGGCCAATTGAAGCTAGAAAAAACAGAAGTAACAGCATTTGACCATGATAATTTCTCCATTGCTCCGAACTATGCACCGGGCGACAAATTTACAGAAGCAGCTCTTTCTACAAAAGAAAATAACTATGTCATTGATTCTAAATATGCTGATGTAAATGGTGACGGTGTGCGTGACGAAGTGATTTTGATCGGTCATAAGGAAGAAGGGGAAAAGGATTTCTTCGCTAATGAGCTAACAGTGGCTGTAAAAGATGGTAAAACCAAAAAACTCACTATGGGTACAGTAGGAAAAGAAAAAGCTGGCTTTGAAGCTACGCTACATATTGGTGCATTTAAATCCGATAAACAGAAGGATATCCTGGTAAGTGCCCCAACAGGTGGCAGCGGTGGCCTATCTACCTTTAGCGTGTTGACTTTCTCTGATAACAAGATTGTTCCATTAGTTGATCAGGAGCTGTTAAATAAAGGTGTAGAATACGATGTCGTTTTTAAAGATGGCTTTAAAGTAGAGGTTTCTAGCAAAGCTACTGGCAAAAAGGAAACCATTGATGTAAGTAAGAACAAAAAAGAGTATGTAGAAACTAAGGTTTATGATAATAACGGAAAACTTTTGCAGGAGACAACTGGTTGGGCTGATGGGCTTTCTGTGTTGACCCCGGTTGATGTGGACAAAAATGGTGTACTAGAGCTTCAAGCTGTACAAAATATCTCCGGAGCATACCATGCTGACCATTTAGGTGTAGCAAAAACAACATGGACATTGAAAAATGGCAAGCTTGAGCTTACAAATGAAGCACTAGAATTAAATAAATAACATGCTGATTGTAAAGATGGTACTGGTATATAAACTGTAATGAAGAGCCCCCGTTATAAGTAAAGCTGATGATGAGTTTTGGTGTTGAAAAGTAAATAGATTGGACAAAAGAAGCGGCAGGAGCCTTTGGGCTTTTGCCGCTTTTCCGTATGCTCGCACCTGTATAGGCGTAAAGATTTTTCCCCAATGATTATCAGCTTCTGCTCATAAGAGGCATTTGCTATAATGATGAGGAAAAAAGTAGAGAATCACGGAGATGGTGATGTGTGATGTTCCCGAGACATGTACTGAACTACCAGACTGATCATTTACCAAACATGTATACCGATGTGATTGTAGTTGGTTGTGGAATTGCAGGCTTATATACAGCGTTAGAAGCAAGCAAAAAAGCAAAGGTAGTACTAATCAGTAAAAAGGGCTTGCAGGATAGCAATACTCGCTGGGCTCAAGGGGGCATCGCAGCGGTTACCGCCCAAAATGATTCTCCCGCATTACATCGTCAAGATACCATGCTGGCAGGCGCCGGAATTTGTACCTATGAAGCAGTAGATGTATTGGTGCATGAAGGGCCCAAGCGATTACAGGAGTTAATAACCTACGGGACTCAATTTGATAAAGATAGCAATGGTGAATATGAATTAACACGCGAGGGCGCACACAGCCAGCGGCGTATTCTGCATGCACAAGGAGATGCTACTGGTGCCGAGATCGTCCGAGCTTTAGCGAAAAAGGTGGCAGAAACAACGAACATTACCTTACTAGAGGAGCATTTCGCTATCGACATTCTTACGCATCAAGGAGAATGTGTGGGAGTGCTAGCTCTTAAACCATGCGGGGAGCTGTTTGCCATACAATCGCACGCTACTATTCTGGCAACAGGCGGTGCTGGTCAGCTATATCGCTACACCACCAATCCGGACATTGCGACAGCAGACGGCATTGCGATGGCTTATCGGGCTGGTGCAGAGGTAAAAGATATGGAATTCATTCAATTTCATCCTACGGCTCTGTGCTATCCAGATGCCCCGCGTTTTTTAATTTCCGAGGCTGTTCGCGGAGAAGGTGCTTATTTGCGCAATGTGCTGGGTGAGCGTTTTATGTACAAGTATCATCCTCAGCAGGAATTAGCTCCGAGAGACATCGTGGCACGAGCCATTGTATCGGAAATGGAAACAACAAAATCTACCTTTGTGTATCTTGATATTACACATGAGTCTGAAGAGCTGATTAAACATCGCTTTCCGACAATCTATGATTTCTGTTTGAGTTATGGGCTGGATATGGTAGCTGATTGGATACCGGTAGCACCTGCTTGCCATTATATGATGGGCGGCGTAAAGACTGATTTATATGGCGAAACGAATGTACCGAGATTATTTGCGTGTGGAGAAGTCTCTTGCACGGGAGTACATGGGGCTAACCGCTTAGCTAGTAATTCATTATCCGAAGCAATTGTGTTTGGACATCGCATCGTAGAACGTTTACAAACGCTACCGCCTGTGATGTCAACCATCTCGCTTAGTGAATCATCTCTACGCACTACCGGCAGAGTAGGGAATTGGAAAAAGATGCGGCTACAGCTACAAAAGATTATGCTGCGCCAAGTAGGGGTAAAGCGTGAGGAGCAGGGTCTGCGAGCAGCGTTGCAGGAACTTGAGAGCATGCAAACAATTCTATCGACTCATACAGTCAAACCTGAGGCCTTGGAACTGAAAAATCTGCTGACAACAGCCATCCTTACCACTAGAGCGGCCTTAGCTCGAACAGAAAGCCGCGGTGGCCATTATCGCGTTGATTATCCTGAGCAAAATGAAGAGAGATGGCTTAAGCATATTACGCAAGGTATCCATTCAGGGCTACAAGAGGAGAGTGAAATCCGTTATGCTATGGAATAAACGCGAATTACAACGAAAAATAGAGGAATGGCTATTCGAAGATGTTGGTCATGAGGATATCACAACTATGGCCACGATTCCAGCAGATGAGAAAGGTACGGGAATCTTGTATGCGAAAAAATCAGGTCTGATCGCGGGCTTAGATATTGCCGAGCAGGTCTTTCATACCGTGGATCATGAGCTTAGCTTTCAACGCTTTGTAACAGAAGGCAGTCAGGTGCAAAAAGGGAATGTAATAGCTGAAGTTACCGGCTCGGTACAGGCTATTTTAACCGGTGAGCGCTTAGCCCTTAATTTATTGCAGCGTCTCTCAGGGATTGCGACACGTACCCAATTATTTGTGAAGGAAATTTCGCATACACAGGCGAGGATAGTAGATACACGTAAAACAACTCCGGGTTTGCGATTATTAGAAAAATACGCAGTGCGTGTAGGTGGCGGACATAACCACCGGTTTGCTCTTTACGATGCAGTGATGATCAAAGACAATCATAGTAAAGGTGCAGGTGGCATAAAGGAAGCGGTAAGGAAAGCGCGTGAAGCCATTCCCCACACAATGAAAATAGAAGTAGAAGCTGAATCACTCATGCAGGTACAGGAAGCGTTGGAAGCAGGAGCAGATATTATCATGCTGGATAATATGTCCTGCGATCTGATGAGAGAAGCGGTCCAAATCATTTCTGGAAAGGCAATCATTGAAGCATCTGGTGGAGTTACATTGGAGACGGTAAGAGCTATTGCTGAGACTGGTGTCGATGTGATTTCAGTGGGCGGACTTACGCATTCCGTTGCTGCCTTAGATATTAGCTTAGATTTAAATCAACGGAAAAGATAGTCAGTGTTAGCCGACAAGATAGAGAAAAGAGGAACTACCCATGCTACTCGTAATGGATATAGGCAATACGAATATTGTGCTCGGGATGTATCAGGGAGATCGATTAGTGTACCATTGGCGTATTGCAAGTGACCGCAATAAGACTGAGGACGAGTACGGCATGCTCGTGCTCAATTTATTTCAAAACGCAAAGCTTACGCTCGAAGCTGTAACGGGAATTATCATTTCTTCGGTCGTCCCGCCTTTAAATAAAGCGGTAGAGAGTATGTGTGAAAAATATTTTTCCAAGAAGCCGCTATTGATTGGGCCAGGCATCAAAACTGGGCTAAATATAAAAGCAGAATATCCAAGAGAGGTGGGAGCAGATCGAATTGTCAACGCGGTTGCAGCGATTCATGAATATGGCGCTCCTTTATTGATTGTTGACTTCGGTACGGCTACGACCTTTTGCTATGTAGATGAAAAGAACCAATACTTAGGGGGTGCAATCGCGCCGGGTATCGGGATTTCGACCGAGGCGCTCTTTACCCGTGCCGCAAAGCTGCCGCGTATTGAGATTGCCCAGCCTGCGACTGTGATTGGCAGAAATACCATTGCTTCCATGCAGTCCGGTATTTTTTATGGTTTTATTGGTCAAGTTGAGGGTATTGTGAGCAGAATGAAGCAGGAGTGTAACAGCAAGCCAACGGTGGTTGCAACAGGGGGACTTGCCCCACTCATTGCGAAAGAGACTGATTGTATTGATGTGGTTGATCAGCATTTGACGTTGAAGGGCTTACGGTTGATTTATGAGCGAAATGTGTAAGATTGTTCTCGAAAGCCATGGGATTTGCTCCTGTGGCTTTTTTGTTAACACGTCGTTTTACCTAGAGGAATCGATTTAACAGGTAGGGTGTCATAATGATTGTATAGAAAAACTACACCTCCAATGTTAGATGTGTCTAACAATTAAGGTGTAGTTTACAGGAAGACAGAGTGGTTCGGTTTTATGAGTCCAAAGGGCAGAGATAAACCCCTTCAACATTACAAATTTTTTCTAGAAATTCCCTATTAGATTGGTCTGTTAAATAGGTAGGGCAAGCAAAGTCACCAGGCCATATAATGAGATTTAAATCTACAAAGTAAAGGCAAGTTGAAATATAATCACGAAGGTTTAATTTGAGGAGGAATTCAAGATCCTTCAATTCAGATACTTCCATGATTGATTCAAAGAGCTTCTCTTGGAGCTCTTTCAGTTTGTTCTGATCAATATCTTCAGGAAATATATCTTTATATGAAATGCTACTTTCCACGAAAGTGCGAGAGCAAGTCCATAAATTTCTAAAAACATTTAGAAATTTGCGCTCAAGCTCTAAATAGTCTTGTTGCTCTTTGATCTCCTTATCCGTATCATAAAAAATCTCTGCTTGATTATATTTATCCCAATTTTGAATTAAAGTAGGAAATCGGTTGATTCTATACATTTTATTCGTATATTGAATATCAAATTTATCCCACTTATCAACAAATAGAAAATCTTTATCCCAATCATCAGGTCGTTCACAACCCTTTTTTAGATAATCCATGTCGATGGCATAATGTGAAATGTAGTCTTGGAACGTTACAAAACTCTTATTTTCCAACAAATTTCCCCTCTTTCGATAAAGAAGCAATTCGCTTACCTTTTATTTTTTAATTTCCATACATCTTCTTTATGTCCCTCTTGATCGCCTCCAGTTCCTCTTGTTTTTTCAATCGTCCTGCCTGTTTTTTGATCCTTAAAAGTACCTCTTTCTCCTTTTGCTTTCTAAGTAAATTTATCTACATCTACGGAGTAATCGTCATTTTTCTTTTTTAATTTTTGGGGGATGTCATCAGCAGCATCTTCGATTTCTTGCTTTGTACGTAAATAAAAATCCCTATCTTTTTCCTTTGTTTATCCAACTCTTCCTCTACATAAAGACCAGCTTTAACAGTAGCAACACCACCAGCTACGTATGCGGCGATTTCAGTAGCTCCCCAAGCTAATGGAATTAGAAAGACCGCTCTTTTTTGTCGTCCAGTACTCTCTTTTTGTAATTGGGACATTACCTCGTCAGCAGAGCTATCTTTTAAATCAAGAAGTACCTCTTCGGTTTCTTTATCCACGACATTAATAGTATATGTCTGGGTTTGCTTATTGAACGTAATAGTTGTTACAACCTCATCTTTTTCAAATGCAATCGTTTCAAAATCTTCAGTTACTATTACCTGTTTAGCTTCTATAACTTGATTAGGTGATGCAAAGGTTCCCGTAACACCACTGGTTAACATGACAGCAACAATAAGAGAAGAAATAATTTTTTTATAGAAAAACACCCATTTGGAAATATTATGAAACGAACTTTTATTAGAATATAATTATTTAGCAAATATTTCAAGTTAATGCAAGTGAACTTTTTGTGTAAATTTGGAAGAAAATATAATTTTATTAAACATATGGATTAAAAAATGGTTAGATCATCAAAGATTAATTGTAGATGCTCCTTTAAGCATTCTATATTTCTTTAGGAAAAAACCATATGAACTTCCTATATTAGACATAGAAAAGGTAGGAATGAAAGAATGTTTTAACACCATGGGGATTTCTTCATGGCTTTTTTTGTCCCATAAAGCGTTAGTACACTTCTTTTACCGGATAGATATGGAAAAGGAGGGAGGCATTCCATGGGAGGCTATCGGTTTAGCTATATCCGTCTGCTAGTTATTACGCTGTTGGCCATTGCATGTGGTTTTCTAACCTATCAGACAGTACGGCCTGAGCTGTTTTATTACATCAGGGTAAGGGAGCAGAGCGAGCTAGAAATAGGGACCCCTCTGTCCCTTGATCATGTTGAAAAGGGAGTATTAGAAATGGGCAATCGTTTTTTTAGTAGCTCGGTTGAGGTACCCGGTTTTATTCCTTGGGAAGAGGTCAGTCATGTAATTGGAATACCAGTGATCCGTCACGTAAAGGCGGGTGTCCCATTACTAAAGGCTGATATTTCAACAAGCACGGAAGAAAATCAGCTACAAGGTAACCATCCCAATCAAACGGCGATGACAATACCAGTTGATAACATCAGTGGTGTATCAGCACAGCTACAGGAGAGAGATCGTGTTCATATATATGCTTCTTTTAAGGATGAGGAGGGGGCACATACTGGACTTTTGCTTAAGGCAATGCCGGTAGTCGGGGTACAGCGTGGTTTAGACGGGGAGGGGGCAATTCTAAAAGCAGTGACGATTTCCTTAACGCTTCATGAAGGGAGGTTACTCGCCCATGCCCTCCACTATGGCAAGCTACATCTAGGAAAAGCAGGGTATGGCAAAGACTTAACATCAGGAATTGGAGACGCTCATTTTGCTAAAGCATTGATGAAAGGTAATAAAAGCTGGACAGATATAGAAGGAGAAGGAGGAAGCTAGAATGCAGGATTGGCCTAAAAGATTGTTGCTTGTCGATGAGGATGAGAAATGCACAAGTGATTTAGTAGAACAACTAAAAGAGAGTCAGTATGTGAAGGTATGCGGAGTGGTAAGTGACTTTAAAGAGATTTTCCATACCTTACAAGCAATGCAACCAGATATAGTATTGGTTGGTTTTTTTCGTGAAACAGATTTAAGTCTTTTATGTCATCAAATTCGCTTTTACTCCCCAACTATTACCTGTATAGCTGCTTGCGATTTACAAACGATGCAGTGGGAAGCCTTAATAAGGAATCTCGGTGTGTTTGTATTACAAAAACCAATTTCCCCCTCAATGATTGAAATGGTTGTAAAGCAAGATACAACTCAAGGAAAATTACCCTCTACGACTCTACAATCGTTGGATACTATCAACCGCCAATTTGCGCAAGCCCCTGTAGTACCATCTCTTCATCTATCAGATGACGGTCAGTCTGTAGGACATCGCCAGCATTTGATCACTGTTTATGGACCAAAAGGAGGAGTAGGTAAAACATTTATATCGCGGGAATTAGCAATCTATTACTCGCGTCACCCCTTAGAAGGAGAAAAGAATAGAGTGCTTGCTATTGATTTTAATTTAGATTTGGGTACGTTTGCTACGTCATTAAATTTACCGCGTACCCCGAATCTGTTCACATGGGTTCAAGAAATACAAGACAGATTAATTCAAATAGTTCAAAGAGACGGACGAGATCCTGATTTTATTAGCCATGAGGAATGGCAGGAGTATGCCGCTTCGATGGCTCTTTATCCAGAGGAGATTGAGCGTTACATTGCGATACATCCTGAATCAGGGCTGCATGTTCTTACTTCCCCAAGAGATATACGGCAAAGCTTTCATATTAAGGATTACCACTTATACATCATTCTCGAAACCATTAAACGAAGTGCATACAATGTTGTTTTAATTGATACGGCGCCGGATACTACGGATGCAACCATTCAGGCATTATTTTTCGCTGAACGAGTGGTAATGGTAGGGAGTCCTGTGGTGGATGCAATTGAAAATATTCACAGAGTCTTAAAGCTACTGCGTGAAGCTGAGTATCCCGAACAAAAAATTCAAATCTGTATGAATCGGCTGCAAAAGCGAGAGATGTTTACTTTAGAAGAGATGAAAGCATACTTCCAGCTACACCCTAGTCAGACGCTACTAACCATTCCTGATGATGACGAGGTGAAAAGATCAATTAATACAGGAGTCCCACTGATGCTCACCACATCTAGGTCCCAGGCTAAGCTGGCTATCGAAAAATTGGGACAGGTACTCATTCCTCATACCGAAAAAGAAGGACAAATCTATGGTGATTCTACAAACAAAACGAAGAAGGCAAGTTTTTTTAAATGGTTTAGTAAAGGGGGCTGGGGACGATGAGTTTTTCACGCCAAAAGCTATTAGGAACAGAAAGACAGAAGCGGCTAGATATATCTGAATTAAAGAGGCAGGCTCATGATTTTTCAAACCTCCGCAGGAAAGTAGATCATGTTGTTCAGGAAAGTGCCAGTAAATATGTAGAAAGGGAATGGTTTTTATCCCAGGAAGAGGAGGCACATGTAAAGGGACAAATTGTTGAAGCCTTTGGAAAACGATTATGGGAAGAAAAAAGCTCACCTGCCTTGATAGAGGAAGTGAAGGAGGAATTGCGACGATTGGTTGACCGGCAAGCCCCACTGCCAACCCATCAATTGGAACTTGAGGTACACCGGATTTTGCACGAATTAATTGGCTGGGGGCATCTGGATGAATTGCTGGAAGACCAAGATATTACAGAGATCATCGTACAAAAATTTAGTGATGTAGTAGTGGAACGAAAAAGTACCGGTAGGCTGGAGCGTCTGACGGAGAAGTATTTCTTTGATGAGGAGCAGTTGTTACGTTTGATAGAGCAGATTGCGGCAACTATGGGACGAGAGTTTAACGAATCCAAAGCTGATTTGCATACTCAACTTCCCGATGGATCAAGGGTTACCGCGACGCATCGATCAATTTCACCAGATGGTCATATGCTCACAATTCGGAAGCATCGTGACCTTCTATCTCAAACGGATTACTTGCGGTATGGTTCCATCTGTAAACCGATGTTGTCATTTTTGAAATATGCCGTGGGGGTAGCGAGAGCCTCTGGAATTGTGAGTGGAGGTACAGGTTCAGGGAAAACTCACCTATTAAATCTTATCTCTCAATTTATCTCTCCACAAATTAGTATTATTACGATTGAAGATGTCTTGGAATTAAAGCTACAGCATCCGTTTGTTCGTAGATTCTTAACGAAGCCAACTAATCATGAGGGGAGAGGTGGATTTTCCATACGTGATTGCGTCAGGCTTTCTCTACGGAAGCGCCCAGATGTCATCATTGTAGGAGAGACTCGTGGAGGAGAGATTGTCGACATTATTTGGGCTATGAATACAGACCATCCAGGTAGCTGGAGCACGGCCCATGCCAATTCTCCACGTGCTTTGGTTGACTCCACTTTGCCAATTTTGTTTGGAAAGGCAGAAGAATCCTACAGTTCCTTAGAGAGAAACCTGATGATTGGTTCAGCTCTTAACTTAATTGTACAAGTTAAACGGTTTGAAGAGGATGGTAGCAGGAAGGTTGTCTCCATTACAGAGGTGATCGGTACTGGTGAGTCAGACGAGGACAAAATTAGAAGGATGCTGTCCGTCAAGCAGGTGATATCGAATCGAGTATACCTTCAAGATATTTACGTCTATGAGCCACTAGGTGTAAAAAAAGGCAAGGTTGTTGGTCAATATAGGTGGACGGGATATAGACCAGAGGGCCTGATAAAGTGTTGGAAAGCAAAGGGAATAAGTGAAGAGGAAATAGACGCGATGTTTTTTAGGGAGCCTATTAAGCTGTAACAAGGGAGGGTGAGCTAATGTTAGTTGAGTGGATCGCCCGTTGTGTGGCTGTACTTTCAGGTGGACTTATCCTGAGCATTTTGATACCCGCTGATTTTTTGAAACTAAAAGCCGAAAATAGCTCCACGCATATGATAATCTCAGAAATGCATCGAAATCGGAAAAGCTGGAACATGCGAATGGAGGATAAGCTCAAACAGGCCCGTCTAGATATCGGAATTCAAAGATATGTATTCTTCTGTTTTGTTACGGGCTTATTTTTTTATGCGCTCACTTTATATGTTTTAGACTCTTGGTGGCTTGCCTTACCCTTTTGGTTTATTGGAATTTTAGCTGTTCATCGTTGGCTGGCAGCTTGGCGAAATAAAAAAAGAGAGCGCTTTGAAGAGGAGAACCAGAAGGCACTTCGGATTATTTCCAGCTCTATTCGTGCGAATCCCTCTTATATTCATGCTTTTGAACAAGTGGCTACTAGTAAATTTATTGATAAAAGTATTGCACAGGAGTATGGAACGGTTGTTGAAAAATTGCGTGGACAGCTGTTACTAGAGGATGCAATGAAATGGTTGTATGTAAAAACAGGATCACCAGATATTCAATATCTAGCGACAATTATACAGGTTCAGCGGGAATTGGGCGGTGATATGGCTCAAACGTTAGATATTGCTGTTTCTTCTTTGATTCGTAGGAAGCAAGTAAGAAGAAGACAGGTATCCGCTTTGTCCCAAATTTTATCGCAGGTTAATTTACTCAGTGCGATGCCTTTCTTTTTTGTAGGTATTTTATATGTGAACAATCCTAATCATTTTGCTCCATTAACAGAGAGCTTGAGTGGTCGTTATGCCATGCTAGGGAGCTTTTTATTAATTATAGCTGGGGGAGAGATTATTCGTTATTTAGCCCTGTCAGTAGGAAGACATGATGGATAGGGAGGTAAGGCAATGGCTCTTTTAGCAAGTGTATGGATTAGCATTTTGATAATGGTGGTAGCCTTTCCTTTTTTTCATGTAGTTCATAAAGGAGAGAAACTAAGCTTATTTACAAGATTTTTTTCAGAAGAACCAGAAGAAAAGCGAGAGATAAGGCTGTTTTCAAGAGGTCAACGTATCATATTGTGGATGACAACGCCTAAACGCTTCGATGATTTGGCCAGAGGATTAGGATTTGATTTGTTTCGCGTAAAAAAACAGCTTCAGCGTTTGCGTTGGAAAACAAAAGTAGAGGAATGGTTCATTTTAAAAGCCCTAGGCGCATTATTTTTAGGGTGTGCAGTGATTCTTCTAGGCTACCAGTACCTGCGAGATGGAGAGATAGACATTTTTCATAAAATCGGACTAATCCTCTCCCTTCTGTTATATTTTTGCCCTAACCTTATTATCGATTGGTATGACAAACGTGCTCAAAGGGAGATAGAGGTGCAAATCCCTATCTTTTTTAGCATTGTATTGGCACTTGTGGAAGCGGGTATGCCCGTTCATGTGGCAATGAGTAGGGCTGCAAGTAGATATCCTAAACGACTTGGACAAGAAATAGCTCGTTTAGAACTAGAGCAAAAGAGGTATGGTAATTGGCGAAAAGCTTTAGAGGAACTGGCTCTGTGTTGGGAGTTGGCCTCTTTTTTATCAATTGTAACTGATATACAAGAGGCTTTGACTAAAGGAACTAATATTTCCCATTTATTGCGAATGCATATTGAGGAGCAATTACGAAAGGAAGAAGACCAAATGACAGATGAGGTAAATCGAATGAGTGTAAGGCTGTTACCCCTAGTAGTATTGTTTATGGGGGTCCCTCTGATGTTTTTAGTACTTGGGCCATCTCTTATTGGGATAAAAAATCAGCTGTAATAGTAAAAATTTATTTGCGACTGGTCTCTATCTTTTGTGAAAGTAAGATTATAAGAGGGAGGCTGGAAAATATGAATTATATTACGCATTATGCTAGACGATTTTGGAAAGAGGAGGATGCTGTGACGATCGTAGAGATGGTTATTATTGTAGCAGTAATATTAATTTTTTTAATCCCCACATTAGTTGAGCTACGTACAGCCGAAGATCAGAAACTAAAAGAACTGCAGGAAAAAATAAGCAAATGAGCCTTGTACTGATTTCAGTGTTGGCTATAGCGGCATATTACGATGTACGATACCGGAGGGTCCCTAATTGGCTTGTCGGTCTAACGTTATGTATAGCCTGTCTACAAAGAGGAGCGATTGGCGAAATGTGGCACATGGTAATAGGAGTAGGAATGGGTTTTTTGCTAACATTGTTACCTGTACTAGTAAAGGGCATGGGAATGGGTGATCAAAAATTGCTCATGCTGGTAGGCAGTTATACAACTCCAGTTGCTATCTATTGGATTTTTTGTTGTTCGTTAGTAGTGAGTATTTGCATGCTTTTGGTTTTTCCTTCACGTTTTACCTTAATTCATTATCATTTGAAGAGCAGCGCTGGGATGTGGTTTGCTCATCGTAGGATTTGGTTACCTGAGGTAAGAAAATCGGCTTTAGCTCTCCCATATGCGTTAAGTCTTTTAATAGCGTACATGATTTATTATGTGAAGCCTTATGTTGAATAGATATAGAAGCTTTGGGTATGTAAGAAATCAGCGAGGGAGTCAAATTGTCGAGTATGTTTTTGTTTTTCCTCTTCTCTGGTTTTTATTTATTTATGGGTGTGATCAATTTAGTATTATGTATCAAAAACAGAAGGCTTTAGCTGCATCATATGAGGCAGGAAGATTTGCATGTGTACAACCTAACTATGGATTAGCTGTCTATATGGCGAATAAGTTCGCTGAAAAGGAGTTAGAACAGGCTCTTTATTTTGAACATAAACAGATTGAATTGATAGTCAAGGGTGGATGGTCACAAGGAAATCATGTAGAGGCAATAGTAAGCATTACATTTCCGCTTTTAGGATCAGGAAAGTCCTATACTGTGGAAGAATCATATTCAATGATGATTGAAAATGGAAGAAATCGAGGCTGATGTATATGACTAGTATGTCTTTAAGAAGAATCATAGAGGAAGAGCGAGGAAGTATTTTACCTACCTCGCTCTTTTTTCTTATCTGTCTTTGCTTATTGTTATCTATGGTGTTGTTTATGCAACAAGTAGATGTAACACAAATGCGAATGCAACACACGGCGGATATTATCGTTAAAGGAGCAAGAACAGCAGGGCAATGGATCGAAGTGGATTCGGAAACTAAAAGGGAACGAGCTTTATTAATAGCTACAACAGAGGAAGCTAAGAGAAAAAAGGCGAGTATTATTCGAGGGGCTAGAGAAGAAGCGGACATTCTGTATCGCTTAAATAAACCAGGGCTAGATCAAATAGCTGGAGATATTAGCATCACTCATCAAAAAGGTGAGAAAGCCTCATTATATACTCAGGGAATCTATCATTTAGCTATTGAACTGAAAAAGAAGATTTATATGCTATTTGAGGAACGAGAACTCCTTTTTCGAAGGACATCTCAGGCTGGAATAAGAAAAATAGCAAAATAGAATAATTTGATAAAAATAGGATAATTTTGATATTTTTGTCCTAATTTAACGTGCTAATTTTAGGGAAACCGACTGGAAGTAAGGAGTGTATCGGCATGCCCTCAATAATTATCACGAAATATAAGAAAATATTAGCTGGAACACAAAAACGTTTTTCACCTTATGAGTTTGAAGATATCCAGTTTCGAAAGAAAAAGATTCAGCTCATTATTCGGTATGCAGTTGAGCAAGTAATGAAATGGACACCTGAGCAAGCTAAAACTCAGCTTTCTTTACAAGATATTAAAAAGCTAAAGCTACACTTAATTACTGAATTCATTCAACCTCCGATCGAAGCGAAAGCGACAGATGTGTACTATATTATCGACTATGCTTATCCTTACTTACCTAAATTATCAGAAAAAGATAAGGCACTCTGGGTGTACCAAGAAGTTCTTAATGGTAGCCGCAGGCATTTCCCAATGCATTATTTTCAGAGCGTATTAGGCGAGGAACGAGCTAAAATTTGTTTTATCTATATGTGCGAAGAGCTTTTAAAGATTACCAGCATCCTTGAACTTCCGAAGGTTTTTGGAAAAACGGAGCAAGCCTATCAAATTCTACGTACATATAAGCTAAAAATTTTGGTGGATACTTTATATTTTTCTCCTTTTGATCTCATTACTGAGATATATCCTGAATTAGCTGATCCAAATTTCTGGGGAGAGGAGGGTTATTTTCAATAAATTAGAGCAAAGGTCAGAAATATTTGCGAATACCCTCTGTCTTTTTATACCGTAGAGATAGTTTCATAAGCTTATAAGCGTATGAAACGGCCGTTAATCTGTTGGTGAGAAGGAGGGTTGCTATGGCAACGGGAATTGCTCACACGACGCAAGCTTTAACATTGGAAGCGATCATTGGTCTTCAGGTTCGTTATCAGAAACACAGACCAGGTGCATTTCTTTCAGTAGAGGGAATGCCAAAAGGTACCTTTCCAATTGAGTCAGTACACCAGTTTGGAAAGCGCATGGTCATCAATGACGGGTTAATCATGATGGAGAGTGCTCCAACCGTCATAATCCGCAATGGAAGAATCGTATTTCTATTGCCGACGGGGGAAGAACTGTATCTTATGATTCAGTGATTGTCCTACTACCGCCTCTTCTTATAGTAGTAAGAGGCGGTAGCAAATTCTTAGTTTTTATGACGCGTCTCTTATAATCACACAAAATATAGCCGAAATATTTTAACTATTATAGGAGGTTTAATGACTATGTTAGCCAGTGATTCTATGGAGCTAGTGGAACGTTGTTATGAGCAAGTCTGCAGCTTATTGGGGAAGGAGGATTTAAAAAATAAATTTATTGATTATGTATTCGTTGATTATCAGGAAGAGGTGGTAGCCGAGTATGATACAGATTTTTTCTATCAGCACTTGCAAAAGTTACAGTTAGTTCGTTGCCGAAAAGACTTTGATCAGGCTGTAGAGGCCTGGTATGAGAAGAAAAGGCTAGGTAACAACAGAAGTACGGGTTTTCACTCCATTTTATTTTCTATTGTCCGTAGAACGATAGGGATGTATAAGATAAGAAACAGACAGGAATTAATCAAGCATGTAACTCATGTGCTTACCAATTCAAACGGCTATATGAAGCAATGGCGTTCGAAAGGGAAAAGAACTAAAGTGATGTATTTTCATTATTTATATAAAATAGGAATTCGTAATGGTAAAGATATTGAAGCACTAGTTGATTCATGGCTTATTGAAAACCCTCAAGCCTTTGATGAATATCAACAAGCTTATTATCAAAGACCAATTAGACGAGGAAGGCCCAATAACGTTCAACTAAGTAGACTCATCGATCAAATTAAACAAATGAAGCCAGCTCTAAATAGGAAAGAAAGAGAGCGTATTCGTAAGATTTTTTATTACTATCGCAATCACCTAGAGATTAATGGAATGGTATCGAAATTCCTTAATTATATAGAAGCTAAAGATCGGAAAAATCAGTGTGACAAGAAGGAGAATAATCGATTAGAAAATAATTTATCAAGTCAAACTAGATGAAAACCAGACGATTTCTCGAAATATTTAGAGAGTTAGAGTGGGAAATTCCACTACGTCAGCTTGAATCAAAGCCGAGGCTTCTCCATGAAACAGAAAATGAATACATACTCCCTGGTAAAAGCAATTGAAGTAACATTGGAAATAATTGTTATTATTAGTATATCCTTCAGCAGGCTATAGTTTCATTTCGTATCTAACAGGTAGTAAACCTCGAAAAGGAGAGCTACTTTTCTCTAAGAGTGAATCGATAAAAAGAAAATAAAAAATAGAAAGTTGAGATATTATCTACCCTCTATCCTTCTTTTTCAATAACCACACGTATTCCCCACCAGCAGTTTAGAAGCTTTAAGTTGGGTCAAAGTAAGGTGGTGTAATCCTCTAAACTGAAGATAAAAATTAAGATAGCTGAGCTAATAAATAAAGGCTAATGAAAAGGCATTAAGAAAGTAAAAATGACTTTGCCTGATTCCTATCCCAGGCAAAGTCATAACAAACCAAACATTGTTCTAGTTAAAATCCCTATTTACCATGGTTTATTCAAGTGTTTATGTTTCCCAGCTCTCAGATTGCTTGTGTATGACATTTATATGATCTACTAATGGGTCAGTATTTTTATTTGTTACAGGAGATATGACCACTTGAAGTTGGAACTCACTATTTAACGGGTACGTGAAGATCTGTTCTTTGTTTCTATTAAAGTATCCTTTTAATTTTTCACCCAAGGCTGTTTTGACCTCCGATAGATGTATGTCTTGTAAGCGAAGATCAAAGCTTCGGATTTCGATCAGTAGACCTTTAGAATCATATCCGACGACAGTGCCGTGCTTACGATAGATTGCATAGGTAGTTTTATAGGGGGTGTCCGTTTTGTCAGCTTTACCCCAACGTTGCTCTATTTGCTCCTTAGTGGTTCGTCCCACTACAAAGTCTTCTACTAGCAATCCCTTAGAAGCTGATTCATTCATTCTTTGTAAGAAATCAATATTATCTCCCAGCATGAGGTTTTTCCGGCCGTCTGGATAGACGACACTTACATGTTCGATTTGCGGAGATACATCATGATCCCTAGCAGATGGTTCAGTTGTGTTCGAACTATTGTTGAGGCTGATTGGAGTAAAATAAAATACTAATTGATAGTCTCCGCCAGCAGGATAGCTGTATTTCAGTTGATCTGTGAACTGCTGGACAAATTGGGGCTTCCCAAGAACCTGTTCCACTTGTTCTTTATTTAGATCCTTTAACCGAGTGTCTGTTGAAATGATTTCTACTAGTATCTCGCCTTTATTGTAGGAAAATGCCAATGACTTCTCAGGGTAATTAGTAGTAGGTAGACCAAATCGTACCTGATCCGGCCCTTTAGATTCACCCCATACTTTTTTTATGTCATCGGCTAGAGATGTTTTTACAGCAATATCTGCATTTATCACTTTGCCGCTTCTGGCTCGCTCCATTACGTTTACTAAAAGCTTGTTTTGAGCCGGAGTCACTGTTTGGGTATTTTTTTCCACACTTGTCTTGCTATCGTGTAAAGAATTGAGTGGATCAGTATTGTGTAAATCAGTATTACGTGACTCCTTATAATCACTTATAGTTGCGGATACTAGACTTTTGTTTGAATTGATTGGCTGCTCCTTTTGCACCCATGCATTTCCTAACCAGAAGGTAGCTAGAACTAATGAACTGCACACAATTCCTTTACTGATCCAAGTAAAATAAATAGAGAGATCAGTTCTGTGTACCTCTTTTTTCTCTTCTCTTAGTAAATGAGCCAGCATGTGTTGTTTGCTTGTAGCATCCAGCTTATGATCTGGGAGTGTTTGCAGATGCTTTAATGTTTGATTCGATTGCTCATCTAGATTTGAAAATTTATTAGATGACACGATTGATCACCCCATCTACATCAGTTTCCTTGCCTAAGCTTTTTTGTAATGTTTTTAAAGCACGATGCAAGGTTGTATTTACTTTGCTTTCGCTCCACTGTAGAATTTCCGCGGCTTCACTAGGGGATAACCCCTTTATGCCGCGTAAAATCACAACCTCCCGATAGGAAGGCTTTAATCGCTGTACAGCGGCATAGAGCAATTGATTTTCTTCCTGTTTACCTACAATCTCTTCAGGTGTTCCATCAGGTGACTTGATTTGTTTTAACCAGGTATCTGGTAGCCAACTCAAGTAGCGTTTCTTCCGTTCATGATCAATTGCTGTATTGCGTGCAATTGAAAAAAGCCAGGTTTTAGGTTGGGCTCTTCCTTCATATTTTTCATATCCTCTAATAGCTTTCATGAAAACTTCCTGCACCAAATCTTCTACATCGCGGTTACGCGTATAGTAAACTAAAAACTTATATATATCGTCACTATAACGAACAAACCACTCCTCAATGTGTTCGCGCCTAGTCAATTTGTGTGACACCTCTTTTAAAAGAATTACCCTCAGATAGTTCTAGATGTAAAATCAGTTGAATGTTCGACATAACAAACCAAAACAGCCAAAACAGCCAAAAGCCCAAAAGCCCAAAAGCCCAAAAGCCCAAAAGCCTATCCTCAACCTTACTTGCATTACCTGAACCCTCGAAAATACTGGGTATGTAAATAGACGAGAGGATCAAAGCTTGCTTACACTTTTTTCGCTCATTTCATTTATTTTCTTATAAGTAGGCAACAAATGGGCATCCAGATATTACATATAGGAAAAAATGCAACTTTTTTGGGGGTTGAGGAGTCAATATTAGTAGCGAGTTAATTCAAAAAGTTTTTAACTTAGAGGGTTGGTACAAGGTAAAAATGGTGTACACTGATTAATAGAGGATCAGTTGGCATAAAAAATACACTAGTACGATGCCGCTGTACTAATGATTCGCTACAAAACATTTTCCGGTAAGTAGTAATGTGAACGTTATCTCCTACGTACGATAAACATACAGCCAGTGCGTATGTATATCATGAAAGGTATAGCATAATTAAGGAATTAATAACTAGATGTAAAAAGTTCTAGTTCTTTCAAAAATTTTGTTCACCTTTTTCCTGATATTCTGTTAACATAAGGATTATACAATATGTTTTAATGTGTCAACAGGAGATAACTGAATATTTCTATTTCCGATGAAGTGAGGGTTGCACATGACCACTATGAGTCACACCTCTTTCCAAGATTGTGCCCGGCGTTGGCGTGAAGTCGAGAACGAATTATCAATTGTTGTTCCTAAATCTTTACGGTCAGATACTTCCGCGTTATTGTTTTTGGAGGGCGTAGCAGCAACACCTATGTTGGATAAAGATGAAGAAATGCAATATTTGATTCAGTATCAGCGTGATGGTGATTTAGAAGCTCGCGAGATTCTAGTACGTGCTTATCTTCGTTATGTCGTAAACACTGCACTTCGTCATTTAAAAAAGGGAATGCCGTTCCTTGATCTGATTCAAGAAGGAACAATTGGGTTATTTACCGCAATAGAAAAATTTGATATTACAAGAGGCGTCCGTTTATATCACTATTCGCATTGGTGGATTTCACAAGCCATCACACGTGCTATCAGTGACAAAGGCCGTCTTATTCGCATACCTGTACACATGCATGAGCAAATACGCCTCTATCAAAAGAAAGTAATGCAATTGGCTCATTTGCTAAACCGCAATCCTGAACGACATGAGATTGCAACCTATTTAAATATTCCCATGGAAAAAATGGATACCATCGAGTATGCTCTTCGCATTAAAATGGAGTCAATCGATGAGCAACCTGTCGAGCTCTACATGGAAGATGACGAAGAATTGCTAAGCTACGCTGAAATTGTTGATGACAAAGAAAGCTCATTAGATGACTGGATTGAACGAGTTGATCTAAGGGACCAGGTCTTTGATGCTTTATCCGTATTAAGTCCACGTTCGCAAGAAATCATTGCGATGCGCTTTGGACTGTATGATGATCAGGTTTATACGTTAGAGGAAGTAGGCAAGATGTTTGGTCTTACTCGCGAGCGTATACGTCAAATTGAAGCGACTACGATTGAGCGATTGCGCAAACAGAAATGTTCACGCAACTTGATGGAGTACCTTTCCTAAGGTATGTCAAAAAAACATAATTCATTCATTGTCCCCATAATTGGAGGTCAAAGGAGCTACATGCTAAGAAGCATGATCATGCTCCTTTTTATTGTCTATTTTTCTTGTGTCTGTGAAACTTCTTTTCAGCTAAATAAACTGAAAATTCTATCATTAAATAGGGTTAACCCCCAAAGGTTTGTCTTATAGGCAGAAATCATTATACTATTTATATGAAGAAAGTAAATAAGTGAGTAGGCAAGTAGCCCATTTTTTTATTAGAAAGCGGGAAAACTACACTTTGAAAGGTATCTCCACTTCTGAAAACTTATTTTTGTAAAGTAGCTATGGTAAAATAACTATAAGGGAGTGATAAAGATGAGTGACCACCAATTGTGCCCAAAGCTTGAGACTGCTTTCGAATTGTTGGGAAAACGCTGGACGGGGTTAATTATTTGTGTGTTAATGACAGGGCCTAAGCGCTTTAAAGATATATCTGAAGTCATACCCGGTATGAGTGATCGGATGTTGGCGGAAAGATTTAAGGAGTTAGAACTAGCTGGTGTTTTAACGCGGAATGTTTATCCTGAAACCCCTGTGCGTATTGAATACGAGTTGACAGATAAAGGAAGAGGGTTAAAAACCGTCATGGATGCTGTGCAAACTTGGGCCGAATCATGGGTACATTCTAAATAAGACTGGATGGAGGACTCCTGCCTCATACGCGGGAGTTTTGTTGTTCATGAAATAGCTAATTGATTGGATCAAAGTTACAAAAAACAAGAGAAATACTTTGGTGCAATCAATTACCTACAGTCAGACGACGGTAACCAGAGAGTGCTAAGACTAGCGAATGCGTAATGAGCACACGAGGCACACTGAACTAAGAGAAGTAGAGGATATGCAAGGAGGACGCTTATGAGTGACTATTTAGTAAGAGCAACGGGTTTTAATGGGAATGTTCGAGCATTTGCTGCCCGCACGACAGGAATTGTAGAAGACATTAGAAAAAGACACGGTATGCTGAACACTGCTAGTGCAGCTTTAGGGCGAACGCTTACAGTAACAGCGATGATGGGTGCTATGCTTAAAGGGGACGAACGTATTTCAGTCAAGATTAATGGTGGCGGTCCGATCGGCAGCATTTTTGCAGAGGCCAATGCCCACGGTGAATTGCGGGCGTATGCAACCAATCCACAAGTTCATTTCGAGTTGAATGAACTTGGTAAGCTAGACGTTCGACGTGCAGTAGGTACAGATGGGTTTTTATACGTAACAAAGGATTTAGGTCTTCGAGAACCGTATCAAGGTAGTGTGCCGATTGTTTCCGGTGAGATTGGTGAGGATTTTAGTTATTATTTTGTGGTATCAGAGCAGACTCCGTCGGCTGTAGCTGTAGGTGTGCTGGTAAACCCTGAAGATCATTCCATTTTTGGATCAGGTGGATTCATTCTGCAATTACTTCCTGGTACTCCTGAAGAGGATATCGCGAAAATTGAAGAGAAAATTAGTAAATTGCCGCAGGTATCACGCTTAATTGCAGAAGGTATTACACCGGAGGAATTAATTGCAAAGGTATTGGATAACCCTACTATTCATAGTAAGCTAGATCTTACCTTTAATTGCGGGTGCTCTGCTGAAAAAGTGGGCAACACATTAGCTAGCTTAGGTAAGGCAGAATTAATGAGTATGCAAAGAGAAGAGGGCGGAGCTGAGGTTCACTGCCATTTTTGCAATGAACTTTACCAGTTCAACTATGATGATTTGCAGGAAATCATTAATGATTTGGATAAATAAAGAATAAGAGACAAAACGGTGGAGACTAGAGCATGAGACATGTGCGATTGCTAACGACACGTCAACTACCGTTTTTTTCTTGCCCTAATATTATAGAATTTTAATGAAATGGAGAGAAATGGATGCGTAACGTTCGGTTTTTGTGGAGCTTGATTGGTGCGCTCATCTTGTTGTTAGCTGTTGTATCGGGTGCTTGGTATAAAGGCGCAGGTCTGGCGACGGTAGCTAAGGTAGGAGATGAAAATGTTACAGAGCAAGCGCTAAATTCACAATTAAAAGAGCGCTATGGAAAGCAGATGTTGGATCGAATAATTGATCACCAGCTCGTCTTCCAAGAAGCAAATCGTCTACAACTTACTGTTTCTGATCAACGAGTTCAGGAAGAGATTCAAAGGATAAGAAGTCATTTCCCGCATGAGGGTGATATTCCTAGTGAGGTGCAGGATCGATTGGGACAGACTCCGGCCCAAATGGAGCAGGAGGTTCGCTATCAATTATTGTTGAAAAAGCTCGCTACTAAGAATGTAACCATTAGTGATGATGAACTACGAGCTTATTTCCAGCAACACCAATCCGATTATATTCAACCGACCACCGTACATCTCTATCGCTTGTTAGTAAAAACGGAAGCCGAGGCTCAAAATTTATTCCAGGAGCTATCAAAGGGAGCAGATTTTATTACATTGGCTAAAGAGCGCTCCATAGACGCCCATACAGCTCCCAATGGTGGAGATATGGGGATCGTTGTTTTAAAGGACGACTCTTTAACGGAAAATGAACAGTTCGCTCTTCAGGATATGAAAGTCAAGGAAGTATCTGCTCCCATTCCTGTTGAAGATGGTTATGCATTATTGCATATAACAGAACGGAAGGAAGAAGTGGTTCCAACCTTTGAACAGTCGAAGGAAAAGGTTTTTGAGGACATGGCGATTGCTAAAGCGGAGTCGTTTGATGAAATTTTAAATCGTTTACGTAAAACGACCAAAGTAGAAGTGAAGGATTTAACATATCGTTGACGCTAATGAATATGATTTGTTATAATACCTACAAATCCTAGCAAATTACTCGGTGATGATTACTTGAGGGGGACAAAAACATGCGGGTTGCACAATCTATTACAGAACTGATTGGAAATACGCCATTAGTCAAACTCAATCGTGTCGTAACGGAAGACATGGCTGATATCTATTTAAAGCTGGAGTTCTTTAACCCCGGTAGCAGTGTGAAAGATCGTATCGCACTTTCTATGATTGAAACAGCCGAAGCGGAAGGTAAATTGAAGCTTGGCGATACCATAATTGAGCCAACTAGCGGTAACACCGGGATCGGATTAGCGATGGTGGCTGCAGCGAAGGGATATCGTGCTATCTTGGTTATGCCAGATACCATGAGTATGGAAAGACGTAATTTGCTACGTGCGTATGGAGCGGAATTAATCTTGACCCCAGGAGCGGAAGGAATGGGAGGAGCGATTCGTAAAGCAGAAGAACTTGCTCGCGAGAACTCCGACTATTTTATCCCTCAGCAATTTAATAATAAAGCCAATCCTAAGGTACATCGAGATACTACAGCAAAAGAGTTGCTTGAACAGGGAAAAGAGATCGGGGGTATTGACGCTTTTATTGCTGGTATCGGTACAGGTGGTACTATTACAGGCGTGGGTCAAGTGCTGAAAGAGGAATACCCAGAGGTAAAAATTTATGGGGTAGAACCTCAGGCCTCCCCGGTTTTGTCTGGAGGCAAACCAGGGCCGCATAAGATTCAAGGAATTGGTGCTGGATTCGTGCCGGAGATTTTGGATACGTCTATCTATGATGAAATTCTTCCTATTGAAAATGAAGCTGCTTTTGAGACAGCTCGTCGTGTGGCTAGGGAAGAAGGAATTCTAGGTGGAATTTCCTCAGGTGCGGCTATTTCAGCGGCTCTCGATGTAGCGAGTCATTTAGGAAAAGGAAAAAAAGTTGTAGTTATTATTCCTAGCAATGGTGAACGCTATTTATCTACGCCACTTTATCATTTTGAGGATTAATATTGCTTCAGGCTTTTAAGCAGGAATAATGCTATGGAAGTGGTTCGCACGCGTTGAGGGCCACTTCTTTTTGTCGTTATAGAGCAACTAGTGCAGGAGCTGCTATCTTTATTGAAGGCCCATGAATCGTTGCTATGAAATGAGTGAATTCGAAAAACAATCTTACAAAAGCTTCCAAATGATGACTTACAGCCACCAAGTCTGTATGTTATGATATATCAAGACCTATTGCTTTTGACCAATTGACTTGAGAATGAAACACTTCTGTCTATACAAGAATTAGTAAAGCTCAAAGCAGGCTGTACCCAAGCTGTTATAGGTATCAGGTATGATTATTCTTGAGCGGAAAGAGTGCGATGAGTAGTGGAAAGAGAGCAGAGGTCTTGTGGAAAGTAGTTGAGCTGAGTGAAGAGTTTGAGAATGAGAGGCTGAAAAGCCGAGAGGAGAGCTGAGTATGATTATTATGATTGATAACTATGATTCCTTTACGTACAACCTAGTACAATTTGTTGGGGAGCTGGGTGAGGAGTTACGGGTATTTCGTAACGACAAAATCACGCTAGAGGAAATCGAAAATATGAATCCAGATTACCTGATGATTTCGCCAGGTCCTTGCACACCGAATGAAGCTGGGATTAGTATGGATGTCGTTCGTCATTTTGCAGGGAAGATTCCGATTTTTGGCGTATGCCTTGGTCATCAATCAATAGGGCAAGTATTTGGCGGGAAAATAGTGCGAGCAGATCGGCTTATGCATGGAAAAACCTCGGAGGTATTGCATGATGGTAAGACCATTTTTGCATCCATACCTTCCCCATTCCAAGCTGCGCGCTATCATTCGCTGGTGATCCAGGAAGAATCCATTCCAGAAGAATTAGAAATTACAGCTCGTACACCTGAAGGGGAGATAATGGCGATTCGTCATAGAGAGCTACCTATCGAAGGTGTTCAATTTCACCCTGAATCCATTATTACTCAATATGGAAAGCAAATGTTGAAAAACTTTTTGACGGCTTATGCAAAAGAGACTCAACCTATCAAATAATGAACCATTACTTCAAAGCCACTTGCAAAAATGATTGCAGGTGGTTTTTTCAGGAAAGAAATAAACCAAAATCACAGCGAGAGTGGTTCGAGGAAAGTTTTAGTTATGATACTATGATTTTATGTGCGACAGAAGAGAGATAAACGTCTTATAGCTAGGAGATTAAGCGGATGTGGGTGTTTGTTAATGATAAAATTGTACCCGCCCAACAAGCGGTAGTTTCAGCCATGGATCATGGCTTTTTATATGGTATCGGTCTATTTGAGACCATTCGAATTTATCAAGGAAAACCATGCTTTTGGAATGAGCATATGCTGCGTTTGGAAAATGGAATGACTGATTTACGCATTCGTCACAAGTGGGAGCGTAGTGACATATATCGTGCTGTGCAGGCTACTCTGGAGAAGAATAAGCTAGAGGATGCTTATGTACGGATTAGTGTTACTGGAGGAGCGGAAGGTGTTGGCTTGCATAGTGGTGTATATGAGCAGCCATCGCTTTATATTTTTGTCAAATCTGTAACGCCGATCGCAGAGCCTCCTATTGCCAAAAGGTTGAAAGTAATCTCCTTTCCAAGGCAGACGCAGGAAGGAAACCTACGTTTTAAATCTCATAATTATTTAAACTGTGCCCTTGGTAAACAAGAAATAGGAGGCGCACCGGATATAGAAGGTCTATTTTTGACAAAAGAAGGTTATATCTGTGAAGGGGTTGTCAGCAACGTGTTCTGGGTCAGGGACAATATCGTATATACGCCTTCCGTTGATACTAATCTGTTAGCAGGAATTACCCGAAATGCTGTCCTAACCATCGCACGTACAGGTGGTTTTAATCTGGAGGAAGGTCTTTATCCTCTTGAGGAACTATTTAAAGCTGATGAGGTGTTCGTAACCAACTCGATTCAGGAGATCGTACCGGTATCGACTGTTGAGAATGTAGAAGTTCCATACGTCTATGGAAAGCTGACCCAAAAGCTGCATGAAGCCTACAGACGATTGGTAGAATTGTCCAACTGATTATGTTATGCTTTCCACAATATAAAAAGGAGTTCGAAAAAGATGAACCATGATCATGAGCGCTCTCAGACCAAATTTACATCACTATCATGTGGTACATATAATCTGCCGTTACACGAAAGAACATTAATTATGGGAATCCTTAACGTTACTCCTGACTCTTTTTCAGATGGAGGACGTTACAATCAGCTAGATGACGCTATGCGGCATGCTGAAAGGCTTGTAAAGGATGGAGCGGATATCATCGATGTAGGGGGAGAGTCGACACGGCCGGGTTCTCAGCTTGTTAGTGCGGAACAAGAATTAGAGCGAATTATTCCGATTATCGAGCGCCTCTCCCGCGATATAGATGTACCGATCTCTGTTGATACCTATAAAGCTCGCGTTGCCGACGAAGCATTGCGGGCAGGAGCCCATATTATTAATGACGTGTGGGGGGCAAAAAAAGACTCTGAAATGGCCGCTGTAGCTGCTAGATGGAATGTGCCGATTATCCTAATGCACAACCGAGAGCAGATGGAATACCAGGATTTCTTTCCTGACTACATAAAGGATTTACAGGAATCTATTCAGCTAGCTTTAGCAGCAGGCGTGTCAGAAGAGATGATCGTGCTTGACCCAGGTATTGGTTTTGCAAAAACATTGCAGCAAAATTTAGAAGCTATGCGTCGGTTGGATGATTTAGTGGCTCTTGGCTACCCTGTCTTACTGGGAACCTCACGAAAATCTATGATTGGTAAGGTTCTTGATTTACCCGTGGATGAACGTCTAGAGGGTACAATAGCAACGGTAGCGTTAGGCATTGAGAAAGGTTGTCATATCATGCGCGTGCACGATGTTAAGGCCATAAAACGAACAGCAATGATGATGGACGCTATAAAAAAAGGGGCGCGTTACAATGGATAAAATCTATTTTAATGGTATGGCTTTTTATGGTTACCATGGTGTTTTTCAAGAAGAGGCTAGGCTAGGTCAAAGGTTCTATGTTGATTTGGAGCTCTCACTTGATTTGCAAAAGGCTGCTGATACCGATCAGCTAGAATACACCGTTAATTATGCAGATATTTACGAAAGAGTGAAGGCTATCGTTGAAGGAGAGCGTTATCAGTTAGTGGAAAAATTGACGGCGCAGATTTGCGATGGCTTGTTGAGCGATTTTCCTTTAGATGAAGTCAAAGTAAAAGTAACAAAACCAGACCCTCCTATAGCAGGGCATTACCAGTCAGTTGCAATTGAGATGATTAGGAAGAAAGGAAGTAACTAGCATGGGCAATCTTACAAAAGCATATATTGCCCTTGGATCTAATCAGGGAGAGCGAGAAGCTATGCTTAAAGGTGCCATCGCCTGGTTACACGCACATGATTTCATTCAAGTGTCTCGCCTTTCTTCTGTTTATGAGACTGATCCAGTGGGCTATCTTAATCAGCCTGCCTTTTTAAATATGGTGATTGAAATTGAAACAAGCTTAACGCCCCTTGAGTTATTGCAGACAGCCTTATCGATTGAGCAAAAATTAGGGAGAGTTCGTCTTGAGCGCTGGGGGCCGCGCAATATTGATATTGATCTGTTGCTTTTTGGAGAGGAAGAAGTGGCGTTGCCGAATTTGGTCATTCCTCATCCAGAAATGATTCATCGTGCTTTTGTACTAATTCCGCTTCAAGAGGTATGGCATGGAGTTATTCCGGGAACAGATTTATCCATAGAAGAAGCAATCCATCAATGTATAGAAACGCAGGGGGTACAGGTATGGGGGACATTAGATTGGGGAGCCGAATCAGAGCGTTCCGCAAATTAAAAGGCTTTACACAACAGCAATTAGCCAGTGAGATGGGTGTATCATTATCGTTTGTAGGTACCTTGGAGCGAGGAACCAAACCACCGACTGAACTGGTATTACGGAAGATAGCCAACACTTTACAAGTTGAATATGAGGAATTATGTGCTATAAATAAAGGGAATGAAAAGTAGGCAGCGTTCCTTCGCTTAAGGAGGTTTTATATATGAAAATCGGAAACATCGAATTAAAAAACAATGTTGTCCTAGCACCAATGGCAGGAGTATGTAATCCTGCTTTTCGCTTGATTGCTAAAGAATTTGGCACAGGTCTGGTCTGTGCTGAGATGGTTAGTGACAAGGCGATTATGCATGGCAACAAAAAAACGTTAGATATGCTATACGTAGATGAACGTGAAAAACCGTTGAGTCTGCAAATTTTCGGCGGAGATAAGGAAACATTGGTGGGAGCGGCTCGTTACGTTGACCAAAACACCAATGCCGATATTATCGACATTAACATGGGGTGTCCTGTCCCTAAGATTGTTAGCTGTGATGCAGGGGCTCGTTTGTTATTAGATCCGGAAAAAATTTATGAAGTGGTTTCAGCGGTAGTAGATGCTGTGGACAAACCGGTAACAGTCAAAATGCGCTTGGGCTGGGACGAGGATCATCTATATGTTTTAGATAATGCACAGGCGGTAGAGCGCGCTGGTGGTAAGGCGGTTTCTGTGCATGCTCGTACTCGTGTTCAGATGTACAAGGGTCACGCTGATTGGGAATGGATTCGCCGAGTTAAAGAGGTGGTTACTATTCCGGTTATCGGTAACGGTGACGTAGCATCACCAGAGGATGCCAAACGTATGTTAGATACAACAGGCTGCGACGGGGTTATGATTGGTCGTGCGGCTCTAGGGAATCCTTGGATGCTTTATCGGACGATCCAATATCTAACCACAGGTGAATTACTGGGTGAACCTACTGCTCGTGATAAGGTAAATATCTGTTTGCTGCATGCTAAACGTTTAGTTGCATTAAAAGGACCAAGAGTTGGCATACTTGAGATGCGCAAACACGCTGCGTGGTACCTAAAAGGCTTAAAAGGTGCCACTCAAACGAAACACCTGATAAATTCTGTTGAAACAGAAGAAGAATTGTATCGCTTATTGCATGAGTACGTAGATTGGGTAGAAAGCGGCGCGTTTGATGATACAGAGATGGAGAAAGAAGGGTCTGTAAAAATCTCTGCCTTATAATGGAAATCAAACATTGACAACGTATTTCTCATATCCTATAATTCATCGTATTATGTACTTGAAGCTGCCAGATCATGATCTGGCAGCTTTCCCTATGACCCACTGTATTACAAAAAGAAAACGATTACCCCTAGTATATTAAGTGGGTGATCTACATATAATCCTGTGTACTTTTTGATAACGGGATTAAAAATTGATAAACGGGGGAATACGAAGATGTCTGAAAAAGAAGTCATCCTTACACCTGAAGGCCTTGCCAAGCTTGAGCAAGAATTAGAAGATTTAAAAACTGTTAAGCGTAAAGAAGTTGCTGCGCGTATTAAAGAGGCCATTAGCTTTGGAGATATTAGTGAAAACTCTGAGTATGAAGAAGCTAAAAATGAGCAAGCGTTCATCGAAGGGCGCATTCTAACCCTAGAAAAAATGTTACGTAATGCTCGCATTATTACGAACGAAGATGTTGATACCAATGTGGTAAGTGTTGGTTCAACTGTTCGTCTAAAAGATCTTGAATTTGGAGACATAGTAGACTACACTATCGTTGGTTCTGCTGAATCTGATCCATTAAACAATAAAATTTCAAACGAATCTCCTGTTGGTCAAGCCTTGCTTGGAAAAGCAAAAGGATCTACAGTAGATGTAAACGTTCCAGCGGGCGTTATTCAATACGAAGTACTTGAAATTAATCGATAAGCTCACGTTAAATGGCGTACCAATCTTTTGATGGTACGCCCTAGTCCTATTCAATGGGCTTTAACAGAGCGTTCTGTTAGGAGTGAAGAAGGAATGGCAAGAGAAGAAGACCTACAACAAGAGCAAGGAACTGAGCAAGAACTACACGAATTGCTACAAGTTCGCCATGACAAAATGGATCAATTACGTGAATGGGGCATTGATCCGTTTGGAAAGAAATTTGAACAGAAGGATTTTGCTTCGGATATTACAGCTAGCTTCACGGACAAAACGAAAGAAGAACTTGAAGAAGCGAATCACGAAGTTACTATCGCCGGTCGTTTAATGGCAAAGCGCAAAATGGGTAAGGCAAGCTTTGCGCAACTATTGGATCGCTCTGGTCAAATTCAGATTTATGTGCGTAAAGATACAGTCGGCGACGACCTATATAACGTTTTTGATTTAAGTGATATCGGGGACATTATCGGTCTTACTGGTACTTTATTTAAAACAAAAACAGGCGAGTTAAGTGTCAAAGCGAAAAGCTTAGTTTTCCTAAGCAAATCTCTTCGTCCATTACCGGAGAAATTCCATGGCCTAAAAGATATCGAGACACGCTATCGGAAGCGTTACGTGGATTTGATTGTTAATCCAGAAGTACGTAAAACATTTATCGCACGTAGCCGTATTCTAACTGAAATGAGACGTTATTTGGATAACCTAGGATATTTAGAAGTAGAAACACCTACTTTGCACTCCATTGCTGGGGGAGCATCTGCTCGTCCTTTTATCACTCATCACAATGCATTAGACATGCAATTGTTTATGCGTATTGCGATTGAGTTACATTTAAAACGTCTGATTGTTGGCGGTATGGAAAAAGTGTATGAGATCGGTCGCGTATATCGTAATGAAGGTATCTCTACACGACACAATCCTGAATTTACAATGATTGAACTGTATGAAGCTTATGCTGATTACAAGGATATTATGAAGTTAACAGAAGAAATGATTGCGCATATTGCACAAACCGTGCTGGGTACCACGAAGATCCAGTACCAAGGCCATGAGGTAGATCTGACTCCGCAATGGAGACGAGTACACATGGTGGATTTGGTAAAAGAGCATACAGGAGTAGATTTCTGGAAGCACATGAGCGATGAGGAAGCACGTGCTTTGGCTAAAGAGCATGGAATTACTGTAGAAGCTCATCATACCTTTGGACATGTTGTTAATGAATTCTTTGAACAAAAAATCGAAGAAACATTAATTCAACCTACATTTGTATACGGACATCCTGTAGAAATTTCTCCGTTGGCTAAGAAAAACGAGGAAGATCCACGTTTTACAGATCGTTTCGAGCTGTTTATTGTTGCTCGTGAGCACGCGAATGCATTTACGGAGCTTAATGATCCAATTGACCAGCGTCAGCGTTTTGAAGCGCAACTGCTAGAGAAAGCTGCTGGTAATGATGAAGCTCATGAAATGGACGACGATTTCATCGAAGCGCTTGAGTACGGCATGCCGCCAACTGGTGGACTAGGGATTGGTATCGATCGTCTAGTTATGCTCTTGACAGATGCACCGTCTATTCGTGATGTGCTCTTATTCCCTCATATGAGAGATAAGGGTAAAGCGTAAACGGGATCTAATTTGACTTTTGGTGAATAAAAAAGCAACTAAGGCTAAGTGGTTCCCTTAGTTGCTTTTTCTTTCTATTAAATTGTTGTTTATTGTTGCATTAATGGTAAGGTGTGATAGACTAATAAAGCTGTAAATACGATAGAGATAGAATCTATTTTCATTTAAACTAAACTTTTTAAAATAAATTTAAAAAAAGTGTTGATTTATGTGAGAGAGATATGCTATATTAATTTATGTCCTCACCGAGCGAATGAAACAAAAGATGAGGATGAGAAAAAAGTATTGCTTTTCAAAACTGAATGTGTTATGATGATTGAGTCGCTGTTAAAAAAACAGTTGACAAATCAAGAAGGTTTTGATAAGATTAAAAAGTTGTTGTTCTTTGAAAACTGAACAGTAAAATGTTTGATAGAAATACTAGCCAAGCAAGTTTTGAAGCTTTGATCAAGAACTACTTTAATGGAGAGTTTGATCCTGGCTCAGGACGAACGCTGGCGGCGTGCCTAATACATGCAAGTCGAGCGAGGGTCTTCGGACCCTAGC